>DASXUI010000587.1:0-16815 GCA_036504955.1 Armatimonadota bacterium
GCGTTGCTGCTGAGGCTCTCCGTGCGGCTCTCCAGCCCCACCGTCAGCGACTGCCCGGCGCTGAAGCGCCTCCGGCCCAGCAGCTCGACACCCAGTGTGTCCACGTCCTGAGTCGTGTGGGTGGGAGCGGGGAAGGACCTCGGGTCATCGTAGCGGCGGGCTGTCTGCTGGTAGTAGACCCGCCCGTTGTACCCGCCGTCGCGCCCCTCCTCACCCCGGTAGGCGAGGTCCAGAACGCGGGTCCGGTCCCTCTGCCGCGCTTTGAGCGAAGGAGACTGGATGATGCCCGGCACGCCGCGGAAGCTGTCCGACCACTCGCCGCTCAGGTCCAGCTTCCCCGGCAAGCTGAGCTTGGGGGTGAGCCGGAGACGTATCGCCGTCTGGCGATAGTCCGCGTTTGCACGGGACCGCTCGGCACCGGAGGTGCCCCGATAGCCGAAGTCGTTGTCGGCCACCAGTCTCTGGAGCGAGAAGGTGTAGCTGAGGGGCTTCAGCGTCTCCGTGCGGCCCAGGCTCCAGCTCCGCAGCCCGAAGGCCCCAAGGCTCTGGAGGGTTCGCGTCTCGGTGGGGCCTGTGGCGGCGTTCGTGATGATGTTAATGACGCCGCCGATGGCGTCGGAGCCGTAGAGCGACGAGGCGCCGCCGTGAAGGATCTCCACGCGCTGCACGCCCGTGAGGCTGATGTCGCCCAGATCCACGCCCTCGCCCAGAGGGGAGTTCAGGCGACGGCCGTCCACCATCACCAGCACCTGGCCGGCGGCGGAGCCCCGCAGGCTGGGGGCGCTGACCGCTCCTACCGCGCCGTAGCTGCGGACGTCCACGCCCCCCTGCTGGCTGAGCAGCTCCGCAAGCGTCCGGGCGCCGCTCTTGCGGATCTCCTCCGCCTTGATGACCTCCACCCGGGCGCTGACCGTCGTCTTCGGCTGGGCGACGCGCGTGGCGGTGACAACCACCGGCGCCTCCTCCACCTCCGGCGACTCGGCGGGAGACGCCGGGGCCTCGGGGACGGCATCGGTAGGATCGGCACCAGGCTGCTCAGGAGTCAGGGCGGGAGCCGCTTGGGCCGCCGGCTCCCCGGACGGTGGTTCCTGAGCTAGTACAGGTGACACGCAGAGAAGCAGCAGAGGCAGAAACAGAAGACCCCGACACGTCCAAAGGGACGCTCGGGGGATGTGGGCACTACCCATGGTGCGCCTTCTCCCCTCGGAGATGAGACGGGCACGATGCTAGGCCGCCAAAGACGGCCTCCGGATCGGTCTCCTGACTCTGCTTCGTCCTACTCCCCTGACCTTCTCAGCCCTGAGGCCAATGGTCGCGTTGGGTTTCGTCCGCAGTTACAGTTGCGGGGCAGTGGCGGATTTGCACCGCCTTCCCGGCATCCGGACATCGAGTGTATGCGGTTATAAGCGAACGGCTACCGCCGTTGTCGCCAGTATAGCGGATGGAACGGAGGATGTAAAAGGGTGAGGGCGGGTCGTAGGGTCGTAGGGTCGTAAGGTCGTAGGGGGGGCCTCAGAGGGTGAGGGCCGGAGGGGCGCCGGGCCGGGCCGATGGACGACCCGGCAATCGGGCCTTCGGCCAAGCTGGGAGCTAGACCGGCTCCTACAGACCGGGCGGCCGGAGGTCCCTGCCTCGCCGACCTGGGCCCGTGCTACCCGGTAGCACCAGGCTTGGCCGCAGGCCCGATTGCCGGGTCGTTCATCGGCCCGGCACGCCCGCCCCTCCCATTCCCACCCTCTGAGGCCCTTCCTACGACCTTACGACCCTACGACCCGCTCTCACCCACCAATCCCCATCCTGCCCAAGCCCTTGCCGGGTACCTGGCAGGAGCCGAAGGTGTAGGAGTACAGGCCAAAGGCGGGGCTGTCGCTGGCAAGGGTGAGGGTGAAGCTGCCGAAGGCGTGGTTCTTCACCACGTGGTACATGCGTGGGGTGTCCACCAGGAGGTAGGGACGGCCGGAGTCGTCCGTGAGGATGTCCTCGCCCCAGTCCATGCGGGAGAGCGGCTTGCCGTCCTGCGTCACGTAGACCCGGAGGGGCTTGCCGTCCTCCGGCTTGAGGACCGCGTTCACCTCCAGCGCGTGGTAGCGCAGGTTCACGGAGTCGGACAGGTCCTTGGTGGTCCTCGCGTGGCGGACGCTCTCGGGACCCCAGGACCACTGGCCTATGAGGCCAACAACCCCGTCGGGATAGGCGCCAGGCGCCCTGTAGGTGAGGGCGGCGTCACGGGCATCGGGTCCCGCACCGTTCGCCAGCATTCCCCTCTCGTACCCGGCGTAGACCTCGGGCGTCATGGGGTAGCACACGGCGCCGGGCCGATCCGTGTCACGGACGGGCGCCACGGGCAGGGGGAACACGCGCCCTGGGTTGATCTGGCGGAGGGCCAACTGGATGCGCTTCTCGATCTCGGCGTAGCCGCCCTCACCCGAGTGGTCATACACGACGGCGCCGGTGGCATCGACCAGGTACTTGCGCGGCCAGACGTTGTTGCCGTAAGCGTTCCAGTTCTCGTAGTTCGAGTCCACCAGCACGGGCCAGGTGATGCCTAGCCGCTTCACTGCGTCCTTCACGTTCGCCTTCTCCCGGGCGAACTGGAACTCCGGGGTGTGGATGCCGATGATGACCAGCCCCTCAGGGCCGTAGCGCTTCTGCCAGGCCTGCAGGTAGGGCAGGGTGCGGAGGCAGTTCACGCAGGTGTACTCCCAGAAGTCGACCAGTACCACGTGTTTGCCGTCCAACAGGCTCGCCATGGACAGTGGCCCGGTGGTGTTGAGCCAGTCCTCCTTGCCGCCCCGAAGCTCCGGGACTCGGGCCGCCGCGCTAGCGTTGGTCCAGAGGCTGAACCCCAAGGGCAACAGCAGCGCCAGGGCGAGAACCCCGAGTGCCGCGCGGGTGATCAGTGAGCGTGAACGCATCCATTGCCTCCCTCAAGCTTGGGGCCCAAAGCCGTACCCTCGTAGAAGCAAGATGCCGTTTGTTGGCGCGCGGTTCCCTGTGGTTTGCCGGCGGGGCGAGGCTAGGCGGGTGAGTGGCGTGAGGGGCCCTTCGCCCCCCTACCGTGCCCCACACCCCCGGGCAGGGGAGAAGCTCCCGGCGCGCGTAGATCCTCGTGAGGGGACGGTGACTCCGATGCCGATCTCCCGCGTTGCTGCGTCGTCGCCGCGGTCGCCTGCCACTGCCCATTCCAGGCTGGTTCGCCGCAGGGAGAGGATCGTATGGGCCCACCGCCGCAAAGCTGGATCCCGAAGCGCGGGCGGCGTCACATCGGCATCGCCTCGCCGTCGCGGGCTGCGCTTGAGGGCTCATTGGGCCTGATGGCGTGTCTGGTGGTGCTTCTGGGTGTGCTGATGGGTCGGGCTTGGGCTGGGCAGACGGAGGATGCAAAGGCTATGGCAGGAAGAACGCGCACGCTGGATGAGCTCCCGCTGCTGCCTCGCGAGATCACAGTCCACCAGTTCTCCAGCCACAACAAGAAGGGCGTGAACGGCGACGCCGGCTGGTCTCTCTACAAGGATCAGCACGGCGACTCCGTCATCTTCGACGCCATGGGGCCCGGCTGCGTGAAGAGCATGTGGGGCACGGCCATCCCCGCCGACCAGGTGGTGAAGTTCTACTTTGATGGTGAGGCAACGCCGCGATACTCCCTCAAGGCGACGGACCTCTACTCCGGCAAGACGGCGCCCTTCGTCTCGCCGCTCTCCTTCCTCAAGGTCATCGGACGCTACGAGGGCCCCCAGTCGTCCGCCAACTGCTTCGTGCCCATGCCCTTCGCCAAGTCGCTGAAGGTCGCGGTGACGGGGGAGGTCACCTTCTACCACATCCTCTACGAGCGCTATCCCACCGGAACCGAGCTGCGGACCTTCACCGGTACGGAGGACCGGTCGTACCTGCGTAGGGCCTTCGCTCAGCAGGGGGAGGAGCTGTTGGAGACGGCCGGCGGCGAGGTGGTGCGCGCCCAGTCCGACGGCATCCCCGCCAACGGCACCCTCGACGTGCTCTCCCTCGAGAAGCCTGGCGTGGTGAAGCGGCTGGTGGTGGAGGGCGACGGCTCGGAGGAGCTGCTTCAGCACGTGGAGCTGGAGATGCGCTGGGACGACCCCGCCGCCCCGGACGTCATCGCTCCTCTCGGCATGCTCTACGCCTGCCCGGTCCGCGCCGAGAACGTGCGTGCCCTGCCTCTGAAGGTGGAGAAGCTGGCGGACGGCCAGGTTCGGCTCACCTCCTACTTCCGAATGCCCTTCTGGCACAAGGCCAGCATTCGTCTCGTGAACCGCGGCGCGCAGGCGACCGGGCCGGTGAGGGCTGAGGTGACGGTCGCTCCGCAGTCCTACGCCGAGGGCGAGGCGGGCTACTTCAGCACGCAGTACCGGGCCGGCCGGACGGTGATGGGGCGCGACTGGCCCTTCTTCGAGGCCCAGGGCACGGGCTGGTTCGTGGGCGCCGTGCAGACGATGCTGGGCGGCCACTACTGCGAGGGCGATGAACACTTCACGGTGGACGGCGCGGCGATGCCCCAGATCAACGGCACCGGGACCGAGGACTACTACCTCGCCTGCTTCTGGCCCAACGTGAACTTCAATCTCCCCTTCGCCGGCTGCGTGGGCGATGTGTTCGCGGAGGGCGGCGGCTTCTACGGCGCTGCCTACCGGCGCACCGGCTGCTACTATCGCTTCCATCTGGAGGCGCCCATCCCGTTCTACTCGGGGATCAGCGCCTGCATCCAGCACGGCGGGGCTAGCGACATCGTCTCGCAGTACAGCAGCCTGGGGTTCGGGTACCTACGTCGCAGGCCCGCGCTGAGCAGAACTGACCTCCTGGACGTGGGGAACGAGCAGAGCGAGCGCGATCACGGCTACTCCGCGACCGAGAGCAAGCCGACGGGTGACCTGGAGGCCAGCTACGAGGGGGAGAACCTCCACAACATCGTGCGCGACAGCGGCCGCAGCCACCGGGGTGGTGAGATCCGCTTCACCGTGGCGGTTAGGCCGGAGAACGGCGGCGTGAGGCTGCGCCGCAGACTGGACCAGAAGAGCCCGCGCCAGAGCGCCGAGGTGTTCGTGAACGGCGGGCACGCGGGGACCTGGTACCACGCGGACGAGAACCCCTACCTTCGCTGGTATGACTCCGACTTCGACATAGCCCCGCAGCTCACGCAGGGAAAGCGGAAGCTGGACATCCTGCTGGTGGTCAGCTCCGAGGAGGGCCGCGGCGAATTCACCGACTTCCGCTACGAAGTCTTCACCTGTGAGCCCCCGAACACCGTTGCTTCGCGGTAAGTGGTGCCGGGTCGACCACCTGCTCGGCGCGTGGTTCGGCCTCGCGGAGCTGCTGGGTTCGGTCGAGGGATGGTAGAGGGGAGTAGACTGTCGCGCTAGTAGAGTGTACTTGGGGTGTATCCAGTCCCGCGGACCTTGGGACAGCCCCTGAACGGCGCGGCGTCCGTGCGGCGTCGGGTCGCGGAACTTGGGGTAGTTCGAGGGAGGCGTGATGGGTGGTTCCGAGGAGGGCAGCCGTTCCTATTTGATGCTGCTGGCAGGCGTTGCCGCTCTGGGCGGTCTGCTCTTTGGTTACGACACTGCTGTCATCTCCGGCGCGGTGGGCTTTCTTCAGAAGCACTTTCAGCTAGGCTCTGGGCTTACCGGCTTCGCGGCCTCCAGCGCGCTGGTGGGGTGCATCGTTGGCGCGATGGTGGGTGGGCCGCTAAGCGACCGCTTCGGGCGGAAACCGATGCTGCTCTTCTGTGCCGCGCTCTTCGCGGTCTCCGGCCTCGCGACCGCCTACGCCATCACCCTGGACCACTTCGTGTTGGCACGCTTCTTCGGTGGCATCGCCATTGGCTGCGTCTCCGTGATCTCGCCGCTCTACATCGCGGAGATCGCCCCGGAGGCGGTTCGAGGACGACTGGTGACCCTCTACCAGCTCGCCATCGTGTCCGGAATCCTGGTCGTCAACCTCGTGAACCTCTGGATCCAGCGGCAGGGGAACGAGGCCTGGAACGTCGAGTACGGCTGGCGGTGGATGCTCGGGTCGCTGGCGCTGCCTTCGGCCTTCTTCGGGCTGCTGGCGCTGCTCGTGGCGGAGAGCCCCCGCTGGCTGATGAAGATGGGGCGGTCCCCGGAGGCGATGAAGGTGCTGACGCGAGTCGCGGGCCCCAAGGCCGCGGAGCGGGAGCGCCAGGAGATCGAGGAGTCGCTGAAGCAGGAGCAGGGCAGCGTGGCCGAGCTGGTGGGCCCCGTGTACCGCAAGGCGCTCTTCATCGGTGTGATGCTGGCGGCCGTTTGCCAGTTCAGCGGCATCAACGCCATCATGTACTACGCCCCCGAGATCTTCAAGTCCATCGGCAGCGGTCAAGACGCCGCCTTCATGAACACAGTCGGCGTTAGCCTGATGAACCTGCTGTTCACCTTCGTTGCCATCGGTCTGGTGGACCGCGCGGGCCGGCGCCCGCTGCTGCTGGTGGGCTCCGTCGTGCAGGTGATAGCCCTTACCTTCATCGGTGTGGCCTTCGTCAGGAACGCCGGGTCGCTCTTCCTGCTGGTGCCCATCCTGCTCTTCATCGCGGCTTTCGCGGCGGGGATGGGGCCGGTGCCGTGGATCGTCATCAGCGAGATCTTCCCCACTCGGATTCGCGGCCAGGCGATGTCCGCGGCCACCTTGGTGCTGTGGGCCTCCTGCTACGTGGTCTCGCAGACCTTCCCCATGCTGAAGGACAGCATTGGCTCCGCCAAGACCTTCTGGATCTACGCCACCTGCAGCTTCGTGGGCCTGGTGTTCGTGTACTTCTCCGTCCCAGAGACCCGAGGCCGCAGCCTTGAGGAGATCGAGCGTTCCTGGCGGGCCGCTAAGCGGTAGTGATAGAACGTCACCACCAAGACACCAGGTAGGGCGAACTGCCCCTCCACAGAGGCACAGAGGCACAGAGGGGCACAGAGAGAACCCAACTAAGCCCTCCTCCGTGTCTTGGTGTAATCGTGGTGGCAGTTGCTTACTCTAAGCTCTTCTCTGTGTTTCCCTGTGTTCTCTGTGTCTCTGTGGTGAGGTGTCAAGCAGTATGGAGGCTGTTGCGTTGGCGATGCGTAGCTACGTTGGGATAGATGGTGGTGGGACGGGGACGCGGGCGCTGCGCGTGGACCCGGTGGGGCGCGTGCTGGGGTACGCCGAGGGCGGCTCCGCGAACCGCAACGACCACGCGCGGGCGGAGGTGAGGGAGAACCTCAGATCGGTCATCCTGGCCGCCTGCGCGGGCGAAGTCGGAGGTCTTGAGGGCGTGTTCCTGGGTATGGGCGGGGTCTCCACGGACGCCGACCGCCAGGATGTGGCCTCCGTCGTCAAGGAGATCCCGGAGATCGGCCCGCAGGTGCGCGTGGGTGTGGAGAACGACACCGTCGTGGGGTTGACGGGCGGGCTGTCGGGGCGGCCGGGCATCGTGCTCATCGGCGGAACGGGCGCGGCCTGCCTGGGCCGCGACGCGCGCGGTCGAACCTACCTATGCGGTGGATGGGGCGACATGGCGGATGATCTGGGCAGCGCCGTGTGGATTGGCCTGCGCGCCATCCAGTCGGCGGTCCAGTCCGAAGATGGGCGCATCGGCCCGACCTTGCTGCGAGAGGCGGTGTTCGACCACCTCGGGCTGTCGGAGCCGCGGGCGCTGCTGGATCGCCTGCACAACCAGGGCTTCGCTCGGGCGGACATGGGCAAGATCGCGCCCTTGGTGGTCGAGGCATCGCTGAAGGGGGACGCCGTGGCGGAGTCCATCCTACGCGACGCCGCACGGGAGCTGTCGCGCCTGGTAGCCACGACAGCGGCGAACCTGTTCGGGGGCACGCCCTCCGAGATGATCCTGGTTGGCGGCCTGGCGCTTTCGGGCCCGCCCTTCCAGCCGATGCTGATCCAGCAGATCCAGGCGGATACCCCCAGTATCCGCGTGGTGGACCCGGAGATGACGCCGGTTCAGGGCGCCGCTCTAGAGGCACTTCGTGCCGCGGGCCACCCCTGGAACGCTGAGGTGCTCGCCAACCTCCAGGCCGGCCAGGCGTGACCTTGTCCTCGCCGTCCAACTACGAGAAGCGCCCGGTAGTCGGTGTTCCGGGCTTCAGCGACGAGTGCTGGCAGGGGTGGGACGCCCTGACGGGGGAGCTGGGCCGGGCTGCCAAAGCGATCCGGGCTGAACGGGGCCGCTGCCTCGTCGCCGTGGAGTGCTACACCGGGCTGCTGGAGGAGGAGGTCCAGGGCCAGCTCCGCCACGGCCTTGCGGCGGACCACTTCCTCGGCACCGCCGATCTCCTCCTGCCGCCGGACGTCATCGACACCGTGGTGGCGCCCTTCCTGGGCGGCGATGACCCCATCTTCGGCTACCTGTCGCCCCTCACGATGGAAGCCTTCCTCGACCCCGACAAGGTGTCTGCCTTCAGGGCTCGGGTGGCGGCGCTAACGGGCGTCGTTGTCGTCTACGGCCCCGGCGCCTCCCTGTGCGTGGAGCCGGACCTGCTGGTGTACGCCGACATGCCGCGCTGGGAAGGCCAGCTCCGCCAGCGACGCGACGAGGTCACCAACCTCGGGGTCCTGAACCACACCCTCAAGGGTTCCCTGCAGTACAAGCGATCCTACTTCGTGGACTGGCGCGTGTGTGACCGCCTGAAGCGCGCCACTCTCCCCCGCTGGGACTACCTGCTGGACACCACCGTGCCGGGCCACCCAAGGTTGGTCACCGGACGCGCCCTCCGCACAGGGCTGGAGCTGGCGGCGCGCCGGCCCCTTCGCGTGGTCCCCTTCTTCGACCCCGCCCCCTGGGGAGGGCAGTGGATGAAGGAGGTCTGCGACCTCGACCGCTCCAAGCCCAACTACGGCTGGTGCTTCGACTGCGTGCCGGAGGAGAACAGCCTGCTGCTGGGCTTCGGGGGGACGGTGGTGGAGATGCCCTCCCTCAACCTGGTCTTCCACCAGCCCCGGCAGCTTCTTGGCGACACCGTCTACGGGCTCTTCGGGCCGGAGTTCCCCATCCGGTTCGACTTCCTGGACACCGTGGGGGGCGGCAACCTTAGCCTTCAGGTCCACCCGTTGGTGGAGTATGCTCAGGACCAGTTCGGCATCCACTACACGCAGCACGAGAGCTACTACCTGCTGGACGCCGGCCCGGGAGCCACGGTCTACCTTGGCCTGATGGAGGGCGCCGACCCCCGGGCCTTCTTCACCGCGCTGGAGACGGCGCAGGCGGGCGGCGCGCCCTTCCCCGCCGAGCAGTTCGTGAACCGCTGGCCGGCCAAGAAGCACGACCACTTCCTCATTCCGGCCGGCACCCTGCACTGCTCCGGCTCGGAGGCCATGGTGCTGGAGATCAGCGCCACCCCCTACATCTTCACCTTCAAGCTGTGGGACTGGGGCCGCCTCGGCCTTGATGGGCTGCCTCGGCCCATCAACATCCGCCACGGGCGCCAGGTGCTTCAGACGGACCGCGACACGAGCTGGGTGCGGGACAGCCTTGTCGGCCAGGTGACGGAGGTGGCCCAGGGCGATGGCTGGCGCGAGGAGCGGACCGGCCTTCACTCCCTGGAGTTCATCGAGACGCACCGCCACTGGTTCACGGGCACCGTGCCGCATGACACCGGTGGAACCGTGAACGTGCTGAACCTGGTGGAGGGCGCGGAGGCCATCGTGGAGAGCCCCTCCGGCGCCTTCGAGCCCTACGTGGTTCACTACGCCGAGACCTTCATCATCCCCGCTAGCGTCGGCTCCTACACGATCCGCCCCCACGGCCCCTCCCAGGGCAAGGAGTGCGCCACCATCAAAGCCTACGCCCGCTGCGGTGCGTAGGCGCAAGGGAACACCACCACCAGGACACCAGGAAGGGCAAGGGGCTCAGGGGACTGAGGGGACTGAGGGGGCTAAGGGAAGGGCCTCAGATGGGCGCCGTGGGTCCTTCCCCTAAGCCCCTCAGTCCCCTCAGTCCCCTGAGCCCCCTGCCCTTCCTGGGGCGGAAGGAGCGATCAATGGGCGGCCCGTGGGGCCTCGAGGTGGGTGCGCGAGTGTGGGTTCTCGGGCTCTCGGTGTGCCTGGTGGCGGCAGGGGCGGCCATTGGATCCCGGGTGGAGGGGAGGCCCGATGGGACGAGGGCCGTGCGGGCTGTGGCGGACTTCGGGGTGGGGGAGGATTATCCGCTCACCAAGTCCAAGTTCGGCGGGTTCAACTCTGGGATGCTGAAGCTGACGACGTATCAGCGGGACGTCCCCCTGCTGGAGGAGCTGAGGCTGCCGTCGATGCGGGTGGATCTGGCCTGGGGCGCTCGGTGGGCTGGGTGGTCTGTGCCGCCGGTGGGTGGAACTGCTTCCGAGCCGGCGTACCACTGGGCGGAGATGGACGCCATCGCCGGTATGCTGAACAGGCAGGGGACGCTGCCCTACTGGTCCTACTGCTACGTGCCGGACCCACTCCAGAGGGCGCCCGGAGACTACCGGAGCATGCCGGCCGATGTGGCGCGCTGGGGACAGGTGCTGGCGGCGATGGCACGCCACTGCCGCGAGGCCAGGCCGGGCGGCGCTGTCGGCTACCACGAGGTCTACAACGAGCCGGACAACCGCGACTTCCTCCACGCCACGGTGGACGAGTACCTGTCTCTCTATCGTGCCGGCGTGAAGGGGCTTCGGGAGGGCGACCCCGACGCCGTGGTGGGCGGGCCCGCCCTCGCCTTCACCGATAGCTGGGTACCCCCGTTTCTGGACGCCGTAGTGCGGGAACGCCTGCCGCTGGACTTCTTCTCCTTCCACTTCTATCCCACCGTGCCGTACAAGTCCCAGACGGTGGCCGCGGTGATTGAGGATATGCGCCGGCAGCTCGCCAGCCGTCCCCAGCTTGCCACGTCCGAGATGCACCTGAACGAGTACAACGCGTACCGCATCGACTACCCGCAGGGCGGCAGCCAGGACCGGTACCCGCTCGCGTCCGCGCTTCTCCATGACTACCGCTACTTCCTATCTCAGCCGGACCTGACGCAGGTGAGCTGGGCCCAGATCCTGGATACCGGTGGCGGCAACTACTCCGGCATGGTCAGTATCGGTGGCCATCCAAAGGCGGTGTTCAACGCCGCCGCCATCTACGCCCGGATGCCTGTTGACCGCAAGCGGGTTGGCATCAGTGGCGCCGAGGGCGTGGAGGGCATGGCGAGCGCCGATGAGCACCGGGTCGGAGTGGTGCTCTGGAACCGCGCCGGGGAGCTGCGTGAGCTCAAGGTGCGGCTGCGGGGTGTGCCCTTCAGACGAGGGACGCTGCGGGTGTACCGGATCGACGCCAACCACGCAAGCTGGACCGACAACCCCTCTCAAGAGCAACTGGCGGCGGTCGAGACCCACGCCTTCGCGCCGGGCAGCCGGCTGAGCTGGTCGGGCACCCTCCACGCGGATGGCGTGGTCTACCTCGAGGTGGAGGACGGCCGGTACTCTGAGCCGGCCCCAGTACCGATGGGCCGGATCCTGCGCGTGCTGCGCTACTTCCCCAACCGCGATACGCGCTCCTACGGCGACTTTGACCGCAGGACCTGGACCGCCCGGCTGGGCATGGCCTCCGAGGAGCGGGCCCAGGAGCAGCTTGGCGTGATGGTGGAGGGACTCCCGGCCGCTGCCAGGGTCCGAGTCAGCACGGAGGGGCGCCTCCGGAAGCTGGACGCGAACAGCCTCCTGGGCCTCCGGTGCGACTACCAGGTTGGCGCTGGATACGCCAAGAGCGTGCTCTTCCACGGACGCTGTGGGCGGGGGCCGGACCTGTTCAGCGCCCAGCGCGACGCGCCCATGCCTTGGGGTACCGGTCGTCAGGCCGACCAGGCGGTGACCGTCCGAGACCTGCGGGGCTTCGCGCTCCGCTTCAGGGACCACGCGCCTCCCGGCTGGACGGGCCGCGCCATCCTCACCCCCATCCTCCAGAACGCCGGCCCGGGCGTTCGGGCGTTGGTGTCGCTGGAGCCGTGGTAGGGTGGGGGCCTGACGCAGTGACGGAGCGGGCGCTCCTGGGGGGAGCCACATGAAGGATCCGAACGAAGCGATGTCTCGGCGGCAGTTTCTGGAAGCCGGCTCGTCGGCGCTGCTGGCGGCCTCCGCCCTCGCGGGCGAGGGGGCAATTGCCAAGGACGATGCGGTAACAGAGGCTTCCCTGAGGTCAGGCGGCATGACGCTGACGGTTCGGGTTGGCGGGCCGCTCACTCTCGTCGCGCGCCTCAAGGGCGAGGACCTGCGCTGCGAGTGCCCGCTGCCGGTAGAGGTATGCCTCCTGGGCACGAACGGGGCCCGGCGCTGGGTCTCGCTGAGCTACGCCGCCGTGCGGCGCGACGGGAGGTGGCTGAGGTGCTCCGCCGACGTTCAGACGGATGCAGGCCCCTTGCTGCGGTTCACCGATGTCTACACCTCCGCGCGGCCGGCGGAGGGCTTCGTGCTCTCCCGCCAGGTGGAAGTGCTGCAGGCGTCTTCGTCAGAGGCCGGCTTCGAGACGCGCTTCGTCCTGCGCTCCGCCGCCGCCGTGCCCCTCGGCAAGCACGAGCTCTTCCTGCCCGGCGTGTGCTACCAGGACTACCGCTTCGTCCCCCGGCAAGCCCTGGCGGCGGACCTCACCGAGGAGTTCGTCCTGGTCCGTGAGGACCGGCTCCCCCTGCCCCTCGCGATGCTCCGCGACCCCGCCTCCGGCTCCACGGTCAGCCTCACGCACCTGGAGCCCGACGGCGCGACGTCGCCGGAGGACGCGCGGCCGGGGCCGGTGGTGGACGAGCGAGTTCGGGTCGCCTCCCTCGGCGCCCTCTCTCAGCGGCACGCCGAGCTTGCCTTCGTCTACCCAGCCGCCGAGGGGCAGCGGACCTACCTCCGCGGCGAGGGTGGCGACCAATGGTCGGAGCGCTTCCACCCCCTGCGCCCGGGAGTGAGGCATACCTACAAGCTGCTGCTCCATCTCTCACGTCAGCCAGGCTTCCCGGCCGCCCTGCGCCGCGCCTGGCGGGCGGCTCACGCGCTCACCTACCACCCAACCGCTTCCGTCGACGTGCCGGCAGCCTACGAGGCCAGCATCAGCCTCATCTCCGACTGGTCCCGTACCACCAACGGGGCGGCGGGGCTGCCCTTTCGCCTCGGGTTGCCCAAGGGCAACCTCCCCGCCCCCACGGATATCAACTACCAGATGGGCTTCGTGGGGCAGCAGCTTCCTCTGGGGTATCACCTCCTGCGCTACGGCCTGCTGCGCGGCAAGGAGGAGGCGTACCGTAAGGGCGAGGCGATGGTCGACTTCTGGGCGGCACACTCCCTGACGCCCGAGGGTCTGCCCCGCACCTGGTACGACACCACGCCGAAGCCCGGCTGGCGGCGCTACAACACCTTCCTGCGGGTCGCCAGCGATGGGATGGTGGGCGCCCTCATGGCCTGGGACGTGACGCTGGCTCACGGCCGGCCCAAGCCGGGGTGGCTGCGCTTCTGCCGGGGCTTCGGGGACTGGCTCGTCCGCAACCAGAACTCGGACGGCTCCTGGTACCGGGAGTACGACTTCGGCGGCCAGCCCGTCAACCGCGGGAAGCAGAACACCACGCATCCTGTCCGCTACCTGGTGGACCTCCACAAGGCGACGGGCGAGGAGGCCTATCGCGCGGCGGCCCTGCGGGCGGCGGAGTTCTGCCACCGCACCGTCCACCAGGCCTTCGAGTACGTGGGCGGCACGGCGGATAACCCCAACGTGATGGACAAGGAGGCCGGCTTCCTGGCGATGGATGCCTTCCTGGCCCTGTGGGACCTGACGGGGGAGAAGCGCTGGCTTGAGTCGGCCGCTCAGGCGGGCGACTTCACCGAGACCTGGCAGTACTCCTGGGACCTCCCGGTGCCGGAGACGGAGGGTTCCTCGTACCCCAAGGGCGCTCGAACGACGGGCTACAGCATCATCGCCACCGGCCACTCCGGCGCCGACCTCTTCCTAGCGGGGGCGGCGTTCCTTTACTACCGTCTCTTCCTGGGCACGGGAGACGCCCACTACGCGGAGGTCGCGAGGCAGCTCCTGCGTGACACGAAGCTCTCCGTGGATGTGGCCGGGTCGCTGGGCTACGGTCACCCGGGGCTCTGCACCGAGGCGCTCGTGCTGGCGCCGGCCCGGGGCCGCGGTGTGAACGTGTGGCTTCCCTGGCTCACCTACAGCATGATCGAGCCCATCACCAAGCTGGAAGACGCCTACGGCCTGTCCGACGCGCCCGTCGCGAAGGGTGCCGCGCTTCGAGTCTTGAGGGCGAAGGACCGCGCCTTCGGCAGGACGCGTGGGCTGAGAAGCCTGGGCATCGCGCCGGCCAGGTAGCGGCTGGGCCGAACGCCTCGCGAGGCCGGCGCGCCCGCGATTCCGCCGCCCGCTAGCCTCAGGCGCCTGCCACCTTTGCCTCCGCCGTTTGTCTGAATCCCTTGGGTGTGAGCACTCCAAGCACACCTGCCCGTGAAGTCCTTCCGCCATCCCCAAGGATGGCCCCTGTGATAGGTGGGAGGCTCGGGAGGCAGCGAGAAGTAGTAAGCAGTGACGTGGCTTTGCCGCGCGATGAAGACCGCGACGATGGAGTCGGGTCGAGCCGGAGAGAGATGACGGGTGGTACCGAGATGAGAGTCGGAGGCGCGTGTGCGGCGTTGCTACTGGTCGCGGCGGTCGTCCTGACCAGCCTGCAGCCGCTGATGGGCCAGGAGGGCAAAGCTACGAAGCTAGGCGACATCACCATCCGGGACCCCTTCATACTGGCGGACGCCCCCAGCAAGACCTACTACCTCTACCGAAGCGGCGGCGGCGGCGTGGAGGCCTACACCAGCACCGACCTCGAGAGCTGGAAGGGCCCCCTCCAGGTCTTCAAGCAGCCCGATGGGTTCTGGGGCAGCCAGGCCTGCTGGGCGCCGGAGGTCTTCCGATACAAGGAGAAGTACTACCTCCTGGCCACCTTCAGTTCCAAGGACAAGGTCAAGTCGATGACCCCCGGCTGGCAGCCCGCCGACCAGTTTCCGCTGGTTCTGCGGGGCACGCAGATCCTGGTTGCGGATTCCCCCAAGGGGCCCTTCAAGCCCTTCCAGAACCGGCCCCACACGCCCCAGGACTGGATGGCCCTAGACGGCACCCTATGGGTGGAGGATGGGACGCCCTGGATGGTCTTCTGCCACGAGTGGGTCCAGGTCCAGGACGGCACGGTTGAGGCCGTCCGCCTGAAGGACGACCTCTCCGCGGCGGACGGCTCTCCCACCACGCTCTTCAAGGCCTCCGATGCCCCCTGGCGCTATGGCCAGGATGGCCGGGACCCCAAGAGCCGAAGCTGGGTGACCGATGGGCCCTCCCTCTACAAGACCAAGAGCGGCAAGCTGCTCATGATCTGGTCAAGTTTTGGGAGCGGCGGCTACACCGTGGGGGTGGCTCGGTCGCAGTCCGGCAAGGTGGAGGGGCCGTGGACGCAGATCGATAAGCCGCTCTTCAAGGACGACGGCGGCCACGGCATGATCCTTCGGACCTTCGACGACAAGCTCTACCTGGTGCTCCACCAACCCAACAGCGGTGCCTCCCGTGCGCGCCTGCTTGAGGTAGAGGATACGGGCGACGGGCTGCGCCTCAAGTGAGCCTATGCCGCCCGTGAACGACTGCCTGCCTCTCTCCGCCCTGATCCTGGCCCTCCTTGCGCTGGGGCTTCCCGCGGCCGGCGCCGAGGACGACTCTGTACCGCCTCCCCTGTCAGCGCAGATGGGGGCCTACAAGTTGGAGGCGGCCCGCATCTTCTCGCCCTTCTGGAGCAGCCCCACCGTCTACGGCGAGACGGTCTTCTTCGTGCAGGACCGTGAGGGCGCGCCGGCCGAGGGCACGCTGCTCTTCCGACCAGGGAAGGTCCTCGCCGTCCGCAACGCCCTCACGGGGGAGGGCTTCGAGGAAGGGCGAGACTACACCGTGGACGGGGCGCGCCGGCGTCTGGTGCTGCCCAAGGGCTCTCGCATCCCCTTCGTGCACGTCTCCGGACTGCTGAAGCGCAAGGGCGAAGCGAACGGTATCGCCCACAAGCTCGGAGACCCCGAGACCTGGGTCCTCTTCGGTGAGGACTTCTTCCAGGGCCGACAGGTCGCCGTCGACTACGAGCGCGCCGAGCCGTGGAAGGGCTACGTGTCCCGCCTCGCGGACAAGGCGCTGCCGCGCACCTTGGGCAAGCTGCGGCGCGGTGAGCCGCTTCGGATCGCGCTCACAGGCGACAGCATCTCGGCGGGCGCCAACGCGACGCTGTGGATGTCTCCCCAGGGGCAGCCGCCCTTCCCTCAGCTCTTCGCGGCAGGGCTCCAGGCCGTCTACGGCTCCCAGGTCGAGCTCCTCAACATCGCGGTGGGCGGCTGGTCCACTCTGGACGCCATGAAGAACCTCGACCGGATCCTGCGCTTCAAGCCGGACCTCGTGCTGGTCGGCTATGGGATGAACGACGTCGGCTACCGCGACGCGGCCCGCTACTCCGGGAACATCCAGGACATCATGCAGGCCGTTCGGGCGAAGGCCCCGGAGGCGGAGTTCATCCTCCTCGCCACCAGCCGCTCCAACCCCGACTGGGCGGCCACCCCCATCGACCAGTTCGCCCTGTACCGCGACGCCCTTGCGCGCCTCTGCGGGGAGCACGTGGCCCTGGCAGACCTCACCGCCCTGTGGTCCCAGATGCTGGAGCGCAAGCGCTACCACGACCTCACCGGCAACGGCGTGAATCATCCCAACGACTTCGGCCACCGCATCTACGCCCAGGTCCTGCTGGGAATGCTGACCAAGCCCTAGGAGCTAGGGGACCGAGGGGGGGGGGGGGGGGGGGGGGGGGGGGGGGGGGGGGGG
>DASXUI010000588.1:0-6021 GCA_036504955.1 Armatimonadota bacterium
CACCGCCTCGTCGGTAAGGGAGAAGTGGTGTGGGCAGGCCTCAGCGGTCACGCGGACCCCTCGCGCCTTCGCGAGGCGTACCAGCTCGACGGAACCCGCCGTGCTCACATGGCAGGCGTGCAGGCGAGCGCCGGTGTACTCCGCCAGCAGCAGGTTGCGCGCGAGCGCGATGTCCTCCGCGACAGAGGGCATCCCCGGTAGGCCCAGGCGCGTGGCGGCGGCGCCCTCGTTCATCGCTCCTCCCTCGGAGAGCGACTTGTCCTCACAGTGAACTACGAAGGGTGCATCCAGCATCCGGCAGTACTCAAGAACCCGCCGGACCGACTCGGCACGCTGGAGCGGGAAGGCATCGTCCGTAAGGGCGACGGCCCCGGCCTCCCGGAGCTCCGCCATCTCGGCGAGCCGGTCCTGACCCAGGTCGAGCATGGCGGAGGCTATCGGCAGCACCCGTGCGCGTCCTGCCTCCGCGCCCCGCCTCAGCACCATCTCCACCACCGCCCGGTTGTCGATGGGTGGGTTGGTGTTGGGCATACAACAGACGGTGGCCCATCCCCCAGCAGCGGCGGCCGCGGCGCCCGTGGCGATGGTCTCCTTGTGCTCGTAGCCTGGTTCACGCAGATGAACGTGGAGGTCGATGAAACCTGGGCAGACCCACTGAGTCTCGGAGAGCTGCCAGACCTCGGCGTCAGCCACGGGCTCCCTGAGCCCGCCAGGAGCCAGCTCCGCGATCCTGCCGTCCACAACCAGCAGGTCCCCAACCGCATCCGTCCCAGACGCCGGGTCCAGCAACCGCCCACCCCTGATCCACAGCCTCATCAGCCAACCCTCCAAAGGGGGGCGGTGCCACCAGGACCCGCCATGATGACACTGGGTGTCGCAGCAAGATAGGGGGCTGAGGGGGCGCAGCGGAAAGACCCAGTCGGCCCCTCCGAGGCCCTTCCCCTAAGCCCCCTAAGCCCCCTGAGCCCCTTCAGTCCCCTCTGTGCCTCTGTGTCTCTGTGGTAGGGCTGTTCGCCTATCCCAATCATCTGCCGCCCTCCTCGGTGGTGACGGGGCCGTTCTCGGGGCCGCCCAGGAGCAGGTAGAGGAGAGCCATGCGGAGCGACACGCCGTTCGACACCTGGTCCGTGATCACTGAGTAGCCCGCGTCCGCAACTTCCGGCACGATCTCCAACCCTCGGTTCATTGGGCCGGGGTGCATCACGGTTACGTCCGGCCGAGCGCAGGCCAGCCGTTCCGGCCGGATGCCGTAGAGGCGCGCGTACTCCCGAAGGGACGGGAGCAGGCCCTTATCCTGCCGCTCCAACTGGATCCGGAGGACGTAGACGACGTCTGCTCCCTCTAGGGCATCCTCCAGGCGAGAGAAGCTCTCCACGCCGGGAACCGTGAGGTCTCGGGGCATGAGGGTGGGGGGGCCCACCAGGCGAACCGTGGCTCCCAGCTTGGTCAGACCCCACAGGTTGGAACGGGCCACCCTGGAGTGGGAGATATCGCCCACCAGAGTCACGACCAGACCCTCGATGCGGCCCTTCACGGTGCGGAGGGTCAGCAGGTCCAGCAGGCCCTGCGTCGGATGCTCGTGCATTCCATCCCCGGCGTTGATGACAGGGACATCGACCACCTGGCTGGCGAAGTGGGGCGCGCCGGCGCACTGGTGGCGAATCACGAAGAGGTCCGTGCCCATCGCCTGCAGGGTCAGCAGGGTGTCCCGGAAGGACTCGCCCTTGGTGATAGAGCTCTGCGAGGGGCTGATGCTGGAGGTATCCGCCGAGAGGATCTTGGCAGCCAGTTCGAAGGACGTTCGGGTGCGCGTGCTGGGCTCGTAGAAGAGGGTGCAGACGGACCGACCCCGAAGCGTCGGAACCTTCTTGATGCGCCGCTTGAGCACCTCCGTGAAGGTCTCGGCGGTCTCGAGGATACGGAGGATCTCTGAGGCCTCCAGCTCCTCCAAACCCAGAATGTGGCGCCTGCTGAGGCTCATTCGCCGCCCTCGCCCTTCAGGATCCAGACCGAATCCTCGCCCTCAATCTCCGTCAGGTGCACGTCCACGGTCTCGTACCGCGCGGTTGGGAGGTTCTTGCCGACGTAGTCCGGCCGGATGGGGAGCTCGCGGTGACCCCGATCCACGAGGACGGCCAGTTGAATGCAGTCCGGGCGGCCGAAGTCCGTGAGGGCGTCCATGGCGGCGCGGACAGTGCGACCCGTGTAGAAGACCTCATCAACCAGGATCACGTGGGAGCCGGTGACGTCGAAGGGAATGCTGGTGGACCGTAGGCGCGTGGCGCGGTCGTGCACGTCATCGCGGTAGAGCGAGATGTCCAGCACTCCCACTGGGACCTGGACCTGCTCGAAGGAGCCAATGAGCTCAGCCAGCCGGTGGGCCAGAGGGACACCTTTGGTCTGAATGCCGACCAGGGCAAGAAGCTCGGCGCCCCGGTTCCGCTCCACGATCTCGTGGGCGATCCGGGTCAGGGCGCGCCGCACCTCCTGGCTATCCATGGCCTGAGTACTCATGACCGGGAAGCTCCAGCAGTGAAGCCGTAGTTAGTGGGCCGCGCGTGGGGTACCAGATACGCCGTGGGTGAGGGAGCCACAAAAAACCTCCTCACCGTGAGGGCGAGAAGGCGTCGTGATCCGGTGGGCGCGAGCACGCGCCGCAGGGGAGATCCGAACCTTGTTAGCCTCACGGGACCAACTTAAAGGTCTGAGATCGAAAAGGGTAGGCAAGAACTCGTTCCTGCCTACCCAAGTGTACCAGAGGACGGGTCCGCGGTCAAGCGCGGGAGTCGGTCACACAGCTCGCCCCCGCCTAGGTCAGCGGCTACAGACTGCCTTACCACCAAGCCACCAAGACACCAAGAGGGGCAAGGAAAGCCTTACCACAGAGGCACAGAGGGCACAGAGGCACACAGAGAAGAGCAGGCTTTGGTCTCTTGGTGACTTGGTGTCTTGGTGGTGATGCTCCCCTGCCTCAGCCTGGCCCTTCTCCGTGCTTCTCTGTGCCCTCTGTGTCTCTGTGGTGGGGCAGTTCCTTCCCCTTCTTGGTGTCTTGGTGGTGACGTGCCCCTGCCTCTGATTGGCTACTGCGGATACACGTCACAGGCGCAGGTCACGGAGACCGGCTGCTTCACCCCGTACTTGTCACGGACGGTGAGGGTGACCGTGTAGCCTGGGTCGCTCTTCGGGGTGCGGTAGACGTGGCGCACGTGGTTGCCCAGCGCGTCCTCCTGGAGCCCGTCGGAGTCGTCGAAGTCCCACACGTACTCCAAGGTAGCTAGACCGCCGGAGGCCTCGCCGACCCACTCGGTAGGATCGAAGACCGTAGCCGCCTGGTCGTCGATCTGCTCGACGACGATCTCCTCGTTGTCGGTGATCGTCTCGATGGCACCCACGTTGAATTGGTCGCTGGTGTCCCCGAAGAGCAGCAGACGGCTGAGCATCGCCTTGCCGGTCGGCCGGGTACCCTTGAAGGCTGACAGCGGAACGGCGATCTTCACCCAGCCGTTCTCGACCAGCAGCAGGTTCACTGGGTGGTCCTCGACCATGAGCTGCTGGCCGTTGACTACCAGCACCACGCGGACGAACCGAGTGGGCGGGGCGCCCTGGAGGTCGGCAGTGCCGTAGGTGCTGAGGGCGGTGATGTCGTCCGGCGGAACGTAGTTGGGAAACCAGACCATGAACTGGAGGTACGTGTCAGGCGCAGCCAGAGCATCCGTGATGTCGATCGGCTGCTGGAAGTCCAACCGGGCGCCGGAGTAGTAGCCGTTGGTGGATACCTGCAGGATTTGGGTTCCGTTGAAGCTAGGCACCGTAGGGCTACTTGCTCTCTCCGAGGCCAGACCACTGCCCCAGCCGCCGACGGTGATCTTCTGCTCGGCGACAGGGGTGCCCTGGTAGATGACCACCTCAGGGTCGGCGTAGAGTGAGGGGAGAAGAAGGGCGGAAAGGGCGGCCATGGCGGCCGTAAGCGAGGCGAGTTTGATCACGCGAGCGTCCTCCTATCACCACATTCTACGGCCGGCTAGGCCGAGTGTAAAGCTGCCGCGGCTGGCGAGGGGGTGGCAAGGGCCATGTATCGGCTGGTTTCCAGCAACACCGGGGGCCGAGATCGCGACGATCTGGTCCACTGGCCGTCGTGGAGCACCCGCGCTTTGGACGCCCCGCAGGTTGGCGTGGTTCCGTGCTGGCGAGGGCGCGTTGACCGTGTTCCCAAGCCCCACTACAATAGCCTTGCCGCGTGAACTGGGCCACCCGACCAGTGCCGCCACCTAGGCAAGCGACTGGCGCCAACGGCCTGCGGGTGTGCGTATGCCCGCGAGAGCCTCAGGCAGAGGTTCTCGGCGCCTGGAGCCCCCCTTGCCAAAGGTAGCTGTTCTTCGAACCTCCTCAGAGTCCGTGGTCCAGGACTACGGACGCCTGCTGAGACTGGCGGGTTACCGTGACCACCTAAGCCCGGACGTCGATACACTGCTGAAGCTGAATCTCTCCTGGACCAAGTTCTTCCCCGCTTGCTCATCTCCCCCCTGGCAGCTAGACGGCGTGGTGAACACACTTCTGGAGGATGGCTTTCGACCGGAGTCCTTGCTGCCCATCGAGAACAAGACCGTCGTTACCGATCCCTGGAAGGGCGCCCGGAACAACGCTTGGCTGGGCGTGCTGCGCAAGCACGGGCTCGCCTTTACGGCTCTGCCGGAGGTGGAGTGGACCCTCTTCAAGCCCAAGGCTCCGCTGCTGATGCTGGATCGGATCTTCCCGGAAGGCATCGAGGTCCCTGCTATGTTCCAGGGGAAGCAGGTCATTCACCTGCCTACCGTTAAGACGCACGGCCACAGCACCACTACTGGCGCCATCAAGAACGCCTTTGGCGGGCTCCTCAAGGAGGTCCGGCACTACTGCCACAAGCATATCCACGAGGTGTTGGTGGACCTGCTGATCCTTCAGAAGGAGCTCCATCCGGCAGTCTTCGCGGTGATGGACGGCGCGGTGTGCGGCGACGGCGCGGGCCCCAGGACCATGCTGCCTGTGGAGAAGAACCTGCTGCTGGCCAGCTCCGACTCTGTGGCGATCGACGCGGTGGCCGCGAAGCTGATGGGCTTCGACCCTCTCGCGATCCCCTACCTCCGCATGGCTCACGAAAGGGGCCTGGGCTGCGCGGATGTGCGGCAGTTGAAGATGGTAGGTGACGACGTAGCCGAGGTGAACTTCCACTTCTCTACCAAGCGCAGCCTGGTCATCTGGGGGGACCAGATGATCCGGCGTGGGTTCCTGAGGAGGTTGGAGGGTCCGCTGCTTCACTCGCGGGCGATGGTTTGGGCGCCCATGGCGTCCAATTTGTACCACGATGGGTTCTGGTACCCCACCATCGGGCGCAGCCTCATCGGGGCCTTCAATCACACCCAATGGGGGCGGCTGTTCCAGGAGTACCGGTCCAGCCAGCAGGTGGGGGAGGAGGCGCGGGGGGCCCAACCGAAACAAATCGAGAGCGTCTCTCGTATGTGAGAGCTCCCCGGGGCCCGGACTCGTGGTCCCTTACGAACTCAGACCCTTGAAGCCCTTCGCTCCCGCATCTCTGCTGGGATGGCGAGGGGGAGCGGTTGTTGCCATTCCCGACCCGTCTCGGGCGGGCTTAGGAGGAACTCGTCGTGACGACACTTGATCGCGTGAAGAAGGTAGTTGCCGAGCAGCTTCAGGTTGACCAGGCCAAGATTACCCCGGAGGCTTCCTTCGTGGGTGACCTGAACGCCGACTCCTTGGACGTTGTGGAGCTCGTGATGGGCCTCGAGGAAGAGTTCGACCTGGAGATCCCGGACGAGGACGCCGAGAAGATCGCCACCGTCCAGGATGCCGTCAACTACATCGACGTGAAGGCGCAGGCCTAGCCTTGGCGATGATGCGTCGAGTGGTGGTTACCGGGCTCGGAACGGTGAACCCCTTGGGGAACACCGTCGAGGAGTTCTGGTCTGGACTCATGGAGGGGCGGTCCGGCATCGATCTGGTGGCCTCCTTCGACACCTCCTGCTT
>DASXUI010000589.1:0-3037 GCA_036504955.1 Armatimonadota bacterium
GTACGGGCGGCCGCTGCGCTCCTGCTACGAGGCGCTCTACCCCGACGGGGACCTGGACCACTGCATCGAGGTCCATCGTGCCTTCCAGGCCGGGCTCATGCACTTGATCCGACCCTTCCCGGGCATGACGGAGACGCTGGCGGGCCTGCGAGACGCGGGCGTGGGGACCGCCGTTGTCACCTCCCGCTCCATCCGCTCCACCCGCGTCACCCTGGAGAGGCTGGGGCTGTGGGACCGGCTAGACACGGTAGTCACCCCGGAGGACACCCAGCGCCACAAGCCCGACCCCGAGCCTCTGCTGCTCGCCGCTAGCCGGCTGAAGGCCCAGCCCGCCGAGTGCCTGATGGTTGGCGACACCGAGAACGACCTGGCGGCGGGGCGGGCCGCGGGCATGGCGACCTGCGGCGTCACCTATGGCTTTCTTGGGGAGGGCATCCTTGCCGGCCGGCCCACCTACCGCATCGCGTGTCCCGAGGGACTACTGAACGTCGTGGGGGTAGCACGGTGAGCTCCCGCCGTCCCTCCGAGGGCCTCACGGTCGCGCTTCTGGGTGCCGGCGGCTACGGCACCGCGCTCTTGAGGGCGCTGCTCCCCCATGTCCGAGAGGCCCGCATCTGGGACCGACGCGCCGACCTCATCGCCACGATGACCGAGCTGCGTTACAACCCCCGCTACCCGTACCTCCGCCGCTTCCGCTTCCCCAGCCACCTCCGCGTGACGGGCTCCCTGGAAGAGGCGCTGAGCGGGGCCGACCTAGTGGTGGTGGGGGTCTCAGTAGGCGGCCTGGCCGACGTGTACGGTGGGATGGCCTCGGTGTGGGACCAGTGCTCCCTCCGCCGCCCGGTCTTGCTGGGAGTCTCCAAGGGCATCACGGCGGACGGGCTGCTGCCGGACCAAGTCGGCCGCGCGGCGCTGGCGGGGCGCGACTACGCCTACGTACACCTGGCCGGCCCCGCCTTCGCGCAGGACCTGGTGCGCGGCTCCGTCGTGGGGCTGGTGGCCGCCTCCGAGGACGAGGCCGCGCGGCAGGCCGCCGTATCCGCCCTCTCCGGGCCCAGCCTGTGGGTCTACCCCTGGCACGACGTGAGGGGCGTGGAGGCCGCCGGCGCCCTGCGGACCATCCTCAGCGTCGTCTTTGGCGGGATCTCCGGCTTCCCGACGCAGGTGCGGCGCAGCACCAAGGCCTTCGTCTTCTCCCGCGCCTCCGCGGAGATGGGCCGCTTTGGGTTGGCGCTGGGCGGCGATCCCCGCACCTTCGCCGCGGACTCCCCTGCGGGCCCCGCCACTGTTGGCGACCTCTACCTGTGCGACCACCCCGGGAGCCGGAACTGGCAGCTCGGGCGGCTGTTGGCGTCCGGGGTCAGCCGGGATGAGGCCGCCACCAAGCTCCAAGGGACCGCCGAGAGCGTCAGCAACAGCCGGGTGATTCACGACCTGGCCGCGAGGATGCGGCAGTCGGACCCATCCTTCGAGCTGCCCTGGTGCGAGGCCGTCTACCAGCTCTGCCACCAGGGGCTGCCGGTCCGAAGCGTAGTGGAATCGATCCTGGCCCGAGGGATGGCGAGAGCATGAGCGCTGAAGTCCTGCCGACCCCCAGAGCGTCCCAGCGGCCCGGGAGAGACGCCTCGCTGGACATCTACAAAGGGGTCGCCATCTGCGAGGTGGTGGCTCACCACCTGACGGGCTTCGCCCTCAACCACACGGTGAACGGCTCCCTCTCGCACGCGCTCTACAGCTTGCTGAACCGCACCTTCCACTTTGGAGTGCTGGGCTTCTTGCTGCTGAACGCGCTGCTCCAGTCACGAAGTCAGGTGCTTCGGCCGCGCCCGTGGGGTGAGTTCTACAGGAAGCAGTTCTCCAGGGTCGTGATTCCCTACCTGATGTGGTCCCTGCTCTACCTGCTCTACCGCAAGGTGATCCACCACGAGCATCTGGTCGCCATTCTGAGCCGGGGCCGGTGGGTGGACATCCTACTCTGGGGGAAGGCCTACTACCACCTCTACTTCCTGGCGATCCTGCTGCAGTTCACGCTACTCTTCCCGGCCTTCCTAGCGATGGTCCGGCGCACTCGCGCGCCCTTCCTCCTGATTCTGGCGGCCGGGCTGCTGCTGCAGGCCGGCGTCGACCTCCTCTACAAGGCCACTCCTCCGCCGCGTTTCCCCTACCCTGCCACGCTGGCAGTTTGGCACGTGACCCCACTGCTGCTGGGCTGCTGGCTTGGCGTCCGCTGGGAGTCGATGGCCGACCTGTGGCGCCGGTGGGGTCTGCTGATCCTCCCTCTGCTCGCTGGAGCCCTGGCGGTGCAGCTACCCCTGGCGATTCGGGCGCTGAATGGGATGCCGGTGAACTCGCTGGCCATCCACCTCTCGCTCCAGGTCTATGCCGCGATGCTGGCCCTGGCGCTCCTGGCCTTCAGCCGCCACCTCGCGGCCGGCACCTCGCGACTGGGCCCTCTGATGGCCCGGCTGGGTGGCGCGTCCCTCGGCATCTACGTGATGCACCCCGGCCTGCTGCACCTGTACGGCAAGCTCCTTACCCGTACGGGCTCCATGATGCTCTTCCACCTGGGGCTCCTGGCCGGCGGCGTGGCCATGGTCGCGCTGAGTCTGGCGCTCACCAACCTTATCGCCAAGACCCGCCTTAAGGGGCCGCTGCTGGGGATGTAGTGCCGACCGGTCGCGCTCCACTGTTGCGCTGGCCAACCGCGCAGGGCTGAGGGTTAGCGCTGGTACACCGGGGGCGGTCGGCCAAGCCCTTCCGCGCCGCACTGAAGTACGCCGCTCGGGGGAACCCAAGCCCGCCTTCGTGGGCTCGGTCGGTGCCAGGGTCACCGCCGTGGGCCGAGCCCCTTTGGGGGGCAGGACCTCCGGCCCTCATCGTGCACAACACAAGCCCACGAAGGTGGGTGTTGTACCCGCAGCGGCGTAGTTCAGGTTGGCGTTGGCAATCTATCGGATTGCGCTGCCCTGCCGACCTCTATGAGGCCTTGGTGGCGCGAGCACGATGCTCGCACTCGGCGCGAGCACGATGCTCGCAC
>DASXUI010000590.1:0-8477 GCA_036504955.1 Armatimonadota bacterium
CTCCCTACGACCCTACGACCCCACAACCCTACGACCCATTCCTAGAGGAGTAACTCATGCCCTTAGTTTCCATTGCAGCAGAACTCAAGCGTGCCCAGGAGGGCGGCTATGCCGTTCCCCTGTTCGATACCGCCGACGTGCAGAGCACCGAGGGGATGTTTCAGGCCCTGGAGGCCTTGCGAGCGCCCACCATCATCGGGATCTACGCCGGGCTGGTGGATCAGCCCAACGCGCGGGGCCTGGCCGCCTACGTCCGCGCCCGGGCCGAGGACTCACCGGTTCCCGTCTCCCTGATGCTGGACCACGGCAGCAGCTTCGAGCAGTGCATCAGGGCCCTCCACTTCGGCTTCACGGACGTGATGATCGATGGCTCCAAGCTCCCGCTGGAAGAGAACATCGCCACCACTCGCCAGGTCGTGCGGGCCGCGCACGCGGTCGGCGCGCTCGTGGAGGCGGAGCTGGGCCAGGTGGGCTCCGGCAGCGACTACCAGAGCTTCGGCGCCCAGCGCAAGGGCTTCACCGACCCCGCGATCGTGGAGCGCTTCGTGGAGGAGACGGGGGTGGATCTCCTGGCGGTCGCCATTGGCACGGCCCACGGCCTGTACCAGGGCGACCCACAGGTGGACCTGGAGCTGCTCTCGGATATCCGCGCTCGCGTGGGGCTGCCGTTGGTGCTGCACGGCGGCACGGGATGCTCGGAGGAGCAGTTCCGCGCGGTGATCCGGGGCGGGATCGCCAAGATCAACGTGGCCACGGACCTCTTCGTGACCGCCGGCAAAAACATGGTCACCCGGGCGGCTCAGGAGAAGGCGAACTACTGGGAGCTGTGCAAGACGGCCACGGAGACCTTCCGCGAGCGGAGCGAGTACTACCTGCGCCTCTTCGGCACCGAGGGGAGGGCCTAGGAGCGCCCCGGGAACGCCCTAGTCGGCGGCAGCAACTGCCTCACCACCAAGACACAAAGTAGGGCGAGCAAAGCCCTACCACAGAGACACAGAGGGCACAGAGGAACACAGAGAAGGACTCAGCTTAGGTTCCCTTGGTGTATCGCGTGCTGGCACGCGACTATCGTGCGCAAGCGCACGACTCTTGGTGGTGAAGCTGTTGTGGCCGCTGGCCTAGAGCCTGCCAGAGCCCGCGCACCGCGGTCAGTGAGGCATCTTGGTTAGGCGGTGGCTGGTAGGGGCTCCGCGAAGGCGGGCTGAGGTACCTCGCTTCTGGGTGCCGGCGCGGGGGCGGGAGCTGCTTGCTCCTGACCGATCTCGGCCATCACCCGGAGCTTGTCCATCTCATACTCCATGTCCAGCTCCTCCACCGTCCGGGTGTCGATGCAGTTGAGGATGCGCTCGGCAAGGCGGATGGCGCCTACTACCAGGCACTCGTTCTCATACTCGATGTTCACTCGGAAGATGCCGGCGGGGTCCACGCTCCAATCCCACTCCGTCTCGCCGCGCAGGGTGGCGTGGTCCAGGGCACTGAGCTGAAGCTCGATGATGAGATGCTCCAGAAGGTGGGGGATCTCGGTGTTCTCGCACTCCTCGCGGAAGGTGAAGTTGGCATCGTTGTGACACTTGTGGCGGTACAGCCCGGGGAAGAGGCGGAAGGCGCCTCGGGGGATATGGGGTGCGTAGTCGGTAGTGCAGCGCTCCGCGTCGGGCATCTCCACCACCAGGCGCGCCTTGCCGTCGCCACACAGGGCAATCTCGCGCACACGCATGAGCTAACACTCCTAGCTAAGTCAGCGGCAACGGATTACTTCACCACCAAGTCACCAAGACACCAGGAGAACCTGATCTGGGTCCTTCTCTGTGTGCCTCTGTGCCCTCTGTGCCTCTGTGGTAGGCAGTTCTTGGTGTATCGTGCGCGAGCGCACGACTCTTGATGGTGAAGTTGTTCCTGGCCGCTCACCAAGGCCTGGCAGACGTATCGGACCACGTACTTCGATGCCAAGGGCGTCCTGTCCGCCGCTCTGGCGGAACCAAAGCCCTACTGCCATAAGCGAATGACTCTACTCTACCCTTGTAGCAAGCCCTGTGCCAGAAGCCGACCAGGCGGCCGCGAACGACCTCCGTGCGGGGCGTGGGGTGAGATGGGCTAGTCGTCGGTGGTTAGGCCAGGTCACCACCAGAGCTCGGTGTCGATCAGATGCCAGAGCCCACCACGTCGCTCGAAGCAGACGCCCTCCGCCTCCAGGAGCTCGCGCTGCTTGTCGGCGGAGGCCTCCGGGTGAACGATGGAGATGTATCCCTGGGCGTTGATCACCCGCCACCAGGGCACCCCGGACCCCTCCGGGAGCTGGCGCAGGGCCCACCCCACCATCCGCGCGGCGCCATAGGACCCGATGCGCTCCGCCACCCTGCCGTAGCTGGTCACCCGCCCCGCCGGCACCTCGCGCACCGCGTCATAGACCCGGGGATACACGCCCTTGCTGGGTCTGCCCTCCATCCGCACCGCCTCCTCGTCCTCCGCAAGCCACCCAAGTGAAGCACCAGCCCCCTGCGTGCGTCTAAAAGGCGTGACACCTCAAGCGGTCGCTTTTCTCTCTGCCCTCCGGAGATGGAGGGAAGGCGGTGCTGGTATGTCTCCGATGCTTCACGTCACGCGCTCGACCCAAGCCCCCGGGATCCCCTTCGCGTGCGTCCCGTGCCTGATCCTGATGCTGCTTATGTCCGCCTGCCCGCTGAAGGCGCAGGTCTCGCCCTGGGGCCAGGCGGATTCGCTGAGGCGCGAGGGCAAGTCCCACGAGGCCTTTCTGGCCTTTCTGCGCCAAACGGGCGGGGAGTACGCCGCCGTGGGTCTGGCCCAGACGCAGCCTCAGGAGTACCTGGCCGTGCTTCGGCAGGCCAGCGGCATCTCAGCGCCGCGCCGAAGGCTGGTGGAGGGCGAGCTGCTGCTGAGGCTGGGCCGCAGAACCGACGCGCTGCAGAGCTACCGCGAGGCCGCCAGCCGCGTGTCAACCACCCC
Source organism: Armatimonadota bacterium (assembly GCA_036504955.1). GTDB lineage: Bacteria > Armatimonadota > DTGP01 > DTGP01 > DASXUI01 > DASXUI01. The sequence continues at coordinate 2,965 of DASXUI010000590.1, forward strand.
GGGGAGGGGCTGGGCTCAAGGCCTCGTGCCCGTGGACGCCTACTTCGTGGAGCCGCCCGTGCCCAGAGACGAGGAGGACTCCTCGTTCCACAGCTTCTTCGCGGGCCCCGCGGAGCCCTTCGTGCTGGGCCCCGGCAGCCATCGGGACAACTGGCTCGTTCGGCGCTTCATCGCGCTGGGAGCCTGGGAGGACGCTGGGCGCGAGTTCCAGCGCGTCTGGGAGATCCACCGCGAGTTCACGCGCCCCTACACGGTGAAGCTGCGGGTCCCTTCGTCCCCACCGGGCCGCCCGGCCACCGAGACCCGCACCGTAACGCCCGCCGGCTTCCAGGGCCAAGGCCTCCAGTTCGCGCTGGACTACGCCTACTTCCTGAAGCGCCGGGGAGCGACGGATCGCGCCCTGGCGCTCCTTCGGGAGCCGCTGGCCCTGATGGACCTGGACCGCAACCCCAACGATCCGCACCTGAGCGATCCGATTCCCGGTCGCTCCAAGCCACTGGCCCCCGGGCCCGTGGTAGGCCGGCCCGTCGGCCCCTTCTACCGGAGGGCGTGGGGCTCAGCGGCCGGCATCTCCCGCAAGGAGTACCTGCGGCTGGCTCTGGGTGAGCTCAAGCGGGCGGGGAAGCTGGGGGAGGTCGCCTCCGACCTGCGCCACCGGATTGCCTCTGGCGACAACCGCGCCCGCCGGGTCCTGGCCTGGCTCCTTCTGCAGGAGGGCCGGCCGACCCACGCGCTGGAGCAGGAGCTAGCCTACCTACGAGACGCGCGCCTGGACACCCTGAGCCTGACCTACCGCCGGGCTGTCGCGCTGGAGGAACTGCGTCCGCCAGGCCCTCGCGCGGATGCCCAAAGCCGCCGGGCCATCCAGGAGTTCGAGCGCGTCCTGGAGCTGCCCTACACGCCCCCCAGGCTGCCCGACAAGGATGAGGAGACCCGCGAGCGCCAGCAGCAGTCTGCCGCGATGCCTACCATCATCGATCCCAACACTCCCCAAGGGCACGCGGCCTTTCGCGCGGGCGTCTACAGCCACCTGGAGCGGCTCTACACCTCCCTGGGCCGCACGGACGACGCCCTGCGTTTGAGCCTAAGGTCGTTGGAGGGAGAGGGCCAGACCGTCAACGGCACCCAACTACAAGAGGTGCGGCGGCGCTTTGGGGCGGCCCGCAAGGAGGACCTTCTGCGCCAGGCCGCCGCCGAGCGGCTCCCCTTGGTGGAGGACCCGCTGGCGCGCGCCGGACTCCTCTGGCTCCTGGAGGACTACGACGCGTCTGCCAGGGAGTTCGGCAGGGCGCTTCAGGCGAGCGAGGCGCCTCGTGCGGACCTTGAGTCCTGGAAGGAGGCCTTCCGCCAGGCCGGCAGGGAGCCCCTGAAGGCGCTGCTCACGCGGATCGTCGAGGCGCAGCCCTCCAACGGCCAGGCGTGGATCGAGCTTCTGGAGCTGGACGACCGCCTCTCGGACCCCGAGGCCGTCCTGGCGCTGGAGGGCCTGCTGGCGTCGGGGAGCGGCGGGTTCCTCAGGAGCAAGGGCACCAGCCGCCTTGGCCAGTACCTCAGCGCGGAGGAGCTGGCCTATCGCCTGATGCGCCTCTACGAGAAGGGCGGCCAGGAGGACAAGCTCATCACCCTGGGCTTCCGCGTGCTGGAGGCCAAGCCTCCCTTCCGGGGCAGCGGCTCGCTAACAGGCCTGCCGGGCTACGCGAGCTACACCTCCCACCCCATCGAGACGACCCTCCGGTGCGCCTGGGTCCTGCTGCCGCACCTCAAGCGACCGGAGGACCTGAGCCATATCAAGTCCATCAGCGACACCTCGCCCTGGATCTCGCTCAAGCGCCAAGTCGGCCGCCTGCTGGGCGCTCGGGAGCTTCCCGGCCCGGCGGATGGACACCAGCCAACCTACAACCGCGTGCTGGTGGAGACCCTGAGCCCCGATGGGAAGCTGCTGGGCGGTGGGGGCCTCAGCCTTCTCACCAACCGAGACGACGTGCGCGCCATTACGCCGGATGGTACCTGGGTCGGCACCTCCTGGGGGCTTGTCCGCTACCGAGAGGAGCCCGGCGGCGTCCTCCGCGTGACGCAGGTCCCCATCGGTGAGCGCCTCTTCGCCCTGGTGCCGAGACCCGATGCCCTGCTCGCGGTCTCGCCCCACGACCTATACCGGGTTGAGGGGCCCAGCCGCGACCGGCCCTCCGTGGTCCGCGTGGACCTCCGGGCGGCCGTGCCCAAGGACCTGCCCCTCTATGCCTTCACGCAGTCACTTTGGTGGAAGGATGCCCTCTACCTTGCCACCTTCAACCGCCTCTTCCGCTACAGGCCGGCCAGCCGTGAGGTCACCGACCTGGGGCCCTCCAAGGGCGGCCTGTTCGCGGTGGGGGACCAGCTCTGGACCGGCCTGGGTCCTCTGGATCCGGCCACCGAGGAGGTGCGCCCGCTGGCCCTGGACGCCCGTAGCTGGGAGTGTTTCGGAACGTCCGGCGAGGAGGTCTGGTGCGCCGTTCAGAGGCACGGAAGCGAGGAGAGCCGTCCCGCACTGGTGGATCCGAAGACACTCGAGGTAAGGGAGCCGCCGGTGGTGGACCCCGAGCTCACATCAAGGTGGCGCTTCGGTGGGGAGTACGCCGTGCTGGCGCAGGCGGGCGACCAGGTGTGGCTCCGGAACGGCAATATGGGGGTGCTGGAGTACCGCCGCTCCACCGGGCGCATCACGGTCCTTAGGCCCGAGGATAGGGGCGGCGAGGCCAAGCACCTGGGGCCTATGGTGCTGGTGCCCGGCGGTAGCTGGCCGCGGCGCCTGTACCTGGCCTCCGCGACTCAGGAGGCGCTCCGGGGCCCCGCGCTCCGGACCGAGGGCTCCGGCTCCCAGCAGTTGCTGGAGGCGGGGCCCGATTCCCTCCTTCTGGGAAGTCCCATCATCCGGCGGTGGGGGGAGGACAACCTGGGCACGGACGACGAGGACGGAATGAGCTCTCAGGTCCTGGACCAGGAGGGCGGGCTCTACCGAATCGACCGCGCGACAGGCGACTGGACCAAGCTGGGTTCCTCTGAGCGGGAGCTCCCGGACTTCTACGTGAAGCGCGTCGTCTTCGACGATGAGGGCCACCGCGCCTACGTCTGCACCAACGGCGGAGTGGCGATCCTCTCACTGCCGGAGGGCGCTCTCGTGGGGCGCCTCACACTGGCGGATGGCCTGCCCTCCAACAAGGTGGAGGACGTGGCCCGCATCGCTCGCAGGCTCTACCTCGCCTGCGAGCTGGGCGACGCCGACGGCGGCCTGGCTGTCCTGGACCTGGACACCGGGCTGCTTCAGACCCTGGGCGCGGCGGATGGCCTGACCTGCGACAAGGTGAAGGCGTTGCGCGTGGAAGGCGAGCGCCTGCACATCCTCTACGGAGCCGTCTACACGCCCCGAGCCCCCATCGCCACCGGGGACCGATGGATCTTCGAGCCAGGCGACAACCGGGTGGCCGTCAGTAAGAGCTCTATCCTGGACACGCGTACCGGCGAGATCCGGGACGGCGACGAGGTTCTTACGCCCAAGCCGCCGGCCCAGGAGCAGCCCTCCGTGCCCTACCTGGGCGGCATTCGGCTGGTGGACGAGAGCCACGGAGGCAAGCGATACCTGGGCGGCACTCACGGCCTGCTGATCGCCGAGGGCGCCGAGTTCTCCCGGCTTCCGGCTGCCGGCACCATCGTGCTGGGCGGCAGCAAGTCCTGGTCGACTCCCGAGCCGCCGGGCTGGGTGCCGGCGGAGCAAGCGGTAGTGAGAGCTACCCAGACTCAGCAGTGGCTGGCGGAGGCGCGGGCCGCCAAGGTGCCGTCCGGCCCGGACCCCAGCATGCTTCCATCGCTGCTGACCTCACCCAACCCCTACCTGCGCGCCGAGATCCTCTCCAGGGGAATGGAGAGCCCCGCCTACGGGGTGGCGGCCGAGGCCTTCGTGGACGACCCCAACCCGCGCCTCGCGGCCACGGCGACCTACCTGGTGTCGAAGTCGCAGGCTCCCACCGCGGTGCCCGCCCTGCGGCGCGCGCTGAACAGCCCAGACCCCCAGGTGCGCGGGCTGGCGGCCCTGTCTCTGGCCGCCCGCGGCGAGCCCCCGCGGCTGGACCTGCTGGAGGAGGTCCTCCGACGGCGTGACGGCCTGGGCAACTACCCCTTCGGCGCGGCGTCGTCAGTGGGAGTGCTGGTGGGACCCGAGGAAGCCTTCAGGTCCCTTGCCCCCCATGCGGGCCGCGCGGTCTTCGAGTTGCTGCTGCGATACCCGCGCTCGTGCGTCGAGTGCTTCGAAGTGAAGGCCCTGCTCCCCGCGCTGGGCGACTCCCTGCGGAGCCATCCCGAGGCGGCGGACGTGCTGCTGGCGGTGAAGGACGGCAAGTACGGGCAGCCCGGAAGGGTGAGGCTGGCGGCGGCCATCTTTGGGGCGGCGGGGCCCAAGATGCTGCCGCTGCTCCACCAGGCGCTGGAGAGCCCGGAGCGCGTGATCCGCTCGAACGCCGCCCGTGCCTGCGGCGCCGCTGGGAGCCCCTCCTCCATCGCCCCCCTGCTGAGGGCGCTGGAGATGGAGAGCGGCCTGGTGCGTGCCTCCGTCGTCTCGGCGCTGGGCGAGCTTCAGGCGACCAGGGCGCTGCCTCGGCTGGCGAAGCTCTACGTGGAGGTCCGGCAGGACGAAAAGCGCCGGTTGGGCGCGGGCTTCCGCGCGGCGCAGGCGCAGTCCCAGATGGGCGCTCAGTACGAGTCGCTCTCCAGCCTCGCCGTCCTGGGTGGTGACTGGGAGGACCTGAGAAGCGTCCTGCGTCCTGCGGCTCGGGAGGAGCTGGGCGGCCAGCTCCTGGACGCGGGAGTCATCCTGGAGGCCGTTCGGAAGATGGGCTCGACCCCGACTCGCGGCTTCTACCACGCCCTGGCGGCGGACAAGGAGCCCGATTCGCGCCTGGAGGCGGCCCAGCGGTTGGGCGAGGCGAGTCCCGGCGACCGAGGCGTTCAGGTGCTTCGGAACCTGATGGCGGACCCCTCGGAGGTGGTACGAATGGCGGCGGCCGCCTCGCTGTTGATAGCCAACCAGCCGGTAGATGAACGCGAGGTCCTGCGGTGGCTCCGTCCGGATGGCAAGTGGATGCGCAAGCGCGCCCTGGCGGAGCTATCCAGAGTGAAGTCCGCGGATAAGCTGGCCTTCGCCCTACCAGCCCTCGAAGCAGCCGCCAAGGACGCCGCCCTATCGCCGGAGTGCCGCCGGCTGGCCCTCACGGCCATGGGAAAGGGATGAAGGCGGGTCGTAGGGGAGGGGCCTCAGAGGGCGAAAAGCGCGGGACCTGTCGGACCAGTCGGACCTGTCGGACGGTGAGGGCCCTCCAGAGCGATCTGGTGGCATCGCCGGGCATCGGTGCCCGACGACCGTCCGCCCGGCGGTGAATCGCCGGGCTCCGAGGCTCAATCCCGGTGAACCGGGGTTCTGGACCAAGGTTGCGCCTTGGGGTCAGAACCCTCCTTTCAGGAGGATTGAGCCCCTGAGCCCGGCG
>DASXUI010000591.1:0-6384 GCA_036504955.1 Armatimonadota bacterium
CCCCCACCTTGCCCCTGGAGATGGCACCCTCGCGGTAGGCCTCCAGCACCAGGGCCTCCAGCGCCCTGCGGGGAAGCTCCGATTCGCCCCACAGGTCACGCAGTTCCTGGGCAAGCTCCTCCGGCACATCCAGCGTAAGGCTCATGGCCTCCTCCTAGAGCGGCGGACCTGCGGTCAGGGAGTGCCCGTCGCACCGTTGATCCTCCCGCACCTTCGCAAGCCAAGCGCCGGCTCCACTGCCTGCAACGTGGTGAGGCACCATAGAGAGGCCGGCCCTCCGCAACGACGGTATCGGGCAGCGAGGCACGGAGTCCCAAGTGGCTTGCGAAGGCCTCGTGGGACCAAACCAGGACGTCCACGGCAACGCCGGTACCACGCAAGGCTTCGTAGCCCAGTCGGCTTTTCCGCCGGCGTGCTGGCGCGTCCTCGGGCACAACCACCATCAGGTGGTAGTCGCTGTGTTCGTGCTGGTCTCCCCGTGCGTGGGAGCCGAAGAGGTAGACGCGCTCGGGCTGATAGGCGCTCACCAAGCGCCGCACGATCTCGTCAAGCACTGGATCTACTTGATCAGCTTGCAGACACCCGTTTTGGGCAGCGGCCACGGCACACCCCGGGAGCACTCCACGACTCGGTAATGCCAATCTAGCGCGCGCCGCCCACCAAGGCAAGCGCAAGCCGGTGCTGCCGTCGTGACGTGCTCGTCTTGCGCTGCGATCATCGCAGGGGTTTCGGCGGCTGTAAGGCTGCTAGCTAGGCTCCCTACCTTGCATGAAGGCAAGGGAAAGCCCATCATCCAGGGCTAGTGCTCAGAGCCGCGTACGTCTGGCCGTCTGGTCAGACAGCTTCGCCTGGCCCCTCACCGTGCGCCGCCACCATGGCCCGAAGCTCGGCCTCGAAGCTGCGCGACCGGTGATGGGCCTCTTGGGCTTCGATGTAGCGACGGATCGTGGCGTCCCCATGGCACCCGACGCTGAAAACGCCGTACCCCTCCTGCCAGGCGAACTCGTGGAACCCCACAGTCCCCCGCACCCAGTGGCTGGAGTGGGCCTTCAGATCCCGCATCACTTCCGGGAAGAAATGAGTCGGCTTGACGGCGATCAGCAGGTGCACGTGGTCGTCAACACCTCCCACGGCGAGAGGGTGTGTCGCCATCGCGTGGAGCACGCTACGGAGGTAGGCATAGAGATTCGGACGCCAGGCTGCATCAATGGTTGGGAGGCGTCCCTTGGTTGAGAAGACGATATGCAGATGGATCCAGGCGTTGGATGACACTGTAGGGCCTCCTAACGCGCTATCGGACTCTCAGGCGACTCGCGGCCCCGCCGCCGGGAACGCTGTTCCGGCTGAACGTGAACTGCCCCTTCGGGGCGCCAACCCGCCGGCCGACACCTGCCGGCCGCCCCTCGCCGCGTCCCGGAGGGACATCACAGGTTGAGCCAAGAACAGCGTTCCCGGCGGCGACACCGGCTCCGGCGCTGGCTGCTGCCGGCACCCTACGCCTTCAGTCCACTCAGCGCGATGCCTTTGATGATCTGCTTCTGGAAGAGGAGGAAGGCGAGGATAACTGGGAGGGTGGCGACGGTGGCGGCGGCCATCATGACGCCGTACTCCGTGGTGTAGCGGCCCTGGAAGATGGTGATTCCGATGGGGAGCGTCCGCATGGCGATCTCGTTGGTGATGATGAGCGGCCACATGAAGTCGTTCCAGCTCCCCAGGAAGCTGAAGATGGCCAGGGTCGCCAGCGCCGGACGGGCGAGGGGGAGGATCACGCGCCAGTAGATGGTCCACCGGCCGCAGCCGTCGAGCTGCGCGGCCTCCTCCAGGTCTCGGGGGATCCCCAGCAGGAACTGGCGAAGCAGGAAGACGCCGAAGCCCCCCGCCGCGCCGGGCACGATGAGCGCCTGGTAGGTGTTGAACCAGTGAAGCTTCTGGATGATGAGGAAGACGGGGATCAGCGTCACCTGGCCCGGGATGATCATGGTCGCCACCACCAGCATGAAGAGCGGCTCCCGTCCAGGGAAGGTGAGGCGCGCGAAGGCGTAGGCGGCCAGGGAATCCACGAAGAGCACCAGCATCGTGTGCGAGGTCGCCACGAAGACGCTGTTGAAGAGCCAGCGGAACACGGGCGCCTCGCCCGCGCGGTTCGCCAGCTCCTGGTAGTTGTGGAAGGTGACCGGCCACGGGATCCAGCGCGGCACGTTCAGGAAGATCTCGCTCTCCGGCTTCAGGGAGGTGGAGATCATCCACAGCAGCGGCGCCAGCATGACCAACGCCACCACGAAGAGCACCGCCTTCGCCAGCAGGTTGGGCCACTCGCGCGCCACCATGGCACCCAGCGGTCGCTTTCTGGTCCTGATCCTCGCTGCTACGGCCATCAGTCCACCTCCTTGAAGGAGAGCAGCCGGAACTGCAGCAGCGTGAAGACGAGGACCACCAGGAACAGCAGGTAAGCCACCGCGCAGGCGTAGCCCATCTTGTAGAGGCTGAAGCCGGTCAGGTACAGGTAGAGCACCATCGTGTAGGTAGAGAAGTCCGGTCCTCCGCGCGTAAGCACCATGACCTGGCCGAAGACCTGGAAGGCGCCGATGACGGAGAGCACCAGGCAGAAGAGCAGCGTCGGCCGAAGCTGCGGCCAGGTGACCGACCAGAAGCGCTGCCAGGAGTTGGCGCCATCCAGCGTGGCGGCCTCGTAGTAGGTCTCGGGGATCGCCTGCAGGCCCGCCAGGTAGACGATCATGTTGCCGCCCGCGCCCCACCACATGGAGAGCAGCGCGATGGAGGCCATGGCGAACCGGGGACTGCTGAGCCACGGGATGGGCGTGTAGGCCGGGATGTGCGCGCCCAGCAGCGGCAGTTGCCTCAGCGCCTCCGCCCCCGCGTCCAGGTAGTAGTTGATCAGGCCCCACTGCGTGCTGTAGAGCCACTGCCACAGCACCGCCACCACCGCCACGGAGATCACCACGGGCAGGTAGAAGGCCGACCGGAAGAAGGTGGTCAGCCGCCCCTCCTTGCAGATCCCTAGCGCCAGCAGCAGCGAGATGAGGTTGCCCAGCGGCACAACCATCACGGCGAAGTAGGCGGTGTTGATGAGCGACTTCAGGAACAGGTCGTCATGCAGCGCGCCCGCGTAGTTGGCGAACCCCACGAAGGGACGGTGCGTGGAGAGTACGTGGTAGTCGTGCAGGCTGATGTAGAAGCCGTAGGTGACGGGCCCGATGACGAAGACGCTGAAGAGCAGCAGGTAGGGGACCAGGAAGAGGTAGCACTCCAGCACGTCACGGAAGCGGCCCGGCTTCATGCCAGGCGCCTTGCGCTTGCGCTCGAGGGCTACGGCGGGAGCGGCCATGGGCTAGGACCTATTCAGTACGGTCTGGATCTGCCGGTTCGCGCGCTTCATCGCCTGTGGCACGGTCCGCACGTCGATTAGCATGGACTGCACCGCCGCGTCGAAGAAGGGAGCAATCTCGTTGCCCACCACGGTAAGGGGCTCGTAGCTCAGGTAGGGTACCTGGGTGGCGAAGGCCCGCTGGATCGGCATAGTGCGAAAGACCGGCGAGGCGATGAGCGACTTTCGAATGGGCGTCTGCCCTCCTCTGGCCCACTCCAGGCTGTGGTCGGACAGGTACTTCATGAAGCGCCACACCTTGTCCACGCGCTCCGGCGGCTCATTGACAGGCATCACCAGCACGTGCGAGCCTCCCCAGGCCGCCCGCTGGGTCCCAAAGAGCGGAACGGGCGCGCCGCCGTAGCGCAGGCCCTTCTGCTCTTCCAGGCCGGAGAGCATGTAGATCCCCTCCATGATCATCGCAACCTGACCCTTGCGGAAGCCCTCCCAGGCGTCGAAGCCCTCGGGCTTGGGGCTCACGCGGTACTTGTCGATCAGGTCGTGCATGCGCTCCGAGGCGGCCAGGCTCTGGGGGCTGGTCAGCTCGCAGCGCTTCTGGTCCGCCGAGAGCACGTTGCCGCCGAACTGCCGGAGGAAGGTATACCAGTTGGACCGCAGGTTGGTGAAGGTGAAGCCCCACTGGGTCACCTTGCCGCCGGTATCTCGCAAGGTCAGCTTCCTTGCGTCGGCTAGGAACTCATCCCAGGTGGTCGGGGGCTTGGCCTGGCCGTGCCCGTCCACGATGCCGGCCTTCTCGAACATCGTGCGGTTGTAGTAGAGCCCAAGGGGATGCGCGTCCAGCGGCAGCCCGAGCTGCTGGCCGCCGTAGTGGACCGCCTTCCAGGGAAGCTCCATGAAGTCGCTGTCGGGGAGGCCCTGCGGGCCGCTCATCAGGGCGTTCAGGGAGTGCAGCTTGCCGTACTTGGCGAACATCGGCATCTGGTTGGCGTGGCAGATGAAGACGTCCGGTGCGTCGCTGAAGGCGAGGGTAAGGACCACCTTGTCGTAGTAGGTGGCCCAGGGGATGATCTGCATGTCCACGCGGATGCCGGTCTCGCGCTCGAAGTTGCGGACCATGCGCTCCATGGTCTTGCCGTCCGGCCCCGTGAACCCGTTCCAGAACCTCAGGGGCGCGTCCGCGCTCTTGGGCCCGGAGGAGGACCCGCAGCCGGGCAGCAGTGCCGCGGCCAGCAGCACCAAGAGCACAGACAAGCGTAAAAGCCGAGAGGGCATCTGGGTACCTTGCGAACGGTGAAGCTCCGAGAGCCCAGGCGGTCAGCCGATAGCCTTGCGGGCTTCGCAGACGAACTCCTCCGCCGCGGCCACGAGCCGGGAGGCCTCCTCGCCGCCAAGGGAGGGAATCGGCGAGTAGTCCGATTCCACCCGCATGTCCGCCGCGTCGAGCAGGCAGCGATGTAGGTGCTGGGGTACCAGTCCGGGCTTGGCGAAGTGATGACCAAAGGCCGCGGCTACGGCCGAATGCTTGGAGAAGGTGAGGCCCTTCCCCAAGAGCAGCGCTTGAGCCGAATGAAGCATGGCGTAGTAGGCCCTGCCGATGGCCACCATGGGGAGACCGGAGCCCAGCAGCACGCGCGCAGCCTTCAGGTTCTCCTCTGCCCTTGACAGATAGGCCTCCTGCTCAGCGGTCATACGGGCACCCCCTCCCGCCGAACGTTGATCAGCAGCGGTTCCTGGTCGGTGGCATAGCGTTCGGAGGGTCGGTACACGCACGAGACCAGCACGTTGTGCCGGAGGTTGAGCTCCGCGCGGAGGTCGCTGGTGCGGCGGATCTCCTCGTAAGGGCTCACAGGCCCCTTCAGCAGCACCAGCACGTCCACGTCGGACCCTGGAACGTCGTCGCCCCGTGCCATGGAGCCGAAGAGGATCAGGCCCTCCAGCCGCTCGCCGTAGAGCGCCGTCAGCCCCTCTTTGAGCTCCCGCAGGATGGGCATCACCGACGCCGTCATGGTACCCTCCGAGGAAGGCTACTTCCGTCTCACTACTACGCCGCGTTGGTGCAGGTAGTCCTTCAGCTCCCGGATGCTGGTCTTGCCGTAGTGAACGATGGAGGCGATGAGCGCCGCCTCGGCGCCGCCCTCCGTGAGGCCCTCGTAGAGGTGCAGCGCGTTGCCCGCGCCGCCGGAGGCGATGACGGGGACCTTCACGGCGTCGGCGACCGCCCGTGTCATCGGCAGGTCGTAGCCCTCCTGCACGCCGTCCGTATCCATGGAGGTCAGCAGGATCTCTCCCGCGCCCAACTGCTCCACCTTGTGGGCCCATTCCACGGCATCCAGCCCCGTCGGGGTGCGACCGCCATGGATGTAGACCTCCCAACGGGGCTTGCCGGCGGCCTGCTCCTCCGCGCTGGTGGCCTTCGCGTCGATGGCGACCACCACGCACTGGCTGCCGAAGCGGTCCGCCGCCTGGGAGATAAGCTCCGGTGTCTGGATCGCGGAGGTGTTGATGAAGCACTTGTCAGCGCCGGTGGCGAGGATGTTGCGGAACTCCTCGACAGTCCTCACGCCGCCGCCGACGCAGAAGGGAATGAAGATGGCCTCGGCGGTCCGCCGCGCCACGTCCAGCAAGATGTCCCGCTTCTCGTGGCTGGCGGTGATGTCGAGGAACACGATCTCATCGGCGCCCTCGCTGTCGTAGAGGGAGGCGAGCTCAATGGGATCCCCGGCATCGCGCAGGTTGAGGAACTTGGTCCCCTTCACCACGCGGCCCTCGCGTATGTCCAGAGCACAGATGATCCGCTTCGCCAGCATGGTCCCCCCTACGACAGCCTTACTGCCCCACCACAGAGACACAGAGGGCACAGAGAAACACAGAGAAGAGCAGGGCAGCAGCAAGGGAACATCACCACCAAGACACCAAGAGGGGCAAGGGGCTGAGGGGGCTGAAGGGACTCAGGGCAAACCCCCAAGGTGTTCAGTTGAGGCCCTTCCCCTAAGTCCCTTCAGCCCCCTCAGCCCCTTGCCCCTCTTGGTGTCTTGGTG
>DASXUI010000592.1:0-3136 GCA_036504955.1 Armatimonadota bacterium
GGGGTAACCACGCCCACGGCCTCACGCTGTTCAGCCAGGGTGTCGCTCAGTGTTGCTGCCATGCGGCCACGATGGCTGAGCTTCTGAGGAGTGTAGGTATGTCCGCATCCCTGGTCTATACATGGGGGGGTTGCACTCCTGGCGCTCGGTGTAAATTCACGTATCAGGGATGGACTGAGCCTACCATACGTGTATACCAATTCCCATGTGACCTAACGCCAGCTTGGCCCCACTTCGTCTTCCATGCGCAGACCAAGGTGGGCGACAGCTACTACGATCCGAGCTACGGGACCTACGGCTTCGCGACGATCACCGAGAAAGCCCTCCCAACCCCTGTCCATCCGTGGGCGTCCGAAGTCCAGAACGATGCGAGCTTGCCATCGGAAGTTCATCCAACAGAGTACGTATGCCCCCCCTAGGGTATTGACCGCTGCAGCCTAGATGCCACGATCACTGCCGCGAGGAGGCCCGAAACCAATGAGTAGCTTAGTCAGGAATGCTGGCGTAGCTGCGCTGGCACTGCTGGTGTTCGCTGGGACGGGGACCGCGACCGACAGCGCCCCGGTACCCGTCGTCCCAGAGCCACAGGGCTCATACGTTCAGAGGCAGATGCTGATGCTCTTCGGTCCTCTGAAGCAGCGCAGGAGCCTGATCACTGGGGTGGACCTGGAGGGCCTGCTGGAGAAGCTGGAAGGGCCCGGGACCACAACCCAACGAGGTGAAGTTACCTGGGAGGGCGTCCAGTACAAGCTCTACCAGCCAGGAGTCCCCGTGGTCGCCTCGCCCCGCCAGATAACCGCGATGCTGTCGCTGGGCGTTTACGAGAGCCCCGAGGCAGCCCAACGAGCGTTGGGATTGGTGCTGAATCGGATGAGCATGCCACTCAGGCCTTTCCACGAGTTTGGGGACCGAGCCTTCCATGAGCAGTACGTGCTCCTCGTCACGGTCAACAACGCGATGCTGGCGGTCCGCTCTCTGCAGAGCGACGACACGGTACTGCGCCTGGGCCGTGCTTTGGCACGGCAGCTTGAGGCAGCCTCGGGGTTCGTGACTCTGGGACGGACGGTAACGCTACCGCAGGTTCTCGAGACAGGGTTGCCAGAGACCTTGACCGTTGGGCAGAGAGTGAGCGCCACACCGAAGCTGTCAGGCGATGGACCTTCACCTCTGCTGCTGTGTCTGGATGATTTCAACCCATCGCCACTAGCGGTCAGGCGCACCGGCACCGGCCCAGCCATGCTGGAGGTACACTCCGCCGCCCCGGTAGACAAGGTGGTGACCCTCTGGGTCGCCACTGCACGCAACGTGATGGCAAGCAAGGAGGTACGCATCCGAGTCGCAGGCGGTCCCCCTGCTCAATGACTCGCGTCGCCCAGGGAGCAGGCGGCCGTACAGCAGGATAGCCCGATCACGCCAGGGCTGGGGTGCACGGCCCAACGCGGTGCAACAGGGCGGCTCCGTCAGTCCTCTTGGCTGCTATCGGCCCAGTTCAGGTGGCCCGTCCAGGCGCCTGAGCTTCGTGGCTGCGGCCCGCGGGCGGTCCGTGAAGAAGGCAGGTACGCCAGTGTCCACCCTCCGGCAAGCGACCACCAGAGCGCCCGGCGAGTGGGTTCAGCGGCTCGTTGTCACCGGCTGAAGCCTACCAGATGGCTGAGGTCGGCCTTCGCCGTGGAGGTAACGGGGCGCATGGAATCTGGCTGCCCATGAGGCTAGCTCGAAGGCGCTCACGGATCGGCCTGACGGAGCCTCTGGCCCTTGTAGGATCGGAGGGCAGAGCGCAGGCGGTCCCCTGGACAGCACCTGGGGCCGGCATCGCCTCGGCGGGCGCCGAGGCCTGCATCAGTGCCTCCAGGTCCACGGGATGAGCCCTGTCATGGTAAGAGTCGAGCCCCCTGTTGAGGCTGATCAGTTCGTGGTCAGGAACGTGAGTCTGGGCCCAGTGATGGGAGGGCTGCCCTGGGATTACATACTGTCCGGGCAGACGCTGACCCCGTCGGGAGTCCCGGGCCAGAACATGTCGACTCCAGCAGAGAAGAGGTTCGATCTGCACTACGTCGTTCTGTTCCCTGCAAACCCTTCTCCGCCAGCGAACTACGTGTACTACGACGCCTCGTACGGAGTCACATACACAGGCGCTTCTGTCGATGCCGCTAGGGCCGACTTCCGGTCGGATGCTGTCGGCGCATGGCTGTACAGCCCCCTGGTCGCTGACCCCAGCCGTGTAGACTGGCTGCCACGCTTCTCTGTGCAGTGAAGAGGACACCATGCGAAGCTTGACCATTGGGGTTCTACTAGTGCTCACCCTGGCAGGAGAGCACCGGGTAACCGCTCAGGACACCAGCCTGGAGCTCCCCGAAACAGTCACGGTCTCACCAACTGAGCAGATCGAGCTCACGTCAGCGACTCTGCTCCGGGCCGACCTGGAGCCCAGAGAAGCCCTATATCGGCGCGTCACCGCCAAGGGTGTTGAGAACTTGCCCGCGACCCTCACCTGCACGCAGTACGGGGGAACGGAGACGCGCGCCGAACAGGGTCAGGAGGTACGCTCGCCCTTCAGCCGCCTGATCTGCTACGAGCTGAAGGTGAAAGGGCTGAGCTCCTACGGCTGGGCCGTCTGGAATGAGATGCCCCTGCACGGATTCCGTCTCTTCAACACGGCCAAGGGCGGCAACTATCTGGCCTGGATCTACGCCCGGTCAGTCTGCATCGCCGAGGTGTCGAAGCCACGCAGCCAGCGGGAGGCCCTGAAAGGTAGCTGGAGAACGATGCCGCCTACTGGCGCCGAGAAGGTGCCGGTAGTAGATATGCTGGGCAGCCAGCGATTCCCCTCCTTCCCTCTCTCCTACTTCGACATCCGCATCCAGTCCGTAGACGTCGACGTCAAAGGTCGTCTGAGGCTGTAGGTGTCGGGCGCCGCGTCTCCGGAGGTCTTCATGCTGATGAAGGAGGGCGACAAGTGGCAGCTGGCTGAGCCAGCACCGGCCGGCCCGAAGGCAGTCAAGCGGGTGCGTCCGCCGAAGAAGAAGTAGGGGGTGAGCGACGGGGGGCGTCGAGCGGCTGAACCCGCTCGCTGCGCGGCCTTCGGCCGGGCGCCCGCCTTCGCGGGCACGGGTGGAGGCGCCGCCGACCATCGGTG
>DASXUI010000593.1:0-9353 GCA_036504955.1 Armatimonadota bacterium
GAACCCGCTCGTGCCACCTTGCTCGTGCCTACGCCGCACATACCCCCACCCGCTGTGAACGCGCAGTATGGTCCATGACATGTACTGACCTTGCAGTTCGCCCTGAACGGTTCGATAGGGGTACCGGGGAGTTCAGCGAAATGTGGCGTGATCGGCGACCCCTGAGGGGTGGCCCGGAACTCCATAGCGTTCCAGTCGTTGGTAGGTGCGACAGACATGGTCGATACCGGTGTACCAAGCCGTTACCCCTTCACCGATGGCATACGGCCGCGGTGGTATCCGCGCGTGAGCCAGGAGAAGGTGCGGCGGCTGTATGAGTCCGAGGCAGCGGGGATGCTGGATGATGACCTGGTCAACGACGTGGGGATCGGGCTGCTGCTGCGGTGCCGGAGCATCCTCATCGCCACGGAGGCGCACGAGGGGCGCGTCCTGTGCCCGCGCTGCAAGGGCATCATCGAGCACCACTGGGACAAGGTGGCGCCCATGGTCTGCGGGGGCTGCGGATGGGAGACCACCTGGGGCGCCTACCTAAAGACCTTCCAGGGCAAGCAGCTTCACGGCGGCGGCGCGGTCTTCGCTTTCAAAGCATACGTGGAACGCTACGAGGGCGCCCGGACGGCTCAGGAGCGGATGCTGTTAATCGACCGCCTACTGCACGCGTTCCACCACGAGTTGGTCAACAACCACACCCGCCCGGCCGCCGCGAACCTCATCGAGGGCCGGCTGGGGGAGGTGATCGCCTTCCTGGACGACCTGACGCGGGGCGAGACGGATACCCCCAGCGTTCGCGAGGGCGGGGAGACGTGGGAGTCGAAGGCGCGTCACTCGGCCTGGCTCAGCGAGGCGATCGATGCCTACCGTCGCCGCCGGGCACTGGACGGGGACTGAGGGAGCGCGGCTCCCTGTGGTGCCTGACAGGGTGACGTGCCCGGGACCTGGACCAGTGGCCATTCGGGCACTCTCTCGAGTGAGTCGCGGTAGCCGGGCGCCCGCGTCACCGGTCCCCTCCAGGGGCGGCTTGGGGGCAGGGGTCTCGCCTACGCGGAGGCGGCCTGCCTCTTCACGACACACGGACGCCGGACCGGCCTAAGTGGCGTGGATCGACGCAGGCCTGGTCGCCCGGGAGTGAACTCCTCGAGCTAGCCTCGCCCCGTCCCCCACGGGACGGTACCGCAGTCCTCAGATAGGGCACGCCGAGCCCGTGACCGCCACGCCGTCCGATTCAGGGACGGCTCAGCATTGGCCTGGGGGTATGGCTCCCTGGGCCGGGCCCGCGGACGTCTGCGCGCCGGCTTCCCACCGCGGAGGACTGACCTGGCATGGGGGCGCGGCCTGGGCGGCCCTTCAGTTGATAGCCCGTCCGGCTCAGTGGGCCTTCTCCCAGTCCTCGCGGAAGATGCCCATGTAGACGCAGTCCACGTAGCGGCCGTCGCACCACTGCTGCTGTCTCAGGCGACCCTCCTCTACGAAGCCACAGGCGCGGTAGCAGCGCTGACCGCGCTCGTTGTGGCTGCCGCAGCTCAGGCTGACCTTGCGGAGGTTGCGGTACCGGAAGGCGTACTCCAGCAGAAGTCGGATGGCGTCTCGCCCGTAGCCCCGGCCCCGGTACTCCGCGCGGCCGATGCAGATGCCCAGCCAGGCCACCCGGTTGGTGGGGTGGATCCCCAGCAGACCGCAGGAGCCGATGCAGACGCCCTGGGTCTCGATGGCAAACCAGGCATTGTCCGTGAGCCGGGCGTCTCCGTCAAGCCCGTGGTCGAAGCGTGCCTGGAGCTGCTCCAGCGACCGAGGCTGGGGGGGCTCGTCGTCGGCCAACAGGATCGTCTCCAGGTCGTTCTCCCACTCGGCCTGCAGCGCTACGTCGTCACGGGTCATGGCCCGCAGCACCACCTTCTCTCCTCTGAACAACAGGGTCTCCTTTCGCGGGTGCTGGTGCAGGACTGAGGGCCACCTGCCGCCGCTCTCCACCTTGCCAGACCGGAGGGGCCGCGCTCCCGCTCGACGTTCGCTCCCTGCTTCTTAGGCGGCCTCCTCTACACTCTCGGATCCTTGGGCCGTAACGCTCAGCCCCTTGGCTGCAGATCCAACGGGCTATCTATCGGTGTCACGTACTAGGCATCCCTCCGTACTGACAGGCAGAGCGGCTCTCAGGCGCGAGGCCTGGAAGCTCGGATGAGGCACGACGGAGCGGGCGAAAAAGCGACAGGGTCGCCGGAAGGAGATTGTGAGACCTCTATCTAATGCACCGTCAGACGCCTGACAGCGGGTCCACGGCGTCAGAGTCTGGGCGTCCCATCGGCGTATCGGAGTGAGTTACAGGCGGTTGTTAGCGGCGAACACCTCTGTGGTTCATGGTTGAGGAGCTCTCCTTGAGCATCACCAGACGCGGACTGTTGGCGGGCTTGGGCACTGGACTGGCCGCGATCTCCGCGCCCAGGGGCTACGAGAAGCTGATCCCCTTCGTCTACCCTCCAGAGGACCTGGTGCCGGGGGAAGCCACCTGGTATGCCTCCTCCTGCAGGGAATGCCCGGCGGGCTGCGGGGTGGTGCTGCGGAACCGCGAGGCCCGCGTGGTGAAGGTGGAGGGCAACCCCCTGCACTCCATCAGCCGGGGGCGACTGTGCGCCCGGGGGCAGGCGGCTCTGCAAGGGCTCTACGACCCCGACCGCGTTCCGGGCCCTCGGCGGCGCGGCCCCCAGCGCGCGTGGGAGGCGGCCAGTTGGGATGAGGCGCTAGGGGCGGTGGGCCGCGTCTTGAGCGGCACCCGACGGGTCGGCATTATCACCGATCTCCAGACCGGCTCTCTGCACGCCCTGATGGAGGCCTGGCTCAAGGCGCTCCGGCGCACCACGGGCAGCGTGAGCGATAGCCTGCTGGTCTACGAGCCGCTGAACTACGAGTCCCTTCGGCACGCCAACGGCGCCGCCACCGGTCGGCCCTGGATCCCCGACTACCGGATCGACCAGTGCGACCTCCTCGTTTCCTTCGGGGCCGACTTCCTGGAGACGTGGCTGTCGCCGGTGGAGCTCACCCGCCGGTTCCACCAGATGCGGCGGGTCAGGAACGGGCGCCGGAGCCGCTTCGTGTACGTGGGGCCACGGCTTTCGGCCACGGCTTCTCAAGCGGACGAGGTGATCCTTCTTCCCCCGCCCGCCGAGCGGGCCTTCGCCGCCGTCCTGGAGGCGCTTCTCCGCAAGGCGACGCCGCCGGACGCTCAGGTCTCCGCGCTGGCCGCGCGGGGAGTGGATCCGGGCGCTGTGCAGCGACTGGCGGACGGCCTGCTGGCGGCGCGCGCGCCGCTCGCGCTGGGAGGAAGCCCGCTGCTGGGCGCCGGCGCCCCCGAGGGCTCCCCCGCCCTGCTGGCGGCGCGCGTGAACCAGGCTACGCGCACCGCCGCCGTGGACTTCGGACGCCGGGCGCACGCCCTCGGCGCCTGCGCCACCCAAAACGAGGTCTTCGCCTTCCTGGACCACCTCCGGGCCGGGGCGCTCGACGTGCTCCTGGTGCTCAACGCCAACCCTCTCTACTCGCTACCGGTGGATCCGCAGCGCGACCGCCTGCTGGAGGTCGTGCCGACCATCGTTAGCCTCACGCCCTTCCTGGACGAGACGGCCGAGGCGGCGGCCCACTGGCTGCTGCCCACGAACACCCCGGTCGAGTCCTGGGGGGACTTCGCCCCACAGGCAGGCGTGCTGAACCTGATGCAGCCCGCCATGGGCCCCCTCTTCGACACGCGACAGGCCGGGGATGTGCTGATCCAGCTCGCACGGGCGGCGGGCATCGGAGTACAGGCGGCCTTCGGCGCTGAGAGCTACTACGACTACCTTCGGAGCCGCTGGGCCTCACTCCATGCGGGGCTGAGCCGCCCCGAAGAGCGCGCCACCAGGCCGGCCGGCCCGGCAGACGAGAGGTTCGAGGCGTTCTGGCGGAGGTCGGTTCAGCAGGGCGGCATCGAGCGCGAGGTGCTTCCCGAGGGGTACGTCTTCCCGCTCCGTCCGGAGACCGGTCCTGAGCCTGGTGACGTCGCGGCGGCGCGCGGCCCGCTCCGTGACCGATCCGCGCCCGCGACCCGGACCGACGAAGGCACCGTGGCCCTGCATCTGTACCCGTCGCCACTCCTCCTGGACGGCCGGCACGCAAACAAGCGCTGGCTTCAGGAGGTGCCGGACGCCCTCACCGGCGCCGTGTGGGGTTCCTGGATCGAGGTCGGACCCGAGACGGCCTCGCGGCTAGGGTTGACGGCGGGCGCTCTGGCGGAGGTGAGGGGCGCGCAGGTCCTTCAGGTGCCCGTCCACGTTCGGGAAGGGCTGGCCGCCGACACCGCGGCCCTGGCGCTGGGTCAGGGGCACACGGCCCTCGGAAGGTACGCGAAGGACCAGGGCGTCAACGCCTTCCTGCTGGTGCGCACGGGGCCGGACGGGCGCCTCGCCGGAGTCACGCTGAGGCCCTTGGTGGGCGACTCCGGCCACGTGGTGGTTCACGGCGAGCACCGTCAGCATGGCCGCGAGGTGCTTCAGACGGTCGGACTCGCGCACCTGGAGGGCCTGAAGGCTGACGCGGTGGATCTGCCGCTGCCGGAGGGCTACCACCAAGAGCGCGACGTCTACCCCGCTCACGAGCACGGCGCCTACCGCTGGGCGATGGCGGTGGACCTGAACCGCTGCACAGGCTGCAACGCCTGCGTGGTGGCCTGCTACGCTGAGAACAACATCCCCGTGGTGGGCAAGAGGCAGGTCGCGCGTCGGCACGAGCTTCCGTGGCTGCGCATCGACCGGTACGAGGAGGAGGGCCGGGTCCTCTTCCAGCCGATGATGTGCCATCACTGCGATTCCGCCCCGTGCGAGACGGTATGCCCGGTCTACGCGGCGGTCCACGGCGAGGAGGGGCTGAACGAGCAGATCTACAACCGCTGCGTGGGCACGAGGTACTGCTCCAACAACTGCCCCTACAAGGTCCGGCGCTTCAACTGGTTCCACTTCGAGTGGCCGGAGCCGCTGAACGTCCAGCTCAACCCGGACGTAACGGTTCGGGACCGCGGCGTGATGGAGAAGTGCACCTTCTGCGTCCAGCGCATCAAGGAGGTGACCATCAAGGCGAAGGCGGAGATGCGCGCCGTGAGGGATGGCGATATCACCCCCGCCTGCGCGCAGACCTGTCCCTCCGAGGTCTTCGTCTTCGGTGACCTCTCCGACCCGGGTTCACGCGTCGCCACCCTGGTGGCCCAGGACCCGCGCCGCTACCAGGTCCTGCGAGAGCTGAACACCAAGCCGGCCGTGTTCTACCTGAAGCGCGTTGTGGAGGAGCGGGAGGCATGAGGCGGCCCAGGCTGGACACGGTGTTCCGAGCAGCAGGAGGACGAGCGGCGTGGGCACGAGCGGCTGAACCCGCTCGCTGCAACGACATGCGCCCCGCCTTCGCGGGCCGAACTGCCATGGGCGCCACCGACCACCTGAGGGCACAGGCCGCGCCCGCGAAGGCGTGGGCCCGGCCGAAGGCCGATCATGCCCCGGCCGCTCGCGTCTCTGCCTCTTGGCATTCCGCCCGTCACCTTGCCTGCCTCGGACGCCTCCGATGACTGAGGCTACGCTTTACGCCCGCGTGAACGAGGAGGTGCTCCAGAGCCTGGATCCGCCGACCCGGCGGTACTGGATGGTGATCGCCGGGCTGGCGGCGGTATTCGGGTTGGGGGTGGCCGCGTACACCTATCAGCTCTTCATGGGGATGGGGGTCGCGGGGATCGGCCACCCGGTGGGGTGGGGAGTCTACATCGTCAACTTCGTGTTCTGGGTGGGTATCGCGCACTCCGGCACGCTGATCTCGGCGGTGCTGTACCTGTTCCGGGTGCGCTGGCGGACGGCCATCTACCGGGCGGCGGAGGCGATGACGGTCTTCGCGGTGATGACTGCCGGGCTCTTCCCGCTCATCCACCTGGGCCGCGTGTGGGTGATGCTCTGGATGATCCCCATTCCCAACGCCCGGCACCTTTGGCCCAACTTCAAGTCTCCGCTGATGTGGGACGTGGTGGCCGTCTCCACCTACTTCACGGTCAGTTCGCTCTTCTTCTACCTGGGGTTGATCCCGGACATCGCCGCCGTGAGGGACCGCTCCACCGGCATCCGGCGCACGGTCTACGGCATCCTGTCGCTGGGCTGGCAGAACCGCTACGAGCAGTGGCGCCACTACGCCCGCGCCTACGTGGCCTTCGCCTGCCTGGCGACGCCGCTGGTCATCTCCGTACACAGCGTGGTCTCCTGGGACTTTGCTATGTCGGTGCTTCCGGGCTGGCACACCACCATCTTTCCGCCCTACTTCGTGGCGGGCGCCATCCACAGTGGGCTGGCAATGGTGATCACGCTGCTGATTCCCATCCGGAAGTGGCTGCGGCTGGAGCGGCTAGTCACCCTGAAGCACTTCGAGGGCATGGCCCAGATGCTGGTCTTCATGGGCCTGATCATGACCTACAGCTACGGCACGGAGGCCTTTGCCGCCTGGTACAGCGGGAACAAGTTCGAGCACCAGTTCAGCGCCTGGCGTGCCTTCGGGCCCCTCGGCCCGCTCTTCTGGGGCATGGTCTTCTGCAACTGCGTGGTGCCGATGGTCTTCTTCTTCAAAAGGGCGCGCACCAACCTCACCGTGCTGATGGTCGGCTCGCTGCTGGTGAACGTGGGGATGTACCTGGAGCGCTTCGTGCTCATCATCACCTCCACCGCGCACGACTTCCTGCCGACCGCCTGGGGCAGCTACGCCCCAACGATCGTGGAGCTGACCATCACGGTCGCCGCCTTCGCGTGGTTCTTCATGCTGTTTCTGCTATTCGCCAAGCACCTGCCGGCGGTCGCCATCATGGAGATGAAGGAGCAGGCCCTGGGGGCCACGCATGGGGGGAACGGCCATGGCTGAGCTGGGCGTGGTGAGGGGCTCCTTCGACTCCATGGCATCGGTGGAGGCGGCGGCGCGGGCGCTGAAGGAGCAGGGCGTGCGGAGCTACGAGGTCTACGCGCCAGTGCTTCACCATGCCTCGATGGAGGAGGCGATGCCGCGCAGGGGCAGCTTCGTGCGCTTCTTCTCGACGGCGGGCGGTCTGGCGGGCGTGGCCATTGGGCTAGGGATGTGCGTGCTCAGCTCCCGGCTGTACAACCTGGTGACCGGCGGCAAGCCGCCCGTGAGCCTGGTGCCCTTCGTGGTGGTGGGCTTCGAGTGCACCATCCTCTTCGCGTGCCTGGCGACGGCCGCGTCGCTGGTCTACTTCGCGCGTCTGAGGCCCCTGGCGCCGCCTCCGGAGTACGACCCCGCCTACAGCGCCGATCGCTTCGGCCTGCACGTTCGGCACGAGGCGGGCGAGGGGGCCGGCATCGCGGAGCTGCTGGTCAGCCACGGCGCCCTCGAGGTGGTGTCCCAGGAGGCCGGCGATGCCTGAGGCCCATGACGTGCTCCACTGGGATGCGAGGCCACCGCGATGGGTGGTGCCGGCGGCTTGCGCCGCCATCGCCGTGGGCGTGGCCGGCACCGCCTGGGGGTTGGCCGGCAGCCACGACAAGACGTGGTGGATGCTGCTGGTCAACTTCCTGTTCTGGACCGGGCTGGCGCAGGGGATGGTGGTCTGGAGCGCCATCTTCCGCGCCGCCCAGGCCACCTGGACGCCGGCCGTGAACCGCCTGTGCCACGCGGCGGTCCACTTCCTGCCGGTGTCGCTGGTCTTCTTCATCCTGCTGTCGCTGGGGCGGGAGCACTGGCTCACGTGGCTCCACCACCCGGTGCCGGAGAAGGCGGCGTGGCTGAACCCGACCTTCTTCTTCCGGCGGAACGGGCTCGGCCTGGCGCTGATGACCGCCCTCAGCTACCGGTACCTCTACCTCTACCGGCGGGGCGAGCAGGCGCGGACGGACGAGGAGGTCCGGGACGCGCAGTACCGCATCAACCGGCTGGCGGTGACGCTGGTGCTGCTCTACTGCGTGGTGTACAGCGTGCTGGCCTTCGACCTGGTGATGTCGCTGTCGCCTCACTGGACCAGCAGCCTCTTCGGCGCCTACTTCTTCGTGACCAACCTGTACCTGGCGCTGGCCGCCGTCATCATCATGGCATCCATCCTGCGGCGGACCCTGGCGCTGATGGAGCTGCTGGGGCCGCGCCAGCTTACGGACCTGGGCAACCTGATGCTGGGCTTCAGTCTGCTCTCCACCGGCTTCTTCTTCGCTCAGTACCTCACCATCTGGTACGGCAACCTGCCGGAGGAGACCAGCTACCTCATCGTCCGCACCACGGGCGCTTGGTCGCCCATCGCGTGGATGGTACTGGGCTGCTGCTACCTGGGGCCCTTCCTGCTGCTGTGCCTGCCGGTGGTGAAGACGAGCCCCACCCGCCTCGTGCCGGTGGCGGTGCTGGCCCTCTTCGGGCTGGCCGTGGAGCGCTGGGTGCTGGTGGTGCCCAGCCTCTCGCCGGGCAGGCTGGCCGGTCTGGGGGCGCCCCAGTGGTGTATCCCGCTGGGCTGCGTGGGGGTGCTGCTGCTGGCCGTCAACCGCTCCCTCAGCAGGCAGCCCTCGGTCTCCTCGCTGGACGTGAAGCTGGAGCTGTCGGAGGGGGTGAGTCTCTAGTGGACCCTGAACTGGCCCGGCGACTGGCGCGCCTCGCGAAGCGGCTTCTGATGGTAGTCGGCATTGTGCTGCTGCTGGTGGGGGCCGGCGGCCTCGCGGCGGTCCGGCTCTACGCGGGTCAGGGCCAGCCGATCCCCTTCAGCCACCGGATCCACGCCGGCATGAAGGGCATCAGTTGCCTCTTTTGCCACTCCAGCGCGGACCAGTCGGCCCACCCGGGGCTGCCGCCGGTGGACAAGTGCCTGCTCTGCCACAACGTCATCATCCCGCAGTTCACGCCAATCCAGCAGATCCAGCAGGCGAAGCAGCAGAACCGGGGCATCCAGTGGAACCGGGTGAACGTGGTCCCGGACTTCGTCTTCTTCAACCACCAGATCCATGTGGCGCGGGGGTTCGACTGCTCCGCGTGCCACGGGAACGTGAAGGGGATGGACCGCGTGGCTCCGTCGCCGCGCTTCACGATGGGGTTCTGCGTGAACTGCCACCAGGCCAACAAGGCGTCAAGGGACTGCTACTTCTGCCACCGGTGATCGGCGGCGGGGGACGTCACCACCAAGACACCAAGGCACCAAGAGACGCCAAGACATGCCGAGACATGCCAAGACACCAAGAACTGCCCCACCACAGAGCAACTGTCTTCCCTGTCAAGGGGGAGGAACGCCCCGGGGGGGTGGTCAGTTGCGGGTTCTGGGTTTATCGCTTAGAAGACCCAGCGACGGCCGGGACCTCCTGCCCTGGACGTTGTCAAAGACAGGAGGCCTG
>DASXUI010000594.1:0-8501 GCA_036504955.1 Armatimonadota bacterium
GGGAGCGACCCGAGCGTCCGGCACGAGACCCAAGCGACCAGGCCTCCTGTCTTTGACAACGTCCAGGGCAGGAGGTCCCGGCCGTCGCTGGGTCTTCTAAGCGATAAACCCAGAACCCGCAACTGACCACCCCCTCGGGGCGTTCCTCCCCCTTGACAGGGAAGACAGTTGCTCTGTGGTGAGGCAGTTCTCTGTGGTAAGGCAGTCCCTGGTGTACCCATCGCTAGTCCATCTGCCTGCGGTCCTTCATGTCGAAGAGCACCCGCTCGCGCTTGGCGTTGATGCCCAGCGCATCACGCTTCTTCTCTATGTGGGCCAGCATCTTTGCGGCGGCCTGGATTGGGTCGGCCTCCCACTCGAAGCGGCCCCCGGTGATGCCCTCCATCTCCTCGCAGAGCAGGTCGTGCACCTTCTGGCTGCCCTCGACATACAGCGGGTGGCCGAGAACCGTGTAGATGCCGCTTGCCACGAAGTAGTGGCCGATGGCGACCGCCTTCTCGCTCATCCACTCCGGCGCCGCGCCCGCCACCGGTAGGTCGGAAAGGTCCTCCCCCAGCCCGCCCTCCATCAGCACGTTCGTCGCCGCGAGCAGGATCCGGCTGTTGTCCACGCAGGAGCCCATGTGCAGCACCGGCGGGATTCCCACCGCCTCGCACACCTCCCGCAGAGAGTCGCCCGCGGCGCTCAGAGCCGCCTCCGGGACCAGCAGACCATCCTTGGCGCAGGCGATGGCGGCGCAGCCGGTCTGGAGCACCAGCACGTTGTTGCGGAGAAGCTCTCGAACCAGCCGCGTGGTGCTGTCATCGGTGGAGACCTTGGGGTTGCTGCAGCCGATCACCCCCGCCACGCCGCGAATGCGGCCGTCGATGATCGCGTTGTTCAGGGGCCGGAAGGTGGAGCGGAACCGCCCTCCCAGCATCTGGAAGATGGTCTCGTTGGAGAAACCGGCCACCAAGTCCATGGAGTGGTCAGGGATGCGCACCTTGGCGGCATTCCGGTTCGGGTAGTTCTCGGCGGCCATGCGCACCAGCCGGGAGGCATGCTCGTAGGCGTGCTCCGCGTCGAAGTGGATCGGCTCTGCCTTGAAGGTCTCGGCGATCTCGGAGGTGCTCACCAGCCGCGTGTGGAAGCAGGCCGCCACCTCGGGAAGCGAGGGCATCACGCACTGCACGTCGGTCACCATCAGCTCCACGGCGCCCGTGATGAGGGCGAGTTCCTGCTGGAGGAAGCTGCCCGCGATGGGCAGTCCATGCCGCATCAGGGCCTCGTTGGCGGTGCAGCAGATGCCCGCGACGTTGATGCCCGTGGCGCCGAAGCTCCGCGCGTAGGCCACAAGCTCCTCGTCGTCCGCGGCGAGGGCCAGCATCTCCGAAAGGCTGGGCTCGTGGCCATGGACCAGAATGTTCACCTTGTCGCGCGAGAGGACCCCCAGGTTCACCCGTCCACGGACCGGCTTGGGCGTGCCGAACAGGATGTCCGAGACAGCGGAGGCGATGATGGACCCGCCCCAGCCATCCGCCAGGGAGCACCGCAGCCCGCCGGATATCAGGTGCCGGTAGTCATGGTCCACTCCCATGGTGGTGCGGTGGAGCAGCTCCACAATGGAGGGATCCACGCCGCCCGGGGCCATGTCCAGCTTCTCCCAGAGGGCCAGGCGCTTGGGAGGCGCCAGGGACAGGCTGCGCATCGACCCGGGCCGCCCGGCGAACTCCAGAGCCAGGACGTCCGCCAGGTCCCCGGCGATCGCCAGGGACTCCCGCCCATCGGTCTCCACGCCGTAGAACTCGGCCACCTCGCGAAGGCGGCCGGGCTCGGCGATGCGGTAATTCTCCGCGCGCCCTTCGGCAACCGCCTTCAGCGTCTTCACCAGCATTCGGCCGTGGTCGGAGTGAGCTGCCGTGCCCGCCGCGATCTCGCGAAGCAGGTTCCGCGCCACGATGGTGTCCTCATCCGCTCCACAGATGCCGCGCGGCGCCTTGTTGGTGATCCGGCACGGCCCCATGTGGCAGAGGCGGCAGCAGACCCCGTCCGTGCCGAACCGACACTGCTGCCGCTGCAGGGCGAAGCGATCCCACACCGTGTTGAGCTGCTGCTCGTGAGAGTGGTCCAGCATCTCCAGAATCGCGGCGTCGCTGGAAGCTGCCGGCGCGGGGGATGCGGCCGTGGTCGGGCGCGGCGGGCTGCTGGCCTCCGCCGCAAGCGGTGCTTTGTCAGACATGAGTCAGTGGCTCCAGTAGCTGGTCAACCAGCACGCCCACAGCCTGTCGCAGTGGGGAGGTGAGGGGTATGGCGTCCACGGTCATCCCGCCGGCGTCCATCCGCGCGACGGCCGGGTCGCTGGGCAGTACCGCGGCAAGGGGCATGTCTAGTTCAGCGGCGGCCCGTGCCAGAGCGGGCGCTAGGGGCTGGTCCGGCTCAGCCCGATTGATCACCAGGTATCGATGGGCCACCCGCGCCTGCATCTCCTCCACCACCTGCCCTATCCGTCCAGCCGTTCGGATGCCCCGAACAGATGCGTCGGAAACCGCCAGTAGGCAGTCCACCTTCTCCACGGTCCTCCGCGAGAGGTGCTCCATCCCCGCCTCGTTGTCGATCACCAGGCAGCGGTAGGAGGACGCGAGGCGGTGAACGGCCTCCCGCAGCACGTTGTTGGCGAAGCAGTAGCAGCCCGGCCCCTCGGGGCGCCCCATCGCGAGAAGATCGAAGCCCTGCTCCTCCACCACCGACTCCTGCAGGCGATACTCGAGCCACTCGCTCTTCGCGACCCCGCTGCCCAGCCCCGGGCCGGTCCCACCGGCCGCGGCAACTCGCCCCAGGGCCTCCTCCCGGAGAGAGCCCACCGAGGTGGGGCACTCCACACCCAGGGCCTCGGCGAGGTTGGCATTCGAGTCGGCATCGATGGCGAGCAGCGGAGTCAGCCCGCCGCGCAAGAGATGCTGGAGGATGAGGGCGGAGAGGGTGGTCTTCCCTACGCCCCCCTTGCCGGTTACAGCCAACACGAAGCTCAAGAGGCCATCCGGGGGGTCTAGAGGGGCAGCCGCGTCGTACGGCATGCCCCTCGAGGTATGGGGGTCAGAGGAGGGTCTGCCTGATCCGCTCCGACGTCTGGCGCAGCTTGTCGAAGACCATCTCGGCTTCAGGCACGGGTAGGGAGCCGGTACCGCAGGAGGGGGTCAGCATCGCCTGCCGCAGGATGAGGTCGCGGTCAACTCCCTTGGCGGCGAGGCCCTCAACGCCCTGGGTGAACTTGAGGATCAGGTCGTCCACGCTGTTCGCGCGGATCCGGTCGGCGTTCGTGGGCACCACACCCCACGCCAACACGCCGCCCTTCTCCAGGTGCTTGCTCACCTGCTCCGGATAGTAGGCGATGGTGTGGCCGAACTCGAAGGCGTCGAAGTTCACGATGTCGGCCCCCGCGTCTATCAGCAGCGGCCACTCCGTGTTGCCGCAGCAGTGAACGCCCGCCAGGGCGCCCTCCGCGTGGACCGCCTCGATCACCTCGCCCAGCTTGGCGACCACGTCGTCACGCTGAACGCTGACGTAGGTGGAGGACCCAAAGGCGGAGAGGATCGGCTCGTCCACGAAGCAGATCACCTGCTCCGCGTAGGGCGAGAACTGCTGAATCTGCCACCGGCACTTCATCGCCAGCCCCTTGACGATGACGTCGCAGAACTCGGCGTTGTAGTAGATGGCCCGCTTGGCCTCATCCGTGATCGTCAGCCCGAAGCTGAGGGGACCCGTGGTCTGAACCTTCACGAAGGGCCGCTTCTTGCCCTCACCCTTCAGCAGCGCCAGGGCCGCGTGCAGCCCTTCCGAGAACTCCGGCGTGATCCTGAAGTAGTCCAGGTCCTCCCCTAGGTAGTGCTCGTAGAAGGTGGCCAGGTCCAGGGAGGTGTCACCCGAGGTATCCACGTACATCCGGCCCTTGTCGCGGTCGATCACCACACGGGGCAGGCCCTCGTTGTACTGGACCTCCATCTGCTCGTTCAGACCCCGGGCAGGGAGCTGAGGCCATATTGGGGCCTCGGGGAGCGCGGCGAAGACGACCCGCAGGGCATCCGCGGCGGCAGCATGCGGAAGGCTTCCAATAGCGGTCGGAAGGCACTTGGGCTGAAAAGACATTAGGATCCCCCACTCCTAGCCGGTGAGCTGCTGGGGCAACTAGACCTGCCGGCAGGGCTGGCTTTCATCTACACGTGCTCGACTGCTTAGGATTGGACTACCCTATCCGAAATGCCTGGCGCGGAGGAATCTAGCAGCCCCTCGCCTGGCGTTACTCCTATCAGTGAACCTGCACCTACGGCCTGCCAACGGCCGCGCGAGCGCCTGCGGCCAAGTTGGGAGGAAGCCCGTGGCAGTCCCCGCTCCTGAATGGACCTCGGTCCTCTGCACCATGTGCCAACTGGCTTGGCCGAAGGCCCCCGTGCCGGGTCGTTCATCGGCCCGGCATACCCTCGGTCCTCTCCACAGGGCCCCCGTGTCTCTGCACTAGGCGCTCCCAGATCGCGCGGTAAGGCGCCATCAGGCCGCCGCCCTCCAGGTCAGCGACGCACTGGCCGAGGCGGTCCGCCTCGATCAGACGCTCATCATAGGGCACGACTCCCAGGAGCGCCGACTCCCCAAACCGGGCACGCACCTCCTCGGCCTCCTCCGGATGGCGGGCCTTGTTGAGCACCACGCCGAACCCGCGCATTCGCAAGTCCGCCGCCATCGTCTGGATCCGCTCTGCCGTCTCGAGACTCCGCCGCCCAGGCTCCACGACGGCGACAGCAAGATCCACGCCCGCCACCGTACCCCGGCCCAGGTGCTCGATGCCGGCCTCCATGTCCAGCACCACGACCTCGCGAGTCCGCAGCACCAGATGCCTTAGTAGGGCGGCTAGTAGTACGTTCTCCGGGCAGGCGCACCCGCCTCCCGCCGTCTGGATCGCGCCCAGTACCAGCAGCGAGACGCCCCGGTGCCGAACCGCGAACAGCTCGGCCACGTCGGAGACATGTGGGTTCAGCGAGAAGACCTGCCCGTACTGCCCGGGGGTCGCTCCCGTCCGCTCCTCGATGAACTCCTTGTTCCGGGACAGGGGCCGCAGACCCGACCTCAGCTCGGCCGGCATCCCCAGGGCATCGGCCAGGTTGGAGTCGGGGTCGGCGTCCACCGCCAGCACCTCGCAGCCACTGGCGGCGTAGAGCCGCGCCAGGGCCGCGGCCAGAGTGGTCTTGCCGACCCCTCCCTTGCCCGTGACGGCGATCTTCAACCAGCCCCTAGCCTCGTGCCCGGATCGCGTTCGCCATGGCGCGGATGTGCGCCGGCGTCGTGCCGCAGCACCCGCCGATGATGCTAGCCCCTTCCGCGATCAGGTCGCTCACCCGCCCCGCCATGTCCTCAGGCGTCTCTTTGAAGACCGTCTTCCCGTTCTCCAGCACCGGCATTCCGGCGTTGGCGTGCACCAGGATTGGCACGTCCGGGGCCGCGGCGCGCATCTCCCTCACAATCTCGACCATGTTGGCGATGCCATTCCCGCAGTTGGCGCCTATCACCTGGGCCCCGTAGGCGGGAAGCTCCTTGGCGGCCTGAGTGGGGGAAACGCCCATCATGGTTCGGAAACCGCGCGGCCCCTTCTCGAAGGTCATGGTGGCGATCACGGTGAGGTTGGTGTTGTCGCGAGCCGCCTTGATGGCGATCTCCGCCTCATCCAGCGCGGTCATCGTCTCGATGCAGACCGCGTCCGCTCCGCCCTCCCAGAGGGCAACGATCTGGGTAACGAAGGCGTCCCTGAGGGCCTCGGGCGTAAGGTCGCCCAGGGGCTCCAGGAAGTGACCCGTGGGCCCCACGGAGGCGGCCACGTGCCCACGGTCGCCCATGGCCTGACGGGCCAGTTTGGCCGACGCCATAGCGAACTCGGCCGCCCGGTCCGCCATCCCGTAGTTGGCCAGCTTGAAGCTGCTTCCGCCGAAGGAGTTGGTCTCTACCAGGTCGGCGCCCGCGTCGATGTAGGCCTGCGCGATCCCCTGGACCACGTCGGGGTGCGACACACACCAGGCCTCCGGGCACTCGCCCGGAACCAGGCCCTGAGCCTGAAGGAAGGTACCCATTGCCCCGTCGGAGGTGAGGACTTCGCCACCCGCCAGACGCTCAAGTATAGTAAGCATAGTCTCCATCCAGTAGCGATGAGTAGGGCCGCGCCGCGGCATGCCGCCGCCAGCCGAAGTGCCGTGTAGTGGGCCCTAAGTCAGTGTCCGCCAGCAGCTTCACCACGAAGGCACCAAGACACCAAGAAGAGCAAAGGAGACCCTACCCCAGAGGCCAGAGAGCACATCGAATCACCCAGCTCAGGTATTCCTGGTGTCTTGGTGTATCGTGCGCGAGCGCACAACTCTTGGTGGTGAAGTCGTCTGCGGCCACCAGCCAAGCGAGGCCACCGTGGGGAACCGCCCCAGGTCCGTGTGGGGCAGGAACAAAGCACCCACGTACCGGTCCATGTAGCCCGGCTCGGAGCCGAGGTCTACATAGGTCATTCCGGCTGCAAGCCTCACGACCTCCCGCCGCATCTCCCCGGATAGCAGCATGAGGTAGGCGCCCGCCAAGGAGGAGTTCCCTACGTAGTGGAACCGCGAGAGAGGGAGGTCCGGCAGCAGGCCCAGCAGGATCGCCCGTTCCACGTCCAGGAACCGGCCGAATCCGCCGGCGATGACCACGGAGGCGACGGATTCCCAGGTCAGGCCGACCTTCTCCAACAGCAGGTCGCAGCCCGCGTAGATGGCCGCCTTACTGCGGATCAGGTTCTCGATGTCGGGCTCGGTAAGCACCAGGTCCGCGCCGCTGGCGGTGTTCCCCGAGCCCTCCACCAGAAACCCCAGGGTCGCTCCCGCCGCCACCACCCGCGAGCATCCGCTTTCCGGCAGCAAGTGCCCGCCGCGGTCAACGATGCCCCGGCAGAGCAGCTCACCCAGAAGGGAGACCAGCCCGGATCCGCAGATACCGCAGGGCCGCCCGTTGCCAACCACGTCGTAGGTGACGGTCTCACCGTCGGGGCTCAGCGAAACCCGCTCGATCGCCCCTTCCGTCGCGCGCATCCCACAGCGGATGCCGGATCCCTCGAAGGCGGGACCGGCGGAGCAGGCGCAGGTAACCATCCAGTCGTCGGTCCCCAGGGCAATCTCGCCGTTCGTGCCGATGTCCATGAACAGGAACACACCCTCGTCACTCCGCGCGGCGCGAGTCGCCAGCAGACCGGCGGAGATGTCGCCCCCAACGTAGCTGCCCACCCCGGGCGCGAACAGCACCCGTGCCTCCGGGTGCCCCAGCAGGCCCACGTCCCGGGCCGTGAGGGTTGGCGGGCCGTTCGTCACCGGCACGTAGGGTGCCTCTCGGATGTGGGACGGCGGCAGGCCCAGCAGAAGGTGGACCATCGTGGTGTTGCCCGCCATGGTGAAGCAGTGGATCCGCCCCAGCTCCCGGCCGGCGGCCTCACACGCCTGGGCCAGCAGACCGTTGATCGTTGTTAGGGCAAGCTGGCGGAGCTCCTCCAGATGGCCGGGCTTTCGGGCGTAGTCGATGCGGGTGATCACGTCGGCCCCCTGGGACGCCTGCCGGTTGTAGGCGGAGCGGGTAGCGAGGATCTCCCCGCTGGCCAGGTCCACCAGGTGCAGCGCCACGGTGGTGGTTCCCAGGTCGCAGGCGGCGCCCAGGTGCGCGGTCGGGTCAGCGCCCGGCAGAAGGTCCACCAGCCGCACGGCGTCGCCCTCGTCGGCCACCAGAGCGGTGACCCTGCCGTCGTCGGCTCGGAGCAGCTCCGGAATCCGTCGGAGGAGTGAGAGCGAGCATCTCAACCCCTCGGTCAGCGGCCCCCCCCGCCAGGGCGCCAGGGCCAGGGCCAGGCGCTCCAGGTCGCCGTACCCGGTCTCCACCGTCGCGGGGGGCACCTGTAGCATCACCGCCGACACGGGGGGCGTCGTTTCGCCGGGCTCCGGCAGCGCGGCCTCATCCAGCAGAAGGTGGGTCTCGGTGACCACGCGCAGGGAGGCGACCCCAGGATCGGGCACCCTCAGCACCATGTCGGATAGGGCCCGCGTCTGGCAGGCGAGGACAAACCCCGCCCGCCGCAGCGCCCCCTCCGCGGCCCCAACCGCTTCCTGGTGGAACTCCCCGCTGACCACCTCCAGCAGACAGCGCCCACAACTGGCCCGGCCGCCGCAGGGGAGGTGCAGCTCCGCCACGCCGGCCCCCGCTGCCGCGAGATGAAGCAGTGAGCCCACCTCTACGCTGGCGACGGCGCCGGAAGGCTGGAACTGGAGGGTACAGAGGGGCATGGAACTCCTAGCGGGTAGGTGAGGATGGCGGGGTGTGCGGCAGACCAGTTCTCAGAACGAGACGGCGCGCGGCCTGGACGCGATGGGCCGGTCCCGGACCAGCGGCGACATCGCGCTGAGGGAGCCCGCCGGTGGCCCAAGGCGGCACCTTACCTCCCCCTTCGCCCGGGTACACGCCGCCTCCTCGGAGGCCTG
>DASXUI010000595.1:0-7119 GCA_036504955.1 Armatimonadota bacterium
GCGGGCGCGGGGGTATGGGGCCGCGGGCGGCGCCGGGGGACGGCAGGAGACGCCAGGGGTGTTACCCCTGGCTGACGTAGAGGCGCCCCTCCGGGGCTCCCCACGGCCTGCTGCTCCACGAGTCCGCGTCAGGGCCCGGATTGCTCAGCCCCGAAGGGGCGCCCCTATGTCGGCTGGGGGTTGCACTTCCGGCACCACCTGGGGCTCACTTGCAGCCCACACTCCCCTAACCGCTTGGGGTGGGCCCTATGGTGGCCAGGGCCATCTGGGCTGGGTTCAGCACCCGCTGGGCGATGGCTACTACGTCCTCGCCGGTGACGTGCTCAAGGTTCTCCAGGACCTCGTCAACACCCAGTACCCGGCCCAGGTTGAGCTCCGTCTTCGCCAATCGGGTCATGCGGTCGCTCATACTCTCCAGACCCAGGAGAAGGGCGCCCTTGATCTGCTGCTTGGTGCGCTCCAGCTCCTCGGGTCTCAGGCCCTCCTGGCACAGCCGGTTGGCCTCCTGGTCCACCAGAGACAGCACCTGCTGGAAGCTGTCAGGGCTGGTGCCGGCGTAGACGGCGTAGGCGCCGCCCTCGTGGTAGGAGACGTAGTAGGAGCCGATGGCATAGGCGAGGCCGCGGTTCTCGCGGATCTCCTGGAACACCCGGCTGCTCATGCCGCCACCGAAGGCGGTATCCAGCACGGCCAGGGCATAGCGCTCCTCGGCGCGGTGCGGCAGGCCGGGGCCGCCGTAGCAGAGGTGGACCTGCTCCGTCTCACGGGGTAGGCCTGCGCGACCGGGCACGGACTGGGTCTCGTGCTGGGTCCACTGGCCGGTACCCGTCGCCCGGCCCCCCAGGTGGCTCGCCACCTGTGCCACGAGGTTCTCATGCTCCACGTCGCCGGCGGCGGCCACCAGGATCTGGTCGGCGCCATACCACCGACCCATGAACTCACGCAGCGTATCCGCGTTGAAGGAGCTGACCGTGTCCCAGGTGCCGATGACCGGCGCTCCCAAGGGGTGGTTAGGCCACAGCGTGGCGGCAAAGAGGTCGTGGACGCGATCCTCGGGGGAGTCCTCGTGGCGCTTGATCTCCTCCAGGATCACGTTCTTCTCGCGCTCCAGCTCCTGGGGATCGAAGGAGGGGTTGAGGATCATGTCCGAGAGAACGTCCAGCGCCAGGGGAAGGTGCTCGCTGAGGAGGCGGACGTAGAAGCAGGTGTACTCCTTGTCCGTGAAGGCGTCCATCAGGCCGCCCACGCTGTCGATGGCCTCGGCGATGTCCCGAGCGCTGCGCGTGGCGGTACCCTTGAAGACCATGTGCTCGATGAAATGGCACAGGCCGGCTTCGCTGGGGGTTTCGTGGCGGGATCCGGCGACAACCCAGATGCCCAGGGAGACCGACCTCACCTGAGCGACGGTCTCGCTGATCACTCGCACCCCGTTAGGGAGCGTGCTCATCTGATGCATCTAGGGGGTCCCTTGCCGGGGAGAGGGGCTGCCCTCAAGCTCGCGCTTAGGGACAGCAGGAGAGACAGCCGAAGGGACGCCCTTGATGGGCGTCCCTTCGGGTAGCGTGCCATCCTCAGCTGGGGAAAGGGCCCACTGGAAGCGGACCAAGGCCCCTACTGAGCAGGGATGGTAACTCACGCACTAGGCGTCCTGGTCGCCGCCGCCAGAGCTGGGGGACGACTTGGGCCGGAAGCTGACGCCCACGGGGGCATCGCCACGGTCGCCGCCGCTGCTGCGAGGCGCGCTGCTGCCGCCGCTGCCGCCACGGCCGCGATCACGACCGCCGCTACCACCACGGCCTCCGCGACTCCCGCCGCCGCCACGAGACTCGCGATCCCTGGCCTCGCGATACGCCGTGCCTACCTGGCCCTCGGCATCGTCATGGCTGGGGCCGGAGTGAGCTCGGGGGGCAGGGGCATCGGGAAGGTCCTCGCGGACCAGGTTGATGCGACCCTGGCCGTCGATCTCCGCGACGCGCACCTTGATCTCGTCGCCGATCTTAACGACGTCCTCAGGGCGCTCCACGCGGCCACGGGCCAGCTTGGAGACGTGAACCAGGCCGTCCTTGCCGGGGATCAGCTCCACGAAGGCGCCGAAGTTCATCAGCCGGACGACCTTGCCATCGTAGACCTCGCCGACCTGTACCTCGCGGGTCAGGTTGCGGATCCAGTCGCGGGCCTTCTCGCCACCCTCGGCGTTGACGCACGCGACATAGACGGTGCCATCCTGCTCGATGTCGATCTTGGCGCCCGTCTCGGCCTGGATCTTCTTGATGACCTTGCCTCCGGGGCCGATGACTTCGCCAATCTTCTCTGGGTTGATCGACAGCACGAAGATGCGAGGCGCGTAGGGCGAGAGCTCCTCGCGAGCCTGCGGAATGGCGGCCTGGATCTTGTCCAGAATGGTCAGACGAGCCTGCCGGGCCTGCTCCAGGGCCGTCTCGAAGACGGGAGCCGGGATACCGCCCAACTTGGTGTCCATCTGGATGGCGGTGATGCCCACGCGGGAGCCCGCCACCTTGAAGTCCATGTCCCCGCCGAAATCCTCCATGCCCTGGATGTCGGTCAGAACGCAGAAGCGGTCGCCGTTGGACATGAGGCCCATGGCGATGCCCGCGATCGGTGCCTTCAGCTTGACGCCCGCGTCCAGAAGGGCGAGGGTGCTGCCGCAGACCGAGGCCATGGAGCTAGAGCCGTTGGACTCCAGAACGTCGGAGACCAAGCGGATGACGTAGGGGAAATCCTCGGTGGCAGGAATCATGCCCTTGAGGGCCCGCTCCGCCAGGGCTCCGTGGCCGATGTCTCGGCGGCCGGCGCCGCGAAGCGGCCGGGCCTCACCCACGGAGAAGGGCGGGAAGTTGTAGTGGTGGATGTACTTCTTGGAGGTCTCCACGCTTATGCTGTCCAGCATCTGCTCCTCGTCCAAGGAGCCCAGCGTGCAGACCGTGAGGACCTGCGTCTGGCCGCGGGTGAAGAGCCCGGAGCCGTGGGAGCGCTTCACGAGCGCCGTCTCGCAACTGATCGGGCGAATCTCGTCCAGCCGCCGGCCGTCGGGGCGCTTGCCCTGGTCAAGAATGAGGCGTCGTACCTCTTCCTTGACCACCTTGTCGCAGGCCTGAGCCAGCTCTCGCTCGCGCTCCGGGAAGTCCGGCGCCAGGCGAGCCACCACGACATCGGTCAGCTCCTGGATGGCGTTCTCGCGGCTGGCCTTGTCGGGGTCCTGAAGGGCTTCCGAGAGCTCCGCGCTGGCGCTGGTGCGGACCGCGTCGACGAGGGCGGGATCCACCTTCACGATGATCGGCTCGATCTTGTCCTTGCCAACCTGCTTGCGGAGGTCCTCCTGCAGGTCGCAGAGCTTGACGATCTCCTTGTGCCCGAAGGTGATGGCGCCGAGAACCTCGGCCTCCGTCACCTGAGCGGCACCGGCCTCCACCATGACGACCATGTCTCGGGTGCCGGCCACGATCAGGTCAAGCTCGCTCTTGTCGAGCTGCTCCTGGGTGGGGAAGGCGATGTACTGACCCTCCACCAGGCCCACGCGAACGGCGCCGACGGGGCCACCGAAGGGGATGTCCGAGATGGTGAGGGCGGTGGAGGCACCGGTCATCGCCAGGACGTCCGGCAGGTTGATCATGTCCACGGAGAGGGGGACGGCGATGCACTGAACGTCATTGCGCATGCCATCGGGGAAGAGGGGGCGGAGGGGGCGGTCCATAAGGCGGCTGGTAAGCACGGCCTTCTCGGTGGGACGACCCTCGCGCTTGGGGAACCCGCCGGGGATCTTGCCTGCGGCGTACATGCGTTCCTCGAAATCACAGGTGAGCGGGAAGAAATCGGTGCCCTCTCGGGCCTTCCTGCTCATCACCGCCGTACAGAGGACCTGGGTGTCTCCCAGGGTTACCAGAACAGACCCGTTGGCCTGCTTGGCTAGACGGCCGGTCTCGATGGTGAGGGTTCTGTCCCCGGGTACCTCGAGACTAACACTGATGGGCATCACATTTCCTTGTCTGATCGGCTAATCGTCGTCGGCTGTGGCTCTCTGGGAGCCGAAGCTGGAGCCGGTTCACAGTCCTCCAATTCGAGGAGCCCCGGAGCATGGCACACGCTCACTCCGGTGACCTTCGTGCAAGGGGGTGGAGATGCACCAACGTGACCGGGGCCGGCTGGCATGGAGCCAGAGAAACCACAGAGGGCAGGCTAGCTAGCCTGCCGCGTGGGTCAAAAACGTCGGAAGAGCAACCCCGAAGGGAGAGGGATGAGCAGAGGTGTGCCGCTGGCAAAGAGGCGTCTAGAACTTGCGGCGGATACCCAGCTTGGCCGTGATGTCCCGGTAACGCTCAACGTCGCACTTGCGCATGTAGCGGAGGAGGCGATCGCGATGGCCCACCATCATCAGGAGGCCGCGACGGGAATGGTGATCTTTCTTGTGAAGCTTTAGGTGGTCCGTAAGCTGGTTGATACGGGCGGTCAGAAGGGCGACCTGCACCTCGGGAGAGCCGGTGTCAGACTCATGCTGCCGGTTCCCAAGGATGATCTCCTCTTTCTGCTCTTTGACCAAAGGCATTCTGTTCTCCTCTTGTTCTTCTCCTTCTCGGTTGACCCCATGGTAGCATAGCCCCAGGGGGCTGTCAATCGAGCAGGGCCTCAGCGGACCGTCGGTCACGCTCGATCTGCTCCTTCAGGAGCTCGACGTTAGCAAACCGGCGCTCGTCCCGTAGGTGGTGCCGGAACACGAGCCGGAGCCTTGCCCCGTACAGGTCCTCACTGAAGTCCAGCAGATGAGCCTCAACCGAGAGATACTCGCCTTCCCCTTGAAAGGTAGGGCGAACGCCGATGTTCACAACCGAATTGCGCTGACGCCAGGCCGGGCATGGTTCGCCGGCTCCTGGTCCGCCGGCAATCAGGGCCTCGCAGGCGTAGACTCCTCGCGCCGGGATCTGCCGGCCCGGGTTGGGACGTAGGTTGGCGGTGGGGAAGCCAAGAGTCCTGCCCACCTCCCGGCCGTGGGCCACCACGCCCGTCAGAGTGTAGGGACGGCTCAGGAGGCGGCCTGCCGCTTCCACGTCCCCTCCGGTCACCAGGGCCCTGATTCGGGTGCTGCTGATCGGCGCCCGCTCCACCTCGAGGGGTGGGACTTCCTCTACCCTGAAGCCCAGGCGGCGAAGAAGGCTGGCGTCACCGCCACGACCCTTGCCGAAGCGGAAGCCCTCACCTCCCACGACCGCCACAGCCCGGAAACGCTTGCGTAGCAGGCCCTCCGCGAATACCTCCGCCGGCAGACCCAGGAGCTCTGGCGAGGGCTTCACGACGAAGAGCTCATCGGGGTTTAGTTCGCGCAACGCGGCCACGCGCTCGTCGATATCCATCAGGGTGGGGGGGCAGGTCCGCGGCGCCAGGACGGCCTCGGGGAGCGGATCGAAGGTGATGGCGGTGCTGTAGAGCCCCTGTTCTTCGGCAAGCTGAACAGCGTGCGACACGAGCTGTTGGTGGCCCAGATGCACGCCGTCGAAGGAGCCCAGTACGACCACGCGCTCCGGGCCCGGCATGGGGCCGTCCGGAAGCTCCGGGTACAGTCTCACGGGTTGACCTCCTCCGTGTCGGCACGCGTGTCCGTGGGCGAGACGAACACCTTGTAGGGTCGCAGTACCCTGGCGCCCTCCGCTGCCGGAGCGAGCCTGGCCAGGGCAGCCAGGTCTCCCAGGTGACCGAGGAGTGCTACCGGTGTCTGGTCGGCAAGGCCCTCCACCACTCCGGCGTCGATGGCCTCGCCGCGAGCGATGGCGCACGACTCCTGCTCACAGAGGACCCTCTGGGGCCAGTGGCGGACGGCCGCGGCGGCCGGCAGCACCCGTGAGTCGAGCC
This sequence comes from Armatimonadota bacterium, assembly GCA_036504955.1. Taxonomy (GTDB): domain Bacteria; phylum Armatimonadota; class DTGP01; order DTGP01; family DASXUI01; genus DASXUI01. The sequence goes on from DASXUI010000595.1 coordinate 5,860, forward strand.
GGCCATCCGCCAGCAGGCTCTCCACCTCAGCCAGTTTCACCGACTCGTCCAGGCGGAAGCTGCCTACCACGGTGCGCCTCAGCACGGACATGTGAGCCCCGCAGCCCGCCGCGATCCCCAGGTCCTGAGCCAACACGCGGATGTAGGTGCCGGTGGAGCACTCCACCTCCAGACGCGCGCGGGGCTCATCGCCCGGCGTGAACGCCAGCAACTCCAGCCGGTAAATTGTGATGGGCCGCGCCTCCCTCTCTACGGTGATGCCCTGCCGCGCCAGCGTGTAGAGCCGCTGCCCCTCGTGGTGGCGGGCGGAGACCATGGGAGGGACTTGATGGACCTCCCCTCGGAAGGGGTCCAGGAGGGCTCCAACCATCGCCTCGGTGAGGTGCGATGCCTTTTCAGTAGCAGTCGTGGCCCCGGAGGCGTCCAGGGTATTGGTTTCGCGCCCGAAGGTCACCTCGGTTACGTAAGTCTTCCGGCCCTCACTCACCAGCTCGGCAAGACGCGTGGCCTTCCCCAGGCACAGCACCAGTACCCCCGTCGCCATGGGGTCCAGCGTGCCGGCGTGGCCGATCCGCTTCTGCCGCAGCAACCGCCGGGCCCGTGCCACAACGTCGTGGGAGGTCATCCCGGAGCCCTTGTCGATGCTCAGGAATCCGGTGCGCTCTTGAGCTGGGGCGTTAGGGAGCTTTGCGGAGGGGGAAGCGATCACGAGTCAGTCCGTAGTTGGGGAGCGGGCGGCGGTGGCAGAATCTCGGTTGCGAGGGCGACCGCGGGGTCCAGGGTGACCGCATGGCGGCGCCACAGAGCGATTTCTATCAGGCGCAGGACTGCCAGCACTCCGCCTGCTTGCCGACCTCTGCCAGCACCTGGGCCACCGCGGAATCGAGCGGGCCCGCCACCGTGCAGCCCGACGCCTGCTGATGGCCACCACCCCCGAAGGCCTTGGCCACCCGGTTGACGTCCGAGGCCCCTCGAGAGCGGAGGCTGACCCGGATGCCTCCGTCCGGCGCCTCGCGGAAGAGGAGTGCCACGGAGGTGCCCCGGATGCTCAGCAGGTGGTTGACGATGCCGTCCGTCTCGTTCTGCAGCGCGCCCGCCTCCACGAAGTCGCGGCGGGTAAGGACCGCGTAGGTGACGTTGCCCTCGAGGGCTGAGCGCGTAGAGGCCAGGGCAAGACCCAGCAGCTTGGTGGCGGAGAAGCTGCGGTTCTCGTAGATGCTCTGATACAGGCGGGGGATCTGTGCTCCGGTCTCCACAAGC
>DASXUI010000596.1:0-1642 GCA_036504955.1 Armatimonadota bacterium
TTGGGGGAAAGACCCGATGGTGCTCATCTGAGGCCCTTCCCCTGAGTCCCTTCAGTCCCATGAGCCCCCTTGCCCCTGCCCTTCTTGGTGTCTTGGTGGTGAGGTAGTCTGCTGCCGCTGGCTTACGTCGCTAGAGCTCCCGGTGGCCGGTGGTCTGAGGGGGACAGCGCGTGGACAGATGGGCCCCCAGGGAGTACAATCCAAGTCGATGCCTGGCCACGACGAGGGACCATGCGGGCGCGCGGCTTGCGGGAAGCCCCTGCGCCGACTCATAGTCAACGCGGACGACCTGGGCCGCTCGGTGTCCATCAACCGGGCGGTGCTGCGCTGCCATCGCGAGGGCATCCTCACCAGCAGCAGCCTGATGGTCGGGGGCGGCGCCTTCGCCGAGGCGGTCGCGTTGGCCAAGGACACGCCGTCCCTGGGGGTGGGCCTCCACCTGACGGCCCTCTGCGGGCATCCGGTTCTGGCTGAGGAGGCTTGGCCTAGACTCGTCGTCCGATCCGGCCGGTTTTCCGATCACCCCGTAGTGGTCGGGGCCCTCTACAACTTCCTGCCGCGCGCCCGCAGGCTCCTCGCCCAGGAGGTCTCCGCCCAGTTCGAGCGCTTCGCTCGCACGGGCCTGCCGCTCTCTCACGTAGACGGCCACCTCCACTTCCACGTGCATCCGGTCATATTCGGCGTGGCCCTCCGCCTGGCCGTCAGCCAGGGGGCCGTGGGCCTCAGGATCCCCAGAGACGACCTTCGGCTGAACCTGAGGCTGGACCCCACGGGCACAGGCCCCAAGAGGGCCCTCGCCGCCGTCTTCTCCGCCATGAACCGGCGGTGCCTGAGGCTGGCGAGGAGGACCCCCCTCCTGATACCGGACCGCAGCCTGGGTCTCTTCCGCTCCGAGAGGATGGATGAGGGGCACCTGTGCGGCCTGGTCCGTCACCTTCCGATCGGCCTCAGTGAGATCTACCTCCATCCGGACGACGGAGGAAGGGGCGAGACGGGCAGCACAGAGATGGAGGCGCTCCTGAGCCCCCGGGTGCGCCAGGCGATTGAGGAGAGCGGCATCACCCTCACCAGCTACAGCCGTGGGTAGCCCAACCGGTCAGCAGCGGCCCTCGGGTCAGCGACACGTCCCGGCATCGGCGAGGAGGACGGAAGCGCCCACCGGGTGCGTCTCGTGAGCGCCGTGGCCCTACTCCTGCACCTCCTCACATTTGGCTCACTGGCGTATATGCTCCTGACGGTCGTCGCGGCCCATCGCTGGCGCGGGGCCGCCCAGCCACCGACCCCCAAGCTGCCGTCGGAGCCCGTGTCGCTGCTGCGCCCGGTCAGGGGCGTGGACGCCGATGCCTACGAGAGCTTCGCGACCTTCTGCCGCCAGGACCACCCCTGCTACGAGATCCTGTTCGGGGTCCTGGACGCGGACGACCCCGTGCTGCCCATCCTGGAGCGGCTCCGCGAGGACTTCCCACAGGTCACCCTCCGCATCGTCGTGGGCTCCCCTATCCTCGGCCCCAACCTCAAGGTATGCAACCTGGCGGGCCTCGAGGCCGAGGCCAGGCACCCGATCCTGGTGCTGTGCGACAGCGACATGCGCGCCGAGCCGGACTTCCTGCGCCGGGTGACGGCCCCCCTGAGACAGCCGGAG
>DASXUI010000597.1:0-18082 GCA_036504955.1 Armatimonadota bacterium
CCCTGGGCCGAGGCCCACGACCCCGTCCCTGCTCGCTGAGCATGCCGGGCAGAGAACGAAGCGCTCGACCTCCTTGGAGCGGGGATGCGGCATAGGAGCCGCCGAGTGCCGCGTGGAGCGTCCCCCGACGATCCGGCGGAGCGCCGCGTTCACGTCGCGGTCATCTGGGAACGCGGCGGCAGCGTCGGGGTCCAGCCGCATCAAGCTGGTGCCCTGGGCATACTCCTCAGCATACCTCCCCCTCGCCCCGCAGCAGGGCTTCGTCGTATTCCGGCCTCAGATCGTCGTCCAGGGGCTCCTCAGCGCGCTTGCTCCCATGCCCGTCTCTCCCGCCGCGTAGCCCGGCGAACGCTGATGACTCGTATGCGGCCACTGCGGTCTGTGTCAGCCACCACTGGAAGGGCGCCGAGTGGCCATATTCTGGACGGTCAGTGTCAGGGGGGCACCGAAGACGGTGGCCGCGTCGTGCAGACTCACACCGTGTTGGGCTGGGTTCGCTGGAGCCTCTGCAGAGTCCCACTCAAGGACCATCTCCGCGGTCCGCAGACCCTCTGCCGGCCATCACCCCAAGGCTCGAGAGGATCACTGTAGGCTATGCGTTCCCTTAGGGCCGCACAGAGGAGCGGCATGCCAGAGGTGTGCCAGGATCGGCGGAGCGTACAGCTTACCCACGCCTTCCAACAACAACTGGGCCACCGCTCCTAAACCGTGAGGGGCATCCAGCGGGCTTGGCGGTCGTTCCGCAGTGATAGCCCCTCCTGGACAGGAATCCCCGATCAGTATGTGCCCAGCGCAGACCGTTAGCGTGGCGTGTTGTCGTGCCATATACCGGCTGCTACATTCGCACTCGATGCCGTTGCTTCAATGACCGAGATGATGTACCTGTTCTTGGTTGTCGGTGATGCCTTGCAGTCGGCCAGCAAGCGGATCGCCTGCTGCACGTACTGCTTTCCGTGCGACGTCCCATAGATGTAGAAGTACGGCACAAGAGTACGCCCTGGTTCAGTGACAAGGACCTTGCATTCCTCTTCGAATGGAGGTTCTCCTAGTATCGTAAACGCGAAATACAGCCTCCAAAACCCGATCTCAGGCACATACCCATACTTCGTCTCCGCCTCGCAAAGCACTGCGTCGTAGCGTTCCGCTGCCTTCGTGAACAGGCTTCGTCCACGACTACACCCAGGATCGATACACGCCCAGTACAGAGCGGCGAGATTCAGGTAGGCGTCAAGCGGAGCATCCTCATCATGCAGGGCCTGCTCATACAGGTGGGCAGCGTCAGGAAGGTTACCGGCGATATCAGTCTCGAGCGCATCAGAGAAGGCGGTCATCTACACTCTCCTAGAGACGTGGCCGAAAGGCCCGATTTCAGCAGGCAACAGTAGTCGATCAGACGGTGCCTTGGTTGAGAGGTGGAATTCCTTCTTGGGATAGGCCCAAGGAGGTCAGTGGATGCTGGGTCGGCGTAAGAAGCAAGTCAGTCTCTTCGATGTGGGGAACGTGTGGCCGCTGGAGTTGCCGGAGGGGAGCTTCCATGGGCAGCTCGCTCAGGCCGCGCCCCGTCTCTTCCAAGATGAGGCCTTCCTGGCCTTCTACTCCGAGCGGGTGGGCCGGCCCAGCGTGCCCCCCTCTCAGTTGGCGCTGATGCTCCTGTTGCAGCAGCAGGCGGGCTACTCCGACGAGGAGGCGGTGGAACGCAGTGGCTTCGACCTCCGTTGGGCCGCCGTGCTGGGCCGGCTCGCTGGAGCCCCCCTGTGTGCCAAGAGCACTCTGCAGCTCTTCCGCTCTCATCTGATCCTCCACGAAGGGGTGCGGCAGCTCTTCGAGGGCAGCCTTCAGGAAGCGAGGCGGGCAGGCCTCCTGAAGGGTGGAAAGCTGAAGGTCGCGGTCGATACCAAGCCCATGCTGGGGAAGGGCGCGGTGGAGGACACCTACAACCTTTGGGCCGCGGGCATCCAGCAGGTGGCGCGGGTGCTGGCGAAGGTCAGCGGGGAGAAGCTGGACGTCTGGGTGGCCCGGCAGGGGCTGGGCCGCTACTTCGGTCCCAGCCTCAAGGGCAGCGCGGAGCTGGACTGGTCCGACCCCCAGGCTCGCGAGGCTTTCTTGACCGAGATCGTGGCAGACGCCCGACGGCTGCTGCACTGGGCCAGCTTCGTGGGCGAGGCGCAGCGGGAGCGGGTGAAGGAGGCCTGCGAACTGCTGAGTCAGCTTCTGCTCCAGGACGTGGAGTGGCAGGAGCCCTCCGAGGGAGGGCCGAGGGCTCAGTTGAAGCAGGGAACGGCTCCCGACCGGATCCCCTCGGTGGGCGATCCCGAGCAGCGCCACGGCCACAAGAGCGCCCACAAGCGCTTCACGGGACACAAGGTGGCGGTCGTCGTGGACCGGGAGGGCCAGCTCATTCTGGACTGCGCGCTGTTGCCGGGCAACGCGGGAGACGCTCAAGGGGTGCTGGAGGCGATCGAGCGGGTCGAGGAGACTACCGGGCAAGCGGTGGAGCAAGTGGTGGGAGACGGGGCCTACGGCAGCGGAGCCACCCGGCAGGCCTTTCAGGAGGCGGGCCGGGAACTGGTCGTCCGAGCGCCCCGGTCGGCTCCCCCGGGAGGTCGCTTTCCCAAGAGTGCCTTCACCCTGAACCTGGAGGAGGAGTCCGTCACTTGCCCGGCGGGCCAGACCACCCGAACCTTCACCTGGGAAGGGGACAGAGGCCGCCTCTACCAGTTTGGGGCGGCCTGTACCGGCTGCCCCCTGAGGAACCAGTGCACGACCTCGGCGGTGGGCCGCCAGGTGCGGGTCCATCCCCAGGAGGCGCTGCTGCAAGCCGCCCGAGCCTACCAGCAGACGCCGGAGGGACAAGCGGTCCTGAGCGACCGAGTCGTGGTGGAGCACGGACTGGCCCGGCTGGGGGCTCTGGGGGTGGGACAAGCACGCTATCGCGGCAGAACCAAGAGCCTGGGCCAAGCGCTGCTGGCGGCCACGCTGGCGAACCTACGGTGGACCTGGACTGGGTGGCCCGGCAGGGGAGACCGGGACCGGCCTCCTCGGACTCCCCCTCCCGGCCTCCGCGCGTCCGTGGGCCCCGGGCACTGGCGCTGCCCACAACACTACTCAGGCGCGGCTGGCGCTGCCGAGCGCCGAGCCTGGCCGCCTAGCACTCTCAGGGAAGGCCCTTTCCTGCCTTCCCTCTAGGGACGGCAGGATGCGAACCTGCGCAGAGACCTCGAAACATCCCCTGGGAGGCTCCCTGCTGCGCCCCCCGCACAGCCGAATCGTTCAGGCTACCCGGCGTGTTCTTGGGCACCCAGCGCGTCACCAGCGCCGATCAGGTCACCTGCAAGCTGCAGGTCGGCCAGGAACTCCTGCTCTACCAGCCCACCGCCCCGCAACTTCTCGTTCGCCGCGCGCATGACTAGGTACATGACCACCCAGAAGCAGGCCGCTAGAATCCGGATGTACAGCTGCGGCGTCTGAAGGGTTGGCCCTCCCACAACCCAGGACGAAGCAACCGAGAGCGCACCGAACACCCACAGCAGTTGGAACTGAGCGGCCATCATTAGCCGGCTGGTTCTCGCACCCGCCCAGCCGAGGGAACGCTGCGGCGCGCGCTTGCGCGACCTCGTCACGAGACGCTGCTGCACAAGCATCCGTTCCCACACCGCGCCCCTTGGCACACTCTCGTGCCAGAACTGCAGATATGCCGACACCCGCCTCTGTGAGCGGACGGACTGGACGACCAGGGCGTATGCGCCGCACACCAGCGGAACCGGCACAAGCGTAGTCCACAGGCTATCCGATCTGAAGCCGTAGCCCAACACGGCAGCTGCGACTGTGATGGCAAACGCCACAGTGTCGTAGACCCGCCTACTCGTCGCCTCCAGCTCGCGTCGTAGCGCCTCATACTCGGACCTCCTCAGCTCATCTGCCATCGCGCACCCTCACTGATCTATCCAAAGGACATCCTATGCGCCCATACCCGGGCACCCAAGCATCGCCGGCAGCCCTACTGCCGCCAGAAACGCATCCGACGCCCATACCTAGACGACCGCCCCTCATCTACTGAGGACGTCGTTCAGCCAAGACATCCACACCAGAAGACGCAGCTTGGCCGCTTGGCTAAGGTCCTTGACGCGGAACACGCGTAACGCCCATAGCAGGCACGTGGCTGCGTGTTCCTGCTGAGTCAGACCATCGAAGTTCGCTCGTGCCAGCAACAGAAGCTCACGCGACACCTGGGCCCAGAAAGGAAGCACGGCAGCATCATTGCACTTCCCGTCATCTATAGCGTCCTCTGACCATCCCTCGTCCCAGACGGAACGCTCATGTCTCAGGTCGCCCAACTGCTGGGGCAAACCCCTAACTACGGCCGGAGGCGCCAAGCGTATGCTGGTCTGTAGCGCGGCGAAGTCAAGAGTCCTCGGACCCCAACCCGTATAGCGGTAATCGATGCACATCACCCGATCGTCGTCAGCACAGATCACGTTCTCCGCATTCATGTCACCGTGCACAATACACGATGGGTATGAAGCCCGCATTGACCCGGAGCCCAGAATGTCATGCGGTATCCTTAACCTCCCTCCATCGAATTGGATCTCATCCCGCCGCTTCCTCAGGCCGAGATCGCTAGCGATGCGTTCAGCAAAGTCCCTTGCGTTCTCCAACACATCCCTCGCGTCGAGCCCGTAGGCGCGATGGAAGTAGTTGGTGAGGTCCGAGCCCTTGCCCGTTCGCAGATACCACTCTCTCCTATCCTTCGCAAACAGGCTGCGCAGCACGTTGATTGCTTCCGCACGCTCCTGAGAGAATAGATCCCCCAGACTGCGGATCGCATCTGGTGAGCGCCCAGCAAAGGAGTAGCACACGCCACCGACAGTGTCACCAAGAACGTAGCCGAGCAGTTCCACTCGACGGTTCAGGGAGACCAGAAAGCGCACATATCGGTCGTATCTCGTCTGCTCCTCTGCCGTATCCGATCGCGGCCCTAGCTTGACCACGCACAGGATGCCGTTTGTTCCATCCCCCGCTATGGGAGTGCCCATCGCCACAACGGACCGACTGCGCCCTCCATGCAACGGCTCCAAAGTTATCCTACTTACATCATCGTTCGAAATCCCATCGGCGCTACCTCCTTGTCCTAGCAGACGAGACACTATGAAGTCTACCTCGTCGCCCGTCACGTCTACTTTTGCGCCGTGCCTCACCTTCATGTGGAGTTGCTTGTGGATGATCGGGACTCCGTCAACTGCTACCGTGCGAGTGCACCACGATTCCGACATCCGCAGCATCACTTCGGTGAAGTCCTCACGAGGATTCAGCTTATCCACAGACCCCGCAACTATAGGGTAGAGAGGATGTGTCAGGTCAAAGAAATCCTTTCTGTAGACGTCTGGATACTGTGTCAACAGAACACGCGTGCAGGACGGCCTAAGGTCGGCCAGCTCGCGGAGCACCGTCTTGCCATCGGTTTGGCGCGTACTGGGATCAAGCTGCATATCGACGAACGCAACGTGGAAGAACTGGCAGTTGATTGCGGCCCTGGCCTCTGCGATGTCCTTGGCGACCGTCACGCAAAGTCTGTTGTCGCCAGAATGTGTCTGGAGGGCCTTAGCTCTAATGTCCTCGTCGTCGTCAACAACCAGAACGTTGTAGGTTTCCATCGTCAGGTGCTCAACACAGGCAGTTCGATAACAGTGCACATGACCCGACGGTCATGGCGTCCAATGTAGACATCGCCGCCGATCTCCCTAAGAATGGCACCTGCTAGGAATGCTCCAATATGAGGCCGATCGGTACGTATCGGCACGCGGTAAAGTCGAGCGGCAAGATCATCGCTCATAGGCGTAAGAAGTGGGTTCCTCAACACTACCCGCAGAAAGCGGCGACCAGCTAGGTCACGAACGCTGGTTAGCACCCTTATGTGGAAATCGTGGGAGCGCAGTGCTTCATCGTAGGCGTTCTGAAGGATTTGCTGCATTGCTACACGCAGGGCGTCGGTGTACGGCAGGGGGAGGTAGCATTCGGCTGCAATAGGAGTCTCCCAGGTGACGCGCTGGGCGATCTGTAGCTCCTTCGCCAGCTCGCCAAGTATCTCGGCCACAGTGGTAGCGTGGTGATACGCAGCCACCGGATCTGTCATTAGGCAGGATTGCATGTCTCGGCAGAGCTGGTTGATGGCCCCTGCGGTATGGTCATCGGCAAGCTTGGCTAGCGTGGACAAGCGGTCAATGCACTTAAGCAGTTGGTGTAGGCTAAGCGTCGCGTTTGCCTGTAGCGATAGCACATGGTGCTCTATGCTGCGCCGCGCATGGGCTAGAGACAATGCCATCTGTTCAGCGATGGCTCGGACGAGGAACAGGCATTCGGCATATGCCCCCTCGTGCTGACTCTCCAAATGTAAGGTACCGACAAGACGCGCGTGAAGCACGATCGGGACGCATAGCTCGCAGACGATCGGAGTCCTCAATGAGAGACATCCCTTGAGACTCTCGTATGAGCCGAAGGCGTCAGGGGAGGCTAGGTTCGGTATATAGCACTCTCGGCCCGTGCGTGCCACCCACGCGTTGACGCTGTTGCGTGCATCGAGGGGGATGCTCCGCCGTGCATCGAGCTCGTCTGATGCCGGACAGGTGCACAGCCGGACAAGGCGGGTGGAATCCGCTGAGACCAGACACACTGTTGCTGATGCACTGTGTGTCAGGCTGTGGATATGCGAGAGGGTATCCCTCATCGTGTCCACTGCTGGGAGGGCGTCAAGGGGGATGTCCTTTGCTCCATCTGCCGAATGGCCCTGCTCAGTGTCAGAACGGACGGTAGGGAGGCTGTTGCGTTGGGTTAGGCTTGCTAGGGCGCGTGCCGAGGCAGAGAAAAGCATATTCGAGCGCCATAGGCAGAGACGTTGCGCAAGGTCCCGGAGCATCGCTAGTTCCCGGTATGTATAGATGCTGACCCTAGACGAAGCGGATTTCTCTACCCTGATGACCCCCAGTACAGTAACGGAGCTTGATTCCGGCTGTCGGTGGGTGATGGGGACGGCGAGCTCCGCACTGGCGCCGGTGAGGGCATCGTCGTTTGGGAGGTAGGAAATATGCGGGTGCGACTCCCGGAACTCAGCTAGGTTGTTTATGAGAAGAGGCCGGCGTTTCCGATACACCCAGCCAACCACACCCGCGCGTACGCTTGTGTCAATCTCAGGCTGCCAGCCCATGGCGCCCATCTGTGCTGCCAGACGCAGGCGGCCTTTCTCTGATCCTGCGAGGTAGACGCTACCAGTAGCGCTGTCTGTCAGCCTAAGTGCAGCGTCGAGTAGGCGTTGGCTGAACAGATCGAGAGCATGAGATGCATCATGGGGTCTGATGGCGGCGGCAGGGGGCCCTTGTGGGGTAGGGAGCCCTTGCAGAGAAGCCGCGATGCCGCTCTTGTCAATCACCGAGTCGGCTATCTTTAGTAGGAACAGGTCCTTGTGCACAACAACTGGCGCGCTCGCGCAGACCATGGTGTACAGCCGCGCCATGTGAGCCGCCGCCCACCTCTGACTCGATCGCCCACCGGAGTTGATCAGCACTACCGCGATAGAGGTTCCAATCTGCTGCTGAGTGTCGGCACGATAGCCAACAGTGTCTTGGCGTAGTAGGACGCGGGCGGTGATCTTGGAGTGGAAGTGCGGCCTGATCCTCCTGAACGCGCGACTGGATAGCAACTGATCCATTCGTTGGTCATTGCTCAGGTCCCTATCCCAGAGCAAGCCTGCCAGTCCGCCTCCATTCTCAAGCGACAACGGAGCTCGGACAAGGTCTCTCTCTAGAGGGCGGACCAGGCTGGGGTTCTGGTGCGCTAGCAGCAGCAGCGACCGAAACGGATGGGCTCCCTGAAAGACCAGGAGGACTGCCGCCTCTGCCCCGTCGCGCTTGCGGAGTGCCTCGACTGCCTCGCGAATCGGTGCTACGTCGCAGTACCGGCCGAATACAATGAAGTCTGCGGGCTTCCACGACATCTCGGTGGCTCCCTTGCTCCTCAGGAATGGTGAGCGCTCGCCAGCCGGGGGGGAGGGCGAGGCGCTAACTCGACGATGCTCACAGTTCAGCTGCTCCAACTAGTGAGTACGATACATACGGACCGTCTCCTGGTATCACCTTCTTGGCCTATGCTGAATGGCGCGCCCCCGACCAGTTCTGTGCCGCTCCCCAACGCTGGGAAGAGCCAACCAACATCCGGGTCCGCAACGGGTGCCTCCCCCTAGAGACGCGGCCGATGAAGCCCGGTTGCTGCAGGCAACGGGAGCCGATCAGAAGGTTCCTTGGTTGAGGAATAGGGTTTCCCCTTGGGAAAGGTCCCGAGAGGTCAGTGGATGCTGGGTCGGCGTAAGAAGCAATTCAGTCTCTTTGATGTGGGGAACGTGTGGCCGCTGGAGCTACCGGAGGGGAGCTTCCATGGGCAGCTCGCTCAGGCCGCACCCCGTCTCTTCCAGGACGAGGCCTTCCTGAGCTTCTACTCGGAGCGCGTAGGCCGGCCCAGCGCGCCTCCCTCCCAGTTGGCGCCGATTCCTCTGATGCAGCAGCAGGCGGGCTGCTCCGACGAAGAGGCGGTGGAGCGCAGCGGCTTCGACCTGCGGCGGGCCGCCGTGCTCGGCCGGCACGCCGGAGCCCCCGTCTGCGCGAAGAGCACTCTGCAGCTCTTCCGCTCCCACCTGATCCTGCACGAGGGAGTACGGCAGCTCTTCGAGGGCAGCCTTCAGGAAGCGAGGCGGGTAGGTCTGCTAGAGGGTGGAAAGATCAAGGTCGCCGTGGATACCAAGCCGATGTTGGGCAAGGGCGCGGTCGAAGACACCTACAACCTTCTGGCCGCGGGCATCCAGCAGGTGACCCGGGTGCTGGCGAGGGCCAGCGGGGGGAAGCTGGAGGTCTGGGTCGCCCGGCAGGGACTGGGTCGCTACTTCGGTCCCAGCCTCAAGGGCAGCGCGGAGCTGGACTGGTCGGATCCCCAAGCTCGGGAGGCTTTCCTGACCGAGATTGCAGCAGACGCCTGACGTCTGCTGCACTGAGCGAGCTTCGTCGGCGAGGCGTAGCGGGAGCGAGTGAAGGAGGCTTGTGAGCTGCTGAGCCAACTCCTGCTTCAAGATATCGGGTTGCAGGAACCCCCCGAGGGAGGGCCGAGGGCTCAGATGAAGCAGGGGACGGCCCCCGATCGGATCCCATCGGTGAGCGATCCCGAGCAGCGCCACGGCCACAAGCGCTTCACCGGCCACAGAGTAGCGGTGGTCGTGGATCGGGAGAGCCAGCTGATTCTGGACTGCGCCCTGCTGCTGGGCAACGCGGGCGACGCCCAGTGGGTGCTGGAAGCGATCGAACGGGTCGAGGAGACCACCGGGAGGCGGTGGAGCAAGTGGTTGGGGACGGAGCCTACGGCAGCGGAGCCACCCGGCAGGCCTTCGAGGATGCAGTGCGAAAGCTGGTCGTCCGAGCGCCCCGGGAGAGCCGACCGAGAGGTCACTTCCCCAAGAGTGCCTTTCGGGTGGACCTGGAGGCGGAGTCCGTCACTTGCCCGGCGGGCCAGACCACTCGAACCTTCACCCGGGACGGGGACGGAGGCCGCCTTTACCAGTTCGGGGCAGTGTGCCGGGACCGTCCTTTGAGGAACCAGTGCACGACCTCGGCGGTGGGCCTCAGGTACGGGTGCATCCTCAGGAGGCCTTGCTGCAAGCCACCCGAGCCACCAGCAGACGCCGGAGGGGCAAGCGGTCCTGAGTGCTTGGGTAGTGGTGGAGCACGGCCTGGCGCGGCTGGGGGCCTTGGGAGTCGGACAAGCTCGGTACCGGGGGAGAGCCAGGAGCCACTGCCAAGCCCTGCTGGCCGCCACGCTGGCGAATCTACGATGGACTTGGAACTGGGTGGCCCGGCAAGGGAGATCCGGACCGGCCGCCTCAGACTCCTCCTCCCGGCCCATGCGCGTCTGTAGGCCCTGGGTACTGGCGCTGCCGGCGGCACTACTCAGGCGCGACAGGCCGCACCGTGTGTCAAGCCTGGCCGCGTAGCACTCTCACGGAGGGCCGTTCTCGGCCCCGCCTCTAGGCGGGTGCCCCGTGCATTCCACTTCGCATGCTTCCCCCTTGCGCGGCTGAGCCTCGCCGTGCTCCGGTCCCAGATCGTCGTCGAGGGTCTCCTCATCGCGCTTCCTTATGCCCCGGCTTCCCCGGCTCAAAGTTCCTGATGGCCCCGTAGGGGGGTCCCCACTGCCTGTTTGGGGCGGGTGCCGGCCTGGAAGCCCCGTCTGCAGGAGCCCGCCGACCGGCAGTGAACCGGGGAGCAGAGCGGCCTGCCTCGGTCCGCCTTCCGCACGGGGGCACGGTAACCGGTGCCGGAACTGGCGGCAGGGCCAGCCCGTGGCAGTGGGGCGACCTCGGGTCGCACGGAGGATTCCCTGATGAAGAGAACCGATCAGACCCCGATGGTCCGTCCGGAGGACATGGCGCTGTGCCGCCGCTGGACGGGCGCCTACTTCGATGACCCGTCGCGCCTGCCCTTCTCCTTCCGGCTCGGCCAGGAGACGATCCACGGCATCCCGGACTCCTGGCATCCGAAGGTCACCTCTCGTCTGGTGGACGCGAGCTTCGCGGAGACGACAGTCCGCGGCATCGATGACCGGACGGGGCTGGCGGTCCAGGTCGAGGCGCGCGTCTACCGTGACTTCCCGGTGGTGGAGTGGGTCGTCCTGTTCTCCAACACCCACGACTCCCCCACCCCGATCCTTAGCGACCTCCAGGCGCTGGACGCCGCGTTTGCAGGACGCGAGCCCGTCCTCTACCACTGCAACGGCGACTTCTACAACGAGGAGGGATACACTCCGACCGAGACGCCTCTGCCGAAGGGCAAGAGCCTCACCTTCGCCCCCAACGGCGGCCGTCCGTGCGATGGCGCCTTCCCCTACTACCGCGTCCGGTTCGAGGGGTGCGGGCTGACCTTGGCGGTCGGCTGGCCGGGGCAGTGGTCCGCCAACTTCGCCGGCACCGAGGACGGCGTGTCCGTGCGGGCCGGCCAGGAGCAGACCCACCTGCGCCTGCTGCCGGGCGAGAGCGTCCGCACCCCGCGAATGACGCTGATGGCCTGGACCGGCGATACCGAACGGGCGGTCAACCTCTGGCGCCGGTGGTACCGGGCGCACGTTTTGCCGAGGTCCGAAGGGCGGCCGATGCCCCCGATGCTGGCCAGCGCCGGGACGGACACCGGGGAGGAGTTCACCGCGGCGACCGAGGAGAACCAGCTCCGCTACCAGGAGGAATTCACGAGGCGCGGCGTGGACTTCGACGTCTGGTGGATCGACGCGGGATGGTACCCCTGCAAGGACGCGGAGGGACACCGGCACTGGCCTCGGACGGGGACCTGGGTACCGGACCCGGAGCGGTTCCCCCGAGGCCTGAAGCCCGTCTCCGAAGGCGCGGCGAAGACCGGAGCTCGCCTGCTGATCTGGTTCGAGCCGGAGCGGGTGACGAAGGAGAGCGCGCTGTTCAAAGAGCACCCAGACTGGCTGCTGAGGACCACCGAGGAGGACAACAACGCGCTCCTCAACCTCGGCCTGCCCGCCTGTCGCGAGTGGCTGACCGACCATGTTTGCGGCCTGATCCGGGAGAGCGGCATCGGCATCTACCGGCAGGACTTCAACTTCCCGCCGCTGGCCTACTGGCGGACCCACGAGGCGGAAGACCGCCGCGGGATGAACGAGAACCTGTACGTCCAGGGCTACCTGCGGTACTGGGACGACCTGCGGGCGCGCAACCCTGGCCTCTGGATTGACTCCTGCGCCTCGGGCGGCAGGCGCAACGACCTGGAGACGATGCGTCGGTCCGTTCCGCTGCACTACACCGACTTCGGCTATGGCAACCACCCGGTGAAGTTGGCCTTCCACCACACGCTGTTCGAGTGGATTCCCTACTTCAAGGAGTGCACGCTCTCCTGGGACGTGTCCGGGCCGGACGACGACACCCGCTTTGACAAAGCGGTCGACAGCTTCGCGTTCCACTGCGCGATGGCGGCGATGCTCTTTCCCAGCTTCGACATCCGCCGCGACGACTATGATACCGCAGTGGTCCGGCAAATGGTCGGCCTCTGGCGGCAGGCCGCGCCGATTCTGCTCGACGGCGACTACTACCCGCTCACGCCCTTCAGCCGAGACCCCTTCCGGTGGGTGGCGTGGCAGTTCGACCGGCCGGAGCGCGGCGACGGGATGCTGCAGGGCATCCGGCTCGCCGCCTGCCAGGAGCAGACCCTCACCGTCACCCTGCGGGGACTGGAGCCAGGCGCGGAGTACCTCTTCGAGAACCCGGAGACGGGCGAGCAGCGCCACCTCTCCGAGGCCGACCTGTCTCGCGACGGGTTCACGCTCTCTCTGCCACCTCGCAGCGGCGCGATCTGGCTCTACCGCAGAGTCGTGAAGCCCAGCGAACCCCCGGTCTCCGAGCGCACGGATCCCCAAGAGCATCGATAGCCGTGGGGGCTACCAGGTGTGGCCCGGCACCTCCGGGCGCACCAGGGCGATCGGGGTTGTCACCCTCTCGGCGCTGCCTAAGCCGCGCGCCCACTTCGCGCGGCGGAACTGAAGCACGGGAAGGGAGGTGGACCGTCCCCCAGCGGCCTTCGTGTCGAGACGCACGAGTCCGACGCGCCGGCCCCAGGGAGGGATGACCTAGGGCAGCCGCAAATGCAAGAGGCCCTGCGAGGGGATCGCTCCACTCTCAGGGCCTCTTCACAATGGTCGGGGCGACAGGATTCGAACCTGCGACCACCTGCACCCCATACAGGTGCGCTACCAAACTGCGCTACGCCCCGTGGTCAGACTCATTATACGCCGGCCGATCGCGGGCGTCTAGCCCTTTGCAGCGGGGCTGACTGAGCAACTTGCTACGAATCCAACCCCATTTCGCCTGCCGGATAGGGGGTGCCAGTCGGGGCCCCTGGCATCCGGTGCGACCAGGCGGCCCCACCAGTGGGGGCGCCGGGGGCTCGTTGCCACCAAGGAGCCCTCACCAGCAGAAGAAACGGTAAGGGTCGTCCCATTCCTCCGGCGTGTCCAGGTACAGGCCGCTCAGCCAACGGCTGTCCGCGCTGGGCGGGGCCACGGGCAAACCGAAGCGGCCAAGGAGCGGCGTGTCGCAGGGGACACCCAGGTTGCACAGCAGGCGCGTGGTGAGGAAGGCAACGCGGCGGAAGGTGCGCTTGAGGTTACGCTGCGGCCCTGGGCTGAAGTCCCAGGGCGCGAGCTGGCTCAGAACCGCGCTGCCGTCCCTCGTTCGTGCCAGCACGCCGCCACCCACGATCTCGGCGCCGCCCGAGACCAGTGGGAGGCCTCGAGGGTCGTGGTTCTGGAGGTCCGACGGCCCCAACCCCGCCAGCCAGGAGCCCGCCTCCGGCAGCCCGAAGGTCGCCGCGATGTGCTCCGCCCTGCGCATCGACACCGGGGCCGGCAGGATCCCCTTGGCCTCGGACTCACTCAGCCCCAGCGCCAGCAGGTGTCCTCCACCCCGCAGCCATTGGCGCACGGCGGGAGCCTGAGAGGCAAGCTCACCGCCGCCGCCTGGGCCCAGGACCAAGACAGCGTCCGGCGTGAGCCTCCGGCTCTCAAGGGGCTCCAGCTCAAAGCCTGCCGACTCCAAATGGGTCCTCTCCGCGGCGCCGCCCGCATAGAGGGCGTGGCGGCTCGGCCGCGGACGCCAGTCGGCGGCGTAGCGAAGGAGGTTGCGCAGCAGGCGGTCCGCCGCCGGGTCCGCCTCCGTGCGGCCGGTGACGTCCAACTGGCAGAACAGGACCATCCCTCGCCCCTCTCGGAACTCCAGCAGAGGGCTGTACTGGAGGCCGAAGCCGCCATCAAGAATGGGCAGGAAGTCGCCGCGCGCGGGCTTCTCGATCAGCACCGAGGCGACGTTCCCTCGGCAGCCGCATCGCCAGACGCGGGTCACGTCCATCCCGCACCACTTCACCTCCGGGGCGGAGCGAGCGCCAACCACGTACTTCAGCCGAGGGGGAAGCAGCCTTGCCTCTCCGCGCCAGTCGCGCAGGCTCTCCGTGTCCAGCCCCGCGAGGGCGGGATGGTGGGCCAGGCGGGGGAACACCTGCCGGAGCCCGTACTCGGCCACCCGGAACCCCAGGCGCTGCTCCAGCACCTCCGCCGTCTGCTCCAGCACGATGACCTTCAGCCCCCTACGCACGCGGAGGAGGTCCGGCGCCGGGGCTCCGGGCGTCAGAGCGCCCTTGCCGATGACCAGCAGGTCGAAGGGTGCCGGGTCCGCGTCCGCGCCCACCTGGCGGCACCGCACACCCAGTGCCCTCAGCCTGGATGCTGTCTCTCCCCTTGGGTCAAAGATCGCGATAGAGGGCCCTACTGGTGCTGGTGGGGGTGGCGCCATCACGTTCACCGTGAAGGTGTCCTCCTGGAGCTCCGCGCCGCTGACGCTCCCTCGCGTCCCGGGAGCCTTGGCTCCTTCAGCGCCGCCGAACTGGACCCTGGCGAGGAGCGTGTAGCGGCCGGCGCCCAGGTGCGCGGGCAGGGGGAAGCGCAGGGGGATCCGCGCCCGCTGGCCCGTGGGCAGGACGACCGCTCTGCCGCCCATTACGGCCCGAGGCAGGCCGAGGCGCCACCAGCAGCGACAGGTGACCGTGGCCCGTGAGTTGTTGATGACGATGAGCTGCTTCTCCACCGCCTCGCCCGCCAGGAAGTTGTGGTCCTTGCTGGTGAAGCGCGCGGGCTTGCCTCCCAGGTAGGCGAGCAGTGGGCGGTTGTTGCGCAGCACCGCCTGGCCGGCAGCCGTGGGAACCCAGTCGGCGCGCTCGAAGGCCAGCACCCGGTCCTCGGGCCGCTCCTCCAGGTAGTCCGGACTGAAGCCGGGACGCTGGAGGCGATCCCAGTCCACGGGCAGGGCCTGGCGCCGCCGGTCGATTCCGGAGCGGGGCAGCCAGTACATTGAGTGGTCCCAGGGGCTGATTGCGGAGACGCCCCAGGACCGAAAGGCGCGCCAGTTGTCCGTGATGTAGCGCGAGATGACGGGGTTCCGCTCCTGGAAGGAGCCCGAACCGACGGGGGTGGGGTAGTCCCACCGATGCCAGACAGCGCCCGCGCGGAACCGGGCGGCCTCCCAGCGCAGGTTCGCCTTCTCTCGCTCGCTGAGGCTGAAGGCCTTGTCTCCCAGGAACTGCGCGTTCCACTCCGCCAGGCAGAACTCCCAGGGCACCGCCGCGCTGCCCCACTCCCTGGAGCCTTTGTACCAACCACGATACATCGTCCAGTCCCAGGAGAAGGGGACGGCATACTCGCAGAGGAAGAGCGGCTTCACGCCGGTGGTTGCCCAGTGCTCGAACCAGTCGGACATCTCCTGGATCGGCGTGAAGTTGGCGTAGAAGTTGAGGGTGTACAGCTCGCCCAGGTTGCCGGAAGAGTGATGGTAGACCACGCGGCTCGGGTCCAGCCGCCGCACGATGGCTTCGGCTCGCAGCGCCAGGCGGACGTTGTTCCGCGCCCAGGTGTCACGGGAGTCCTGCCGGCCGTCGATCTGGTCGGGGTTCATGTCCTCCGCGTAGCCGGTGGCGTTGTGGCTCATGGCGTAGGCCACGACCGACGGGTGGCTCCCGGCCACGTGGACATACCAGGCCGCGTGGCTGGCGTACCCGTTGCTGCGATCGGCGTCCGGGGCGCTCCAGTCGTAGTGGGAGAAGTGGGGCTGCGAGAGGGCCACCAGCATCCCCAGGTCATCCGCGGCCCGCAGGATCTCTGAGAAGCTCAGGTGGGAGCCCGGCTCACAGCCGTAGTTGCCCATGTATACGAAGTTGATGCCGAAGCTCTTCAGCCGCGCCAGCGACTCCCTCGCTCCCTGGTAGCTGGCCCACGCCGCGCCGACCTGGGCGTTCTGGTACTGCGCGGCGGATAGGAAGATCCGGCTGCCGTTCAGGTAGAAGTCGCGCCCCTGGGTCCAGAGCTCCCGGAAGCCGAACCGGAGGGGCCAGTCCGCGTCCAGCAGCCGGCCGCCCGGACCAAGGAGCTCCACCTGCGCCGTAAGCTGGTTGCCCGGCGCGTTCAGATCCCACAGCTTGCCGGGCCGCCACCTGGAGGAGAACGTGAGGCGCCCGCCTTGGAGGTCGCCCGCGCGGAAGGGACGGCTCGTGACCTGGTGGACCCAGCGGCCGTGGTCCCGGATCCGGGCGCGAAGCGTGTAGATCGCCCCCGCCTTCAGGCCGCTTAAGGCGGTGCTCAAGGTCACCATCCCGCGACGGAACGAGGTCTCTACCCTGGTGTCCGCCACCCGCGCGGATTCCGGCGTGCTCACCAGCCAGAGGTCACCGCACAAGCCGCGCCGCGCCACCGTCCCCTTCACCTGGCGCGCGGAAGCGGTATCGGTGTAGGAGAGCATCACGGCCCCCAGGGGAAGAGCCTCCACGCGCAGGCTGAGAAGGTGACTGGCGCCGGCCCGACAGAACGGCGTCAGGTCCAGCTCCCCGCCGGGAAACCGGAGATCTCCCGCCCTCTCCCCATCGACGAACACCGTGGCCAGGGAGTTGACCGTGTCCGCGGTGAGAGTGACTCGGCGGCCGGCCCAGCCCGAGGGCACGCTGACCTGCCGCTGGTACCAGGCGGCGACTACGCTTCCGAGGTTCGTCGCTCTCCAGTCCGGATGGGCGTAGAGCGTCTGGCAGTCCTTCTGAAGGTAGTCGGTGATGCCGGGCCAGCATCCGGGCACCTTGAAGTAGCCCCACCGGGCCTGGGGAACACGATCACCCGTCCCAGATGCCGGCTGCCAGCGCCAGAGGCCGTTGAGGCAGACCCTCTCGCGGGTGGGGGTTCTCTCGGAGTAAGCCCGGCTCAGGTCCCAGGTGGCCCTAACTCCGGCCGGCAGGGGGGCGTCGCCTGGAGCGCCCCAGGACCGCGCCGTGCCCGGTACCCCCAGAGTGAGGAGGAGCAAGAGGAGTGTTCTTGGAACCATGGCGTCCCTCCAGCCATCCTGATGAGCCGTTCTGAGCATCCAGTCCCAAGGCGGGCCCGGGGGCGCGCCTCTAGCCCGAGGGATGGGCGGAGCGCTCGAACCTCGCACATCCTTCGAGACTCCTGACGCCTGTCATGAAGGGTCCAGGCTAAGGCGTACGTCCGCGTTCGCCGCGTGCCCAGCACGGGTCGGCGCCATCGGCCCTCGAAGCGCCGCCATCGTCACTTACCGTTCGCCAAGAGGGGACCGATACCATGCTGCCGGGCAGCTCCCTGAGTGTTCGCGCGCGGGCGGAGGGAGCGCGGCCTATCACGAGGACAGGAGTCAGCCCTTCGCCACTTGGGCCAATTAACTGCCATGGCGCGGGGCTGGCCACCCGGTGGGGCTCCTCACCCACCCCGGCGGGCGGACGACTTGCCAGCGGTTCTCGGCAGATTCGCGGGGCCTGGCGTCAGGCCGGGGCCAAACCCAGGGGGATCGAACGCCTTCACCCAGCCGACGCTGACCATCTCCTGCCACATCTCCCGCTTGGTGGGCGAGTCGGCCCTCTCCCACCACAGGAACCGCGGGCTCAGGGTCTGGCGGAAGTGGAGCTGCTCCACGTGCCCGTCGTAGAAGAGCAGGTTTGCCCTCTGCCCGAAGTGCTCGAACAGGCCGCGGAGGCGCTGCTCCCGGTATGCGGAGAGGCTGAGCGGGAAGCCATCCGAATCCGCGAGCTGGATGACATGGCTGGGGTCGGCTGGCTTGTCGAACGGGAAGGGGACGCTCCGCCCGGGGATCCGTAGCCGCCGCAGGTCCGCTCGGGTGCCACGGGTAAGCCACGACCCGAAGGAGTAGGTGGTGGGCAGCGGCTTCACCCGTCCGCCCGTCTCCACCATCCCTGGCAGGTGTGAGGGGCAGAGCAAGGCCTCCGGAGGGAGAAGCTTGGTTCCCAGGCGCTGATACCACTCCGTAGTGGCGACCGGGCGCCCCTGCGTCGCCGCGAAGGCCGTCAGGGCGTCGGGCTGATGCCCATCCCAGGCCAGGGCGTAGCTCCCAAGCGCCCCTCCGATCCGCCTCAGGTTGCTCAGGCAGGTAGCCTGCCTGGATGACTCCGTGGATCTGGCCAGCACTGGGAGCAGGATCACCATGAGT
>DASXUI010000598.1:0-16989 GCA_036504955.1 Armatimonadota bacterium
ACGAGGGCGTGTGGAAGCCCGCGCCATGCACGACGCGTGAGCGTCTCGTGCATTATGCGGGTTAGGGCCTTGGGTGATGGCGTTTCCTCAACTCGCACTTGCTCCTCTTGTGCTCCTCTGGGCCACTGCAACCGCCCACTAGCCAGTTTGGTTGGAATCCCCCATGCGCCATCTGCTTGCCATCGATGCCGGAGGAACCAAGTGCGAGGCGCTCCTCCTCAGCGAAGAGGGCCAGGTGCTAGGTCGCGGGCGGTGCGACATCGGGCATCCGGAGAGCGGCCGGGGACTGGGGGGCTGTGGACGCTCCGCCGATACGGTGGCCCAGGCGGTCCGGCAGGCCCTCGCCTCGGCTCCCACGGCTTCGGAGCTGCACGTGGCTGGTTGGGGCATGGCGGCGGACGCGCTGAAGGGTCTGGCTGGGCCCGGCGTCGAGGTCATCCGTCACGGGTTCGGCGAGTCGGAGGGAGCGCTGGCGCTGGCCGGCTCTCGGGCCGGGGTGGTGGCGCTGGCGGGGACGGGCGCGCTTGCCTATGCCCGCGCCACCGATGGCCGGGAGCTGCTGCTGGACGCGCTGGGGCCGCTGCTGGGGGACCACGGGAGCGCCTACCACCTGGGGCTGATGGCCGTTCGAGCGGTGGCCCAGGCCGGGTGGCACCCTCGCCACCGGACCAGCCTGGAGGAGCCCGTTCTACGGACCTGCGCGGCCCTCGTGGGGGATCCGCCGCACTTCAGCCTTGTTCACTTCATGCTCGAGCCACGGGATCGGGCGGAGCTGGCCTGTCTGGCGCGCCTCGTCGACGAGCACGCCAACGCGGGCGACTCGGTGGCCCAGGGCCTGCTCCGAACGGCCGCGGACGCCCTGGCGGAGACCGTGTGGGACGTGGTGGACCGGCTGGGCATCGCCCAGGCGGAGCTGCCGCTGGTCGGCACCGGCAGCGTCGCGACTCGCTCCCGGATCTACTGGGCGAGGCTGTGCGAGAGGGCACACGGCTTCGCCCCACGTCTTCAGCCCATCCTGCCGTCGCTCCCGGCCGTCGCGGGCGTGGCGCTGGCGCTGGCGTCGCGGATGCCGGGAGTGGACGTCGATCGCTTCCGGCGAGGGCTGGAGGAGGCGGCAGCGGCCGGGGGCCTATAGACCAGCAACACGCAGCCAGTGGGGAGGTCACCCCACCGCTGGGTGGTCGCTTGATAGCTATCGATTGTCCAGCCCAGGAGAGGAGAGCAGCGTATGCCCGCGTTTCGGTATCTGGAGGCGGTCCGCAGGGTTCTGGACCACCTCGAATCCACCCAGGGAGAGGCCATCGACCGGGCCGCCGACCTGGTCGTTCACGCGCTGGCGAATGGCGGGGCGGTCTTCTGCCACGAGATTGGCCACGGCAACCAGGGGGACTTCCTCAACCGGGCCGGCGGCCTGGCCGCGGTCCAGAGCTTCAGCTTCGGGCTGAACCTGCATGACCCGGTGGCGGATCGGCTGTCCAACCGGCCGCGCGCGGAGGCGTTCGAGCGCGACCTGGAGACCGTTCGGCTCGCGGTGAGGGCCAGCAACCTGCGCCCGGGCGACGTGATGCTGCTGGGCTCCGTGTCCGGCAGGAACCGCATCCCCGTGGAGCTGGGCCTCGCCTGTCGGGAGGCCGGGGTGAAGGTGATCGGGCTGACTTCGCTGACCTATACGGAGCGGGTGGAGTCGCTGCACCCCTCCGGCAAGAAGCTGAAGGACGTGGCGGACGTGGTGATCGACAACGGAGCCCCCTACGGCGACGCCGCCGTGGAGATCCCCGGCATCGAGGTCACGGCGCTGCCTGTCTCCGGCGTCAGCATGACGGTCGCGGGCTGGCTGCTGTGGGAGACCGTGATGGAGAAGATGGCCGCCCAGGGCGACCCTCCTACCGTCTTCATGAGCGCCAATCGTCCGGGTGGAATGGACTTCCTGCTGGCGAGCCAGAAGCGCTTCGCGGAGCGAGGGTACTGAGATGGGGGCTGACGCCTACTTCGACGCAGTTCTGGAGACCCTCCGCACCGTCCGGGAGTCCCAGCGGGAGGTCCTGGGCAAGGCATCGGACCTGGTGGTGGAGACGGTCCTCGCGGGGAAGGCGCTCTACGCCTTCGGGGCGAGCCATTCGTTCATCTTGGCCGAGGAGCTGGTGTACCGGACCGGCGGCCTGATGCTCTTCAACCCCATCTACCCCCACGGCATGAACCTGATGGTCCGGCCCGCGACCGCGACCTCGCGGCTGGAGCGCGTGCTGGGTCTGGGGGCGGAGCTGCTGTCGGGCTCCTCCGCGAGTGAAGGCGACCTCCTTCTGATCGCCTCCACCTCGGGCCGCAACGCCGTGGCGATCGACATGGCGGTGGCGGCCCGGGAGCGCGGCATCTGCACGGTGGGCGTGACCTCCCTCAGCTACACACAGGGCGTCACCAGCCGGCACCCCTCCGGCAAGAAGCTGGCCGACCTGTGCGACCTGGTGCTGGACAACGGCGCCCCCTACGGCGACGCCGCGGTGGCGCAGCCGGGCTTCCCCGACAAGGTGGGTCCGCTCTCCACCGTGACCGGCTGCGCTCTGGTGAACGCGTTGGTGGTGGAGGTGGTGGCGAAGCTGGTGGAGCGCGGTGAGACGCCTCCCGTCTTCATGAGCGCCAACCTGGACGGCGGGGACGAGCACAACGCCCGGCTGCTGGAGGAGAACCGGTACCGGATCCACTACCTCGATTGAGAAGGGCCGGGCTGAGAGGCCGGGGGAGCCCGCCGCTCCATCCCCTCCTACCTCAAAGTACAGGGAGGGAGTGGGAGATGCGCACCTAACAAGGGTAGTGTCCCTATATGCTAGGGAGCCTGATCAGGGGATAGATCACTGGTCCAGTCTCTACAAGCATGGAACGGCGGCCTCCACCGCGCTTGTCGCGTCTCCCTGGTTGGGGGCGAAACTGCCAAGGATGGTTCGGGACGGCCACCCACTCCTCACGGCCCCCCGTGGCCTGACTCGGCTCAGTCACCCTATGGACGACAGCTTCTTCGAACGACCTATCCTCAACTCTCCCTACGCCTATCCCACGCGCCATTGGGAGCTGGACGACCAGGGGCAGCCGACTCAGCAGATCCTGGAGACCCGGCGTCTCGCCCAGTTCATCACGCCGATCCCCAAGCCCAAGAAGCGGAAGCCCAACCAGACCGGCTTCGTCTTCGACGAAGGGGCCGGGCTCTCCACCGACAGCCAGGAGTACGACCCCACCCCGCTGATCAACGAGCTGCGGCGGCACGTCGGCAACTGGAGGAGGCTTCCGAAGTCGAGCTGGGGAGTGACGCCGGAGACGGCCCGGCTGCTGGAGCATTGGCGGTCCCACCCCTTCTCCAGCGTCCGCCCCTTCTTCTGCCAGGTGGAGGCGGTGGAGACGGCCATCTGGCTGACGGAGGTGGCCCCCTCGACAAGGGACGGCAAGAGCTTCCTCGACCATCTGGAGGCCGCGAACCAGGAGGCGAACCCGGGCCTGTGGCGCCTCGCCCTGAAGCTGGCCACGGGGGCCGGCAAGACCACCGTGATGGCGATGCTCATCGCCTGGCAGACCCTCAACGCCGTCCGCCACCCCCAGAGCAAGCGCTTCACCCGCGGCTTCCTGGTGGTCACGCCCGGGATCACCATCCGCGACCGGCTCCGGGTCCTCCAGCCCAACGACCCCGACAGCTACTACGACAGCCGAGAGCTGATCCCCCGCGACCTGCTGGATGACCTGAACCGGGCCAAGATCGTCATCACCAACTACCACGCCTTCAAGCCGCGAGAGCTGCTGGAGGTGAGCAAGGGCGGTCGGGCCCTGCTCCAGGGACGGACCGGCGACGAGCTGAAGACCCTGGAGACCGAGGGCCAGATGCTCCAGCGGGTGATGCCGGAGCTGATGGGCCTGAAGAGCCTCCTGATCCTCAACGACGAAGCCCACCACTGCTACCGCGAGCGGGTTGGGAACGGGGAGGAGGACCTCAAGGGCGACGAGCTGCAGGAGGCCAAGAAGAACAAGGAGGCGGCCCGTCTCTGGATCTCCGGATTGGAGGCCGTGACCCGCAAGCTGGAGGGCTCCCGCGTCATCGACCTCTCGGCCACTCCCTTCTTCCTCCGTGGGTCCGGCTACGCCGAGGGGACCCTCTTCCCCTGGACGATGAGCGACTTCTCACTGATGGACGCCATCGAGTGCGGCATCGTGAAGCTGCCGCGGGTCCCGGTGGCGGAGAACATCCCCGGCAGCGAGATGCCCGTCTTCCGCGACCTCTGGGCAAACATCCGAAAGGACATGCCCAAGAAGGGCCGCGGCAAGGGCGGGATCCTGGACCCCCTGGCCCTGCCGGCCCGTCTCCAGACGGCGCTCCAGGCCCTCTACGGGCACTACGAGAAGACCTACAGGCTGTGGGAAGAGGCGGGCGTCCGCGTGCCGCCCTGCTTCATCATCGTCTGCCAGAACACCGCCATCTCCAAACTCATCTACGACTACGTCTCCGGCTTTCAGCGCGATAACGACGACGGCTCCACCACCCTGGAGAACGGCCGGCTGGCGCTCTTCCGGAACTTCGACGAGCACGGCAACCCAATCCCCCGGCCCAACACGCTGCTGATCGACAGCGAGCAGTTGGAGTCCGGGGAGGCCCTGGACGACAACTTCCGGGGCATGGCCGCCGCCGAGATCGAGTGGTTCCGCCACGATATCGTGGAGCGGACGGGTGACCTTCGCGCCGCGGAGAGCCTGACGGATCAGGACCTGCTGCGGGAGGTCATGAACACCGTGGGCAAGGAGGGGAAGCTCGGCGGCGGTATCCGCTGCGTGGTCTCCGTCTCCATGCTCACCGAGGGGTGGGACGCCAACACCGTGACCCACGTACTGGGCGTACGGGCCTTCGGGACGCAGCTCCTCTGCGAGCAGGTGATTGGGCGGGCGCTCCGGCGGCAGTCCTACGACCTGAACGAGGCCGGGCTGTTCAACGTGGAGTATGCCGACGTGCTGGGCATCCCCTTCGACTTCACGGCGAAGCCGGTCGTAGCCCCACCCCAACCGCCGCGAGAGACGGTCCAGGTAAAGGCCGTCCGGCCCGAGCGAGACGCCCTGGAGATCCGCTTCCCCAGGGTGGAGGGCTACCGGGTGGAGCTGCCCGAAGAGCGGCTGACGGCCGTCTTCAGCGACGACTCCCGCCTGGAGCTGACGCCGGACCTGGTGGGCCCCACCATCACCCACAACGCCGGCATCATCGGAGAGGCGGTGGACCTGACGCTGGAGCACCTGGAGGTGATGCGGCCCTCCACGCTGCTCTTCCACCTCACCCAGCGGCTTCTGATGACCAAGTTCCGGGACCCCGGCGAGGAGCCCAAGCTTCACCTCTTCGGCCAGCTCAAGCGGATCACGAAGCAGTGGCTGGACGGCTACCTGGTCTGCAAGGGCGGCACCTACCCAGCCCAGCTCATGGTTCAGGAGCTGGCGGACCTGGCCTGCAACCGCATCACCGACGCGGTGACCCAGGCCTTCCTGGGGGATCGGCCCGTGCGAGCCGTGCTGGACCCCTACAACCCCACCGGCTCCACGGCCTACGTGAACTTCAACACCTCCAAGACCGACCGCTGGGAGAGCGACCCGAGGCGGTGCCACGTGAACTGGGTCATCCTGGACAGCGACTGGGAGGCGGAGTTCTGCCGCGTGGCCGAGGGTCACCCCCGCGTGAGGGCCTACGTGAAGAACCACAACCTGGGCCTGGAGGTCCCGTACCGCTATGCTTCGGAGGTCCGCAAGTACCGGCCGGACTTCATCGTGCGGGTGGAGGACGGGCACGGCGAGGAGGACCTGCTGAACCTGGTGGTGGAGATCAAGGGCTACCGTGGCGAGGACGCCAAGGACAAGAAGTCCACGATGGAGACCTACTGGGTGCCGGGCGTGAACCGCCTGGGCGTCTACGGACGCTGGGCCTCCGCGGAGCTGACCGAGGTCTACGGGATCCAGTCGGACTTCGCGGCGGAGGTGGAGCAGGCGCTGAACGCGGCCCTGGAGGGCCTGGGGGTGGGTGCGGCGGCGTGAAGCGAGACCCAGGTCTCGATCCCCGGCACCCCACGGATCCCGCTATCGACGCGATGCGGCATTCCGCGGCCAGACACGCGATCCGGACATGAATCCGGACATCGTGTCCGGTTCCGGGCAGCATCTGGGCAGCGACACCCGGATCCGGACACCAACCCGATCATCGTGTCCGGTTTCGAGCCGTTTCCAGGCACCCGTTCCTGTATCCGGACAGGAATCCGGACATCTTGTCGCGATTCCAGCCCCCATCCCGGCTAC
The DNA here is from genome assembly GCA_036504955.1 of Armatimonadota bacterium. Lineage (GTDB taxonomy): Bacteria > Armatimonadota > DTGP01 > DTGP01 > DASXUI01 > DASXUI01. Next base: position 6,301 of record DASXUI010000598.1, read on the forward strand.
GCGGCGAATCCCGACACGAATCGCGACATCCTGTGGGGATTCGCCCCCGGACAGTGGTGCCCGCATCGAATCGCGACACCTTTGCCCCTTCATTGAGCAGACGAGGTTGATGATGGCGAAGAGCCCGAAGACACCGGCCGCGAAAACCGTTGAGACCCTGCGGCACGAGGAGGCCACCCGGAGGAACATCCCGCCGGCCGAGTACCAGTCGGTGCTGGACCCTGAGACGGAGGCCCCGGTCCGGGTGGCTTACGAGCGGCGGAACCGGGACCTGGACCCGCAGCTCGTTTGGCGAGGGAAGGACGAGCAGGACTGGAGCGACCTGGTGGTTCAAGCCCCGCCGCTCTACATCCAGGAGAAGGTCCACCCCAAGGTGCTCATCGAGGAGCTGCTGCGGGAGTCCAAGGAGCAGAAATCCGCCCAGAACCCGCAGCCCAGCCTCTTCTCCGACTTCAACGGCTTCCCCGAGGGGGCTGACGCCACCGCGTTCTACCAGCACGACCAGAACTGGACCAACCGGATGATCCTGGGGGACTCGCTCCAGGTGATGGCGAGCCTGGCGGAGCGGGAGGGGCTGCGGGGCAAGGTGCAGTGCATCTACCTGGACCCGCCCTACGGCATCAAGTTCAACTCCAACTTCCAGTGGAGCACCACCAGCCGGGACGTGAAGGACGGCAGCGCCGCCCACATCACCCGGGAGCCGGAGCAGGTGAAGGCCTTCCGCGACACCTGGCGCGACGGCATCCACAGCTACCTCACCTACCTCCGAGACCGCCTCACCGTCGCGCGGGACCTCCTGACGGACTCCGGGTCGATCTTTGTCCAGATCGGCGAGGAGAACGTCCACAAGGTCCGCGCCCTCATAGACGAGGTGTTCGGAGAGAACAACTTCGTTTGCCAGATTCCATTCATCAAGACTACGGGTAAGGCCGGTGAATTGCTAGACACGATCAACGATTACCTGCTGTGGTACGCAAGAAACCGTCGAGAAGTGAAGTATAGACAACTATTCAACCTCCGTAGCGCAAAAGCGCTGTCACAAGGATACACATGGAGTGAGAATTCCGACGGTTCCCGGCGACGGCTCAAGAAGAGCGAGCTGGAGGATTCAGATCTGCCAGGACGCCGTTTCATTCCCGCATCGCTAAACTCAACCAGCGGCGGGGAGACCACGCGCTTCCCTGTATCTCTCCACAGCAAGGCATTCCAGCCTGCCCCCAATGCCTACTGGAAGACGAACCAGATTGGGATGAAACGGTTATGTTTGTCTGACCGCCTTCTCGGGCTAGGATCGACATTGACGTACGTTAGGTTCGATGATGACTTCCCTGTTGTATCTATGTCAAGTTGGTGGGCAGACACCAAGGAGAGCACGTTTTCTGTAGACAAGATATACGTTGTCCAGACATATACCAAAGTAATTCAGCGCTGCTTGTTGATGACCACCGACCCCGGCGACCTCGTCCTCGATCCCACCTGTGGTTCCGGGACCACGGCCTACGTTGCCGAGCAGTGGGGGCGTCGGTGGATCACCATCGACACCTCCCGCGTAGCCCTCGCGCTCGCCCGCGCGCGGATCATGGGGTCCCGCTACCCCTACTACCTTCTGGCCGACTCCCGCGAGGGACAGATCAAGGAGGCGGAGGTCTCCCGAACGGTCCCCTCGTCTCAGCCCACGCGCGGCAGCCTCCGCCAGGGGTTCGTCTACGAGCGGGTGCCGCACATCACGCTCAAGTCCATCGCCAACAACGCGGAGATCGACGTGATCTGGGAGCGGTGGCAGCAGACGCTGGAGCCGCTTCGCCAGCAGCTCAACGCCGCGCTGGGGAAGTCCTGGGAGGAGTGGGAGGTCCCTCGGGAGGCGGACTCGGCGTGGCCCGAGCCGGCCCGGAGCCTCCACGCGGCGTGGTGGGAGGCCCGCATCGCCCGGCAGCAGGAGATCGACGCCTCCATCGCGGCGAAGGCGGAGTTCGAGTACCTCTACGACCGGCCCTACAGCGACAACAAGAAGGTCCGGGTCGCCGGCCCCTTCACGGTGGAGAGCCTCTCCCCCCACCGGGTGCTGGGCGTGGACGAGAACGACGAGCTCATCGACCACCTGGCCGAGTCCGGAGCCGACTACGACCCCCGCCAGGACTTCGCCCAGATGATCCTGGAAAACCTGAGGATCGCCGGGGTGCAGCAGGCCCACAAGGAGGACCGGATCGGCTTCACCTCGCTGGTGCCCTGGCCGGGCGAGCTGGTCTGCGCCGAGGGCCGCTACCGCGAGGGGGTGGACGGAGCGGGAGTGGAGCGGCGGGCCGCGATCTTCATCGGCCCCGAGTTCGGCACCGTCAGCCGCCCGGACCTGGTGCAGGCCGCCAAGGAGGCCGGAGACGCCGGCTTCGACGTGCTGGTCGCCTGCGCCTTCAGCTACGACGCCCACGCCAGCGAGTTCGGCAAGCTGGGGCGCGTTCCCGTGCTGAAGGCCCGCATGAACGCCGACCTCCACATGGCCACCGACCTGAAGAACACCGGCAAGGGCAACCTCTTCGTCATCTTCGGGGAGCCGGACATCTCGCTGCTGGAGGAGAAGGACGGGCGGGTGCGCGTGAAGGTCAACGGCGTGGACGTCTTCCATCCCAACACCGGCGAGGTCCGCAGCGACGGCCCCGAGGGCATCGCCTGCTGGTTCATCGACACCGACTACAACGAGGAGAGCTTCTTCGTCCGCCACGCCTACTTCCTCGGCGCGAACGACCCCTACTCCTCGCTGAAGACCACGCTGAAGGCAGAGATCAACGAGGAGGCCTGGGCCACCCTCCACAGCGACACCTCCCGCCCCTTCCCCAAGCCGGGCTCCGGCCGCATCGCCGTGAAGGTGATCAACCACCTCGGCGACGAGGTGATGAAGGTGTTCCGAGTGTCGTAGCCATGCCTCCGCCGCAGCGCCTGAGTGACAAGAGCGTTACCGTTTTGAGGCTCATCGCCGAGGGCCGGAGCTACAGCCAGATCGTCGATGCCCACCCAAGCATCACCTACCGCGACATCTTCCTGGCTGCGGAGGAGGCTCTCCAGCTCGGCAAGGGCCAACCTGATCCTCCATCCCGCATAACCGACATCAGAAGGCGCCACGCCCGGGCCTATGAGCCGTGGACGAAGGAGGAAGAGCACCGTCTGGCCGAGATGCACGCGGCGGGTCTGTCCGTCTCGGACCTGGCCCGGCGTTTGGAGCGGCAGCCCTCTGCCATCCAGGCCAGGCTGCTGAAGCTTGGGCTGGGATCTCCGGATGAGAGGAAGGGGGGGACTGAGAGGTGATGAAGGTCTTCCGAGTATGACCGCACCTATAGCAACTTATACCAAGATCTAGATATAACCTGTTATAACCTCTTACAACTTGGTATAATCCCTGCATGGACCCAATCAAGAACCCCTTCTCACCCGGCGCCGGCTCCCCACCTCCCGAGCTCGTGGGTCGAGACCCAATCCTCGAGCAGGCGCGTATCCTCCTGGGCCGGGCGAAGCATGGGCGTCCGGAGAAGAGCCTACTGCTCACCGGCCTCCGTGGCGTCGGCAAGACCGTGCTGCTCAACGAGATTGAGCGGCGAGCGCGCGACGATGGGTACCAAACCGTCTCTATCGAGGCCTATGAGGAGAAGCCGCTGGGGCCGCTGCTTGCTCCACACCTGACCAAGCTGCTTCACGCGCTGAACCGCTTGGCTGGCGTCGGAAGCAAAGTCAAGCGAGGCTACCGAGTTCTGCGCAGCTTCCTCGGTGGCCTGAAGATCAGCTACGGCGACCTCTCTATCGGACTGGACGTCGATCCTGAGCCAGGATCGGCGGACAGCGGCGACCTGGAGATGGACCTCCCCGAGCTTTTCGTTGCTGTTGCTGAGGCAGCAAGCGAGCGTAACACTTCCGTGGGCCTCTTCATCGATGAGATCCAGTACCTCAGCCAGACGGAGCTAGGCGCGCTAACAATGGCCATGCACAAAGTGCAGCAGCGGCAGTTGCCACTCGTACTCTTGGGGGCAGGTCTCCCAATCCTTCCAGGACTCGCTGGCGAATCGAAGTCCTACGCCGAGCGCCTGTTCAGTTTCCCGGATGTCGGAGCGCTCTCAGAGGAGCACACCGCTCAGGCGCTTCAGGAGCCGGCGCGGGAGGTCGGAGTGGAGTTCGAGCGCCCCGCCTTGGCGGAGGTGTATCGCCTCACGAGGGGCTATCCGTACTTTCTCCAAGAGTGGGGCTACCAGTCCTGGAATCATGCCTCGCGCAGCCCGATCACGGTCGAGGTAGTCCAGGAAGCAACCGCCGCTGTCATTCCTCGGCTCGATCAAGGGTTCTTTCGCGTGCGCTATGACCGTCTGACACCCAGCGAGAAGAGGTTCCTTCGAGCCATGGCTGACCTGGGCGCTGGTCCTCATCGTACCAGTGACGTCGCCAGCAGATTGGGGTCCAAGGTGGCCGGCTTAGGGCCAGTTCGGGCCAAGCTGATCAGGAAGGGGATGATCTTCAGTCCGGCCTACGGAGATGTGGCCTTCACCGTGCCGCTCTTCGACGAGTTCATGAAACGTGTGATGCCGTAGCTTGGTTAGCGTCTCACAACAACTTCACCACCAAGGCACCAAGACACCAAGAAGGGCAAGGAAAGCCCTACCACAGAGACACAGAGAGTACAGAGGCACACAGAGAAGGACCCAGCTTAGGTCTTTCCTAGTGTCTTGGTGTCTTGGTACTGAAGTTGTCTGTGGACACTGACCTAGACAGTAGCCCCAGGGAGCAGTATGGATTTCCGCATCGCCGATACGTTTACGGACAGCCTTGCCAATCTTACGGGCGAGGAGCAGAAGGCGGTCAAGACCACTGCCTTCGACCTCCAGGTCGACCCCTCCCGGCCGGGGCTCAGCTTCCACGCGCTGGACCGGGCGAAGGACCCCCGGTTCTGCTCCGTGCGGGTCAGCAAGGACCTCCGGCTGATCGTTCACAAGATGCCGGAGAGCCTGCTGCTCTGCTTCGTGGACCACCACAACAAGGCCTATGACTGGGCCGAGCGGCGGAAGCTGGAGGTCCACCCCACCACCGGCGCCGCGCAGATCGTGGAGGTCCGGGAGCGTGTCGAGGAGCGCATCGTACCCAGGTACGTGGAGAGGCCCGTCCTGAAGCCCCCGCTCTTCGGCCGGTTCTCCGACGAGGATCTGCTGAGCTTCGGCGTCCCCCCGGAGTGGCTGGAGGCCGTAAGGCAGGCCGACGAGGACTCCATCCTCGTTCTTGCCGAGCACCTGCCGGGAGAAGCGGCAGATGCCCTGCTGGAGCTGGCCGTCGGCGGAACTCCAAGGCCGAAGGTGCCCCCCGAGCCGGTCAACCCCTTCGACCATCCCGACGCCCAGCGCCGGTTCCGCATCGTCAGCGATGTGGAGGAGCTGGCCCGTGCCCTGGACTACCCCTGGGAGAAGTGGACCATCTTTCTGCACCCAGCCCAGCGGGAGCTGGTGGAGCGGCGCTTCAAAGGGCCCGCCCGGGTCTCCGGGTCCGCCGGCACGGGGAAGTCCATCGTGGCGATTCATCGGGCGGCGTGCCTGGCCCGAACCAACCCCGACGCGCGGCTGCTTCTGACCACCTTCTCCGACCCCCTGGCCAGCGCCCTGCGGGGCAAGCTGAGCTGCCTCATCGGCAAGGAGCCGCGCGTCGGGGAGCGGATCGAGGTGGACGCGCTGGAGACGGTGGCCCGCCGCCTCTACGAGCGAAGCTTGGGGCCGGTGGAAGTGGCTTCTCGCGAGGAGGTCCGCCGACGGATCGAGGAGGCCGCGGCCGAGAGCCCCGGACTCCCCTACAGCCTCGGGTTCCTGGCGTCGGAGTGGCAGGAGATCGTGGACGCCTGGGGGCTGGACTCCTGGGAGGCCTACCGGGACGTTCCGAGGCTGGGCCGGAAGAAGCAGTTGCCGGAGAAGCAGCGACAGACCCTCTGGGGGGTCTTCGACCGCGTGCGCCGGTCTCTTCAGGAGAGCGGAGCGGTGACTCCCGCCGGCCTCTACCGCCGGCTCGCGGAACGCTTCGCGGTCGAGTCGCCGCCCTACGACTTCGTGGTGGTGGACGAGGCCCAGGACGTGAGCGTTCCTCAACTGCGGTTCCTGGCCTCACTTGGAGGGGGCCGCCCGGATGGGCTCTTCTTCGCCGGAGACCTGGGGCAGCGGATCTTCCAGATGCCCTTCTCCTGGAAGAGGCTGGGAGTGGACATCCGGGGCCGGTCCGGTACGCTTCGGGTTAACTACCGAACCTCTCACCAGATTCGGGGCAAGTCGGACCGTCTACTGGGCAAGGAGGTCGCCGACGTGGACGGCAACGTGGAGGACCGGAGCGACACCGTATCGGTCTTCAACGGTCCCCCTCCGACGATCGAGACCTTTGGCACGCCTGAGGAGGAGATCAAGTCCGTGGGCCGGTGGCTGGCTGCTCGCGCGGCGGAGGGCGTGAGGCCCGAGGAGATCGGCGTCTTCGTCCGGTCAGCAGCAGAGGTCGCCCGAGCGAGTGCAGCGGTGGAAGCCGCCGGGTTGGCCCCCACGGTGTTGGACGAACGGGTGAAGCGGGTGCGGGACCGCGTCTCCGTGGGGACGATGCACCTCAGCAAGGGGCTGGAGTTCCGGTCCGTGGCGGTGATGGCCTGCGACGACGAGGTGCTGCCCTCCCAGGAGCGGATCGAGGCCATCACCGACGAGACGGACCTGGAAGAGGTCTACAACACGGAACGCCACCTGCTCTACGTGGCCTGCACGCGTGCCCGCGACCACCTATCCGTCACCGGCGTCGACCCCGCGTCGGAGTTCCTCCAAGACCTGGACGCCTGACTGCGGGGGAAGGCCCGGGAGCGGGTACCGCATGCGTTCCGGTGGAGACAGCCGAGGTCCGGCGCCTCCCTCCGAAGGGGGATCCCCCGACACAGACCTACCTGAGGTCGCGCAGCCATCGTTCGCCGTCTGCCCGCCTGTCCTACCTTGGTATGGACTGGGGCAGCAGCTCCTCATACAGCGCGAAGCCGGTGCGAACGGGCTGCGGGGCGGACTGAAGCGCCTGCTGGAACTCCGAGGTGGTCGTCTTGACGCCTCGCTCTCGGAGCAGCGAGGCCGCCTGCACGGAGACCGCCTCGTCGAAGTGGGCAAGCTCCGACATCAGCTTTGCTGCGGAGCCGCCGCTGCTCTCCAGGGCTGCTTTGGCGTAGTCGAAAGGGCTGGAGTAGCGCCCGTCGCCGTCGCCGTCGATGCGGATGGGGTTGGTGGCGCCGATCACCCTGGGCTCCCAGTCGAGGCGGCTGGGCTGGTAGGGCGGGGCGATGGGCCAGAAGGTCAGGTTGTCGGCGGGCCCCGAGGCAATGGCCACCAGCCAGGCATCCTGTTTGGGCTTGGGCAAGCGGAAGGTGAGGTCGGCCTTCACCGGGCGGGTCTGGCTCCCAGACAGCCGGCGCTCCGCCACTTTGCGGCCGTTCATCCACAGCTCCACCCGGTCCGCCGACATCCACCCAGGCCCCTGCACGCGCACGCGGACGGGCAGCGTGCTGCCGAGTCCCGTGGCGAGATCGCCCACGCCGAACCGGTGGTCTACCCAGGCCTCGGTCAGCAGCCCCAGACTCACCAGCGCGCGCCCCGCCAGCAGGTTGGTACAAGCATCCGCGACGTCCACCCGGTCCGGTGCCGCCGCGCTGCCTCGGATGTAGGTCCGCGCCTGACTCACGATGAAGGCGTCCACGTCATGGCAGTCGCTGGCACCCACGGCGACGGTGTGGTAGCCCCGGTTCAGCAGCGCGAACCAGACGCGGAAGGGCTCCATGAAGTCCGAACGCTGGGCGCTGGAGTTGATGACCTCGATGGCGTCGAAGCCCCAGGTCTGCCCGTCGAGGCTCTCGCCGCTGCCCAGGTGGAAGCGGGCGGGGTCGGCGGGGCGGAAGCTCGCGTGAACGTCCGCCGGGTGGTTGAGGATGGCGACGCGGGCTTCCGGCATCGCGCGGGAAGCCGCCAGCAGACTGGCGCGGTTGAGAGGGGTGACGGGCGCGGGCGTGTCCTTCGGGCGGAGTGGGAAGAGGCACCAATGGCCCACGGAGGTGGTGACCTCGTCGCCGACCACGGGCGTGAACCACCGGCTCACGCCGGCCTGTTCCGCCGCCTGGGAGTAGCTGACGTGCTTGTTATGCTCCGTGGCGACGGGCATCTCGATCCCCTCGCCCGCCAGGGTGACCACGCGCTCCTGAATCGTGGCGTCGCCGTGTCCGCCGTAGGTGAGGGTGTGCGTGTGGGGGTCACAGCTCACGTAGCCGGAGGTGCCGACCTCGCGCCGCAGTTCCAGCCGAACCGTCAGGCTCCCACCCGGCTTCAGCGTGACGGACTTCCGCGCGAGGCTGTAGGTGGGGCCGCGCAGGGCGTAGAGGGTGAGCCTGCCCGGCGGCACCGAGAGCGTGACGTCGCCGCTTCCCGTGTAGACGACTCCAGGCCGCACCGCCACGTCACGCGTCTCCGCGGCCCGGACCATCACGGGCTCGCCGCGCGTTCCCCTCAGCACGATCCGGCAGGGCAGGGCCTTGCCGCTCCCCGCCTCCGTCACGACCAGGTGAAGCGCGGCGGATGGGGGCTGCTCCCGGTTGGGAGCAGCGCGAGCAAGCGCCGCCAGCACCGCGACCAGCGAGGCTAGAGCAAGCACGGCGTAACGAAGCACGGTTCCCCCTCCCAGGTCGGACTGATCCTCTGCGCTAGTGGCCCGGAACCAGCCAGTGGGCCCTCTCGGCGCGCCGCACCGAGGGGGGCGTTGGCAACCCCGCGCGTCGGGTGATGAGTGCCCTCGGTCGCTCGTCCTCCGGGCTGGCCCCGGAGGGGGTTGCCTCCAAGATCGCCAATGCCAACCCTCAGCGCGGCGACTCCGGGCTGCACCGGACTGCGCATGCCGCCATCGGTGCCCAAAGGGCCAGATCCGCACGGCACGTCTGAACCCTCCTTGGCTTTCAGCCGGCAAGCTCCCTCTGCCGCATCGGCAGTGCGGTGGGTGCCTCCCGTCCAGTCGCGCCGCCCCCGGAACCCGGCCTGTTATCTCCCGGAGACAGCAAGGCAAATAGGGTGTTGACAATATACAGATATAGCTATATGCTGCTCTTGTGAAGTGCCTCACGTAGACCATTAGAGGTCATGGCCGCGGCGCGTGGCAGTAGACTCATTCCTACAACAGTGGCCCTCTCGCTGGTTTCCTAAGGACCCTACAATGACGGCGTTCTGGCGGCGGTGCCTGCCCGTACTGGCAGTGCTCGCGATGGCGTGGCATCCCTCGGTTGCTGAAGCTACCAATGGCTACTTCTCGGAGGGCTACGGAACCAAGTCCAAAGCGATGGCGGGGACGGGCGTTGCCCTGCCCCAGGACTCTCTGGCCGCGGCCACCAACCCGGCCGGCATGGCCTTCGTGGGCCGCCGGTTCGACCTTGGCTTGGCCCTCTTCAACCCAGAGCGGTTCTACAACGTGAAGGGTGCGCCATCCGGGGCGACGGGCACCTTCGGCCTGGCTCCCGGTGAGGTGCGCAGCGGCAGGGACTGGTTCACCATTCCCTCTTTCGGCGTCAACTGGACGGCAGGGAAGCGTGCCTCCCTCGGTCTGACGGTGATCGGGAATGGCGGGCTGAACACCAGCTACTCCGGCTCGGTCTCGGGCGGGCAGGGAACCTTCTACGCGGGGCCCGCCGGCGTGAACCTGTGCCAGGTCTTCGTGATGCCTACCTTCGCCTACAAGCTCTCGGAGGGCACCTCGCTGGGGATCTCCGGCATCGTGGCCCACCAGATGTTCCACGCGCAGGGTCTCAGCAGTTTCGGGTCCATGGTGAGCGATGGCAGCCCCGACAACCTGAGCAACCGCGAGACCGACCACTCCACTGGCTTCGGCGCCAAGTTCGGGGTGCTGACCCACGCGACCCGCAAGCTGGCCCTGGGCGCCTCCTACCAGACTCGCATCGAGATGTCCCGCTTCAAGCGGTACTCCGACCTTTTCCCAGAGCGCGGGGAGTTCGATATCCCGCCCACGGCTACCGTGGGACTCACCTGGCAGGCCCAGCCCTCCACCAAGCTCTCCTTCGACGTGCAGAAGATTTGGTACGGCAGCGTCCCGGCCGTGGCGTATCCCTTCGCCAACCTGGGCATCGGAATGCAGAACGGCGATACCTCGCGGTTCCTGGGCGGCCAGAACGGGGTCGGCTTCGGCTGGAAGGACATGACCGTCTACAAGGCCGGCTACCAGTGGGAGGGCCGCAAGGGCTGGACCTGGCGCGCGGGCCTCAGCTACGGCCGCAACCCGGTCCGCTCCAGCGAGGTTCTGTTCAACATTCTGGCGCCCGGCGTGCAGGACTGGCACTACACCGGCGGCTTCACCAAGAAGGTAGGGACTGGCGGCGAGCTGAGTCTGGCGGTCACGGTCTCACCCACCCGGAGAGTGACGGGCCCTAACCCACTGGAGGTCCCTGGCCGGCAGCAGATCGAGCTCAGTATGCGCCAACTCGAGGTGGAACTGGGATGGGGTAAGCGCTTCTGACCCCCGTCCCGTATCGCATCGGCACGAAGGGGCAGTGTCCAACAGCAACCCACCACCAAGAGTAGTGCGCTGGCGCACGATACACCAAGACACCAAGAGACACCAAGAACTGCCTTACCACAGAGACACAGAGGGCACAGAGAAACACAGAGAGGAAACCAGCTT
>DASXUI010000599.1:0-4423 GCA_036504955.1 Armatimonadota bacterium
GCCTGCCGGGGCCCCTCCCCTACGACCCTACGACCTTACGACCCTACGACCCTATGTACTACGACCCACCATCAGTAGATCCCCTGCTCGCGGCGGGCGACGGCCTTGGGGCTGAGGTGGGTGTCCTCCGCGAGGTCCAGGCCCACACGCTCCACCAGAGTCTTCAGGTAGTCGAGGTGCGGGCAGGCGGGGCCGTGATAGCTGGAGCGCGTGATACAGGTGGAGAGCTGCACCACTACGCGATCGGCGGGAATGCCCTCGCGGCGCTTCAGGTTGGTGGTGAGGTTCATCAGCTTCCGGTGCAGCGCGCGCCCGCAGCATCCCCCGCAGGTCATGTACAGGGTGCGGTACGGTTTCTCGGCCGGGTAGGGTGCGAAGCCCTCCGCCCTCTCGTGGAAGGCCTTCTCGCAGAAGTAGCCGGAGCAACGCTCCTTCACGATATCGCACTGAACGATGACGATGTAGTCCTTCTCAGAGGGGGCCATGGTGGGGATCCCGTCTACTCAGCGATTGGGTGAGGGAGTGTGGGTGCTGTATCGCGTCCTACGCCTTGGGCTGGGCGCGGCGGAGGGTAATGGCGTTCACGGAGCAGGCGGGGAAGCGGCACTGAAGGGAGGTGCCGCGGTCCGTGAGGACGCTGTCTCTCGGCCGGATGCGGTCTGGGTCCTCCTCGGAGTTGCGCTGCAGCATGCCGGGCGCCTCCAGGGTCCTCATTCGGCCGCCCTCGAAGCGGAAGCCCTCCAACTCCAGCGTCGCCTCCTGGTCCTGCTTCAGGTGCCGGTTCGTGACGAAGAGGGTTAGCTCCGAGCCGCTCCGGTTCAGGCAGGCGACGACGTCAAGGTAGGGAACCCTCTCCACGGCGGGCAGGAAGCCGCGGCGCGGAACGCTGTAGCAGGCACCTTCCACCGCCGTCGCCACCGCCTTGTGGGCGCCGCTGTCCGCATAGAGCTTCAGGGCCCAGTACATGGGGTCCACATAGACCTTCTCTCGGCGCTTCTTCATGCCGCCGCCGTGCAGCAGGCCCGTGATGTTGGCGACGGAGACGATCTCGCCCGAGCGGATGAGGGCGTTTAGGAAGCAGCCGCTGTAGACGGCGCCGCCCTGGTTCTCCGCGTGCGGGTACCGCAGGGTCTCGCCCCACTCTCCCCCCACGATGATGCCCCACTCCGTGATCGCCGCCGTGACGTTGTCCGGTGTGCGGGCATCGGCCTGAATCTGGCTTCTAAGATTGGGGAGGAAGCGATCCTCGAAGTCCCAGGGGTGGGCCATGGACGAGTAGTAGATCTCCTCCAGGCTGAAGCGATCCTGCAGGCCGCCCGGCAGGGAGACCAGCGGATGCAGAGAGATGTGGCGGAGCAGCGGCCCGCACTCCCGGATGAGGGTCTGGTTCCAGTCGTTGTCCGCCGCTTCCCCGTTCCCGATTAGCTCCAGGGAGGGGTCAACCCTCAGCATCGCCTGGGAGAAGGCCCGGTAGCGGCGCGCGTTCTCCAGGGCGCTGCAGTGGCCAATCTGCCACTCGCCGTAGATCTCGTTGCCGACCTCCCACAGCTTCACGCCGTAGGGCTTGGCGTGGCCGTTCTCCGCGCGCATGCGGCCCATGGGCGTGTCGGCCCTGCCGTTCATGTACTCCACCCAGCTCGCGGCTTCATCGGGGGTGCCGGTGCCGATGTTCACGCAGAAGTGGGGCTTGGCATCGATCAGCCCGCAGAAGCGCATGAACTCGTCGGTGCTGAACTGGTTGGTCTCCATGCCATCCCAGGCGGGGTTGGGATAGGAAGGCCGCTGGTCTCGGGGGCCGATGCCGTCTCGCCAGTGGTAGCCGCTGACGAAGTTGCCGCCGGGGTAGCGCAGCAGGGGGATGTTCCAGTCCTTGGCTACCTTGATGATGTCCGGATCGATCCCGTGGACGGCGTCTCTGGGGAACAACAGAACCTGGTCCACCCACACGGTTCCGGGACCGGTGAAGGTCACGCAGAAGTCCACGGGCCGCAGGGGCGGCGCCTCCTCTGGGTCCACCTGCAGGCGGAAGGGGAAGCGCCTGAAGGTGCCCGGGATCCCCTGCAGCTCTGCCTGGGCCAGGGGCTCCCCGCCGTCCCGGGCGTTTCGCAGGCTGACCTGCACGCGGTTGACGTCCCCCTCCGCGCGCAGGTAGAGGTATCCCTCGTAGCGGCTCTCGCGGTGGCTGGGAAGGAAGACGCGCTGACGCACGCCGGCCTCGGGTCCACGGCCCTCCAGGCGCGCGCTCAGCTCGGAGTTGGCGGCCATCTTCACGGCCGTGGCCTTCACGTCGCCCAGGGGCTCCCAGGGCCAGGGCAGGCGAGCCACGTCCCTGGAGATCCTCGGGTCCCTCTCGAAGCTGGAGTTGAGCAGGATCTGGCCCCACACCCCACCGTAGACACAGCCTCCAAGATGCTCCAGGAAGTTACCGAAGATCCGGCGGTCGATGGTGAAGGTCGCCGGCCGGGAGGCGTCCACCCGCAGCGTGGCGCGCGGACCCTCGATCGGCTGGGTCGTGAAGAGTCTGAACCGCTCCATGGGGTTGGGGGTCTCCTGAGGTCAGTGTGCGTGGAGCCGGCAGACGGGGGGTCACCGGAGCATCCAAGGCCAAGGCGGGAACTCCATCACCTCAGACTTCGCTGGGCAGGCGTCCATACCTGGACCGGGGTCGCGCCCCACGGTGACGATTGCCTCCCCTACCATGGATGCGCCGATACGCTCCCCTAACCTGCGTCATTCACGAGAGCGGGTGGAAGCCCGCGCCATGCGCGACGCGCAAGCGCCTCGTGCACTATGCGGGTTAAGCCCTTAAGGGCTCACCGAAGTGAGTCGAAGATCCCGTATGACCGCCATGACACTCCGAGCGAAGACCTTCCTAGCCATCATCGTGCTGGTGGGCGTTGCACACGCCCTCCTCAGTTACGTCTTGTCAGGCATCACCCTACAAGGGTTCCAGCGCCTGGAGAGGCGTGACGCGCAGCGTCAGATGCAGGTCGTGACGGATGTTCTTGCCAGCCAGGTGGCGTCTCTTGTCACGCATGCCGAGGACTGGGCCTACTGGGACGACACCTACGCCTTCGCGCTGGACAGGAATGCCAGGTACATCAAGGCCAACCTGGCTGGGTCATCGCTATCGACCACCAAGATTGACTTCATGGCGATCCTGGGGCCATCGGGCAAGCTGGTGTATGGGGCCGCCCACAACCGGGCCCAGGACACATGGGGGCGACTCAAGAGACCCATCCTGACCCACCTTGTCACCACGTCCTCGCTGGTCCGGGGACCCCTTGCCGGGCAGGAGGTGTCCGGCCTGGTGCAGATGGCCGAGGGTCCCGCCCTGGTGGCATCGATCCCCGTCTTAACCAGTGGGCGCCGGGGCCCCTCGCACGGCGCGCTGTTCTTCGGCCGGTGGCTGGACTCCACCCGCGTAGACGGTATCAGCGAGCTCGCCAGGCTCCCCCTGTTGGTTGGCGGCCTGGAGGATCCGCGGCTTCCGGCCGATATGAGACGCGCCTGCCGCGCCCTCAGAGGGGACTCCACTGAGATCGTGCCAAGGGGACCGGTGCTCTCCGGTTACCGCCTGCTGCGCGACGTGGATGAGAAGCCCATCCTGGTGATGCGCGCCAACATCGAACGCGAGGTGATGGCTCAAGCCGAGGCCAGTATACACTCCATTTGGGTCTCCCTGGCCGGCCTGGCCCTCCTCTCCGCGGTTGCCGGAGTGTTGATGCTGGACGGCCTGGTGCTGCGGCGCCTCGGGGGGCTGAGCAAGGACGTGGTCGAGATTGGCGCGCGGGGCGACATGTCGGCCCGAGTCCACCAGGGCGGCCACGATGAGCTCTCTCGGCTCGCCCGCGAAGTGAACGGGATGCTGGAGGGCCTAGAGCACACCGGAGATGCTCTTAAGGTGGCTCGAGACGAAGCCGAGTCCGCGAACCGGGCCAAGAGCCAGTTCCTGGCGAACATGAGCCACGAGATCCGCACGCCCATGAACGGAATCATGGGCATGGCCGGCCTGCTGCAGGGCACGGAGCTCAGTGGCGACCAGCGCCTGTACACCGACACCATCGCCAACAGCGCCGAGCTGCTGATGGGCGTCATCAACGATATTCTTGACTTCTCCAAGGTCGAGGCCGGGAAGCTGGAGTTGGAGAGAGTCCCCTTCGAGCTGCGGGGCACTCTGGAGGAGATGACGGACCTGCTCGCCAACCGGGCGCATTCCAAGGGACTGGAGTTCATCTTCGCGATGGACCCCAACGTGCCCGCCCTGGTGGTGGGCGATCCCACCCGGCTGCGTCAGGTGGCAACGAACCTCATCGGCAACGCCATCAAGTTCACGGAGGTGGGCGAGGTCTGCCTCCAAGTTCACCTGGAGTCCGAGGAGCCTACGCACGCGGTCCTTCGCTGCGAGGTGACCGACACGGGC
>DASXUI010000600.1:0-2308 GCA_036504955.1 Armatimonadota bacterium
ACTCGGCTGTCAGAGCCCAGGCCCCGGTTCGCGACACCCCCGTCCACGCTGACACCCGCGTCCAGGACTTCAGCCTCTACCTGGACACGGTGCTGGAGACGCTGGCGGAGGGTCCTTTCGTTTCGGTCATGCGGGGAAGAGGCTGGACAGGCCAGCCCTTACTGCTGGGCGGCAAGACCTACGCGCACGGCCTTGGGGTGCTCACGGAGCAGCGGAACGATGCCATCGCGGAGTACGACCTGGAGGGTGGCGGCTGGAAGCGCCTACGAGGGGTGATCGGTCTGGAGCCGGGATACCGGGCGGCCGCGGCCAAGCCAGGGCTCAGCGTTCGGTTCGTGGTGAAGGGGGATGGCAAGGAGCTCTTCCGCTCTGAGCCCTTCCGGTGGGATTCCCCGCCCACAGAACTGAACGTGGGCGTCTCCGGGGTGAGGACCCTCCGCCTGGAGGCACTCGGCGACGCCCCGTGGGACGACTCGGTCAGATCCGTGGACTGGGCGGACGTGCGGCTTGAGAAATGAGGGGGCCAAGGGCCTACAGGGCCGGGCCGGATTCCGAGGAGCGAGCGAATCGCCGCAGGTGGCGCCGTGGGTGTTACCCCATAGGCGTTTACTTTGGGTCTGGGTCTAGGTGTAGAGTTCGCTCGTGGGGGTTAGGAACAGAATATGAAGCTACCTAACCCCTTCCCTGAGGACTGGGACTGCTGGGTGAAGCTCCTCCCGGCGGACCTGGAGGCGAGTGCACGACGACTCGGCGCCTTCCAACGCGCCCGAGCCCTCGCCTCTCCCCTGGAGTTGCTCCGACTACTCCTGTGCTACGTGATGGCCCCGCGCCCTTCCTTGCGAGCCACCGTCGTCCTCGCCCAGCTAGGGGGCTGGGCCGATCTGAGCGCCGTGGCTCTCTTCAAGCGCCTCCAGCGCGCTGGTCCCTGATTGGCCCATCTGGTGCGGGAGCTCCTGCCTCCAGCCCCGCCTTCCCTCGCCTCGGCTCCCCTGGGACGCCTGCGGCTGGTCGATGCCACGGCCCTGCGGGTGCCGGGAAGCCGTGGCACCGACTATCGGCTGCATCTGACCTGGGACCTGCAGACCCTGGCCATCAGTGCTCTGGAACTGACCGATGCCCGGGGCGCCGAGAGCCTGGAGCGGGGCGCACCCCAGCCCGGAGACCTCCTCCTGGCCGACCGAGGCTATCCTCAGCGCCGCACCCTGGCGCTGCTGCGCCAGAGCCAGGCCCACCTTTTGGTCCGCTTCCCCTGGCGCAACCTTCCCTTGTTGCAGCCCGACGGCCAACCCTTCGACCTGCTGGAGGCCCTGGATACGCTGCCCCAAGACGCCCCCGGGGACTTTCCCGTGTGGATCGCGCCCGACCCTCGCCAGGGCACGCCCGCCTTGCCCGCCCGACTGGTGGCCCTGCGCCGAGAGCCCGAGCAGGTGCGCCAGGCCCAAGCGCAGGCCCGAGCGACGGCCCAGCGCAAGCAGAGCGGGGTGGACCCCCGCACCCTGCGGGCCTGTGAGTTCTTCTTTGTGCTGACCAGCCTGCCTCCCGAGGCCGCCTCGGCGGCGGAGCTTCTGGAGCTCTACCGTTTCCGTTGGCAGGTAGAACTCTGCTTCAAGAGGCTCAAGAGCCTGCTGCAGCTCTCGACAATCCCCGCCCAGGACCCGCGCAGCGTAGAAGCCTTCCTCTGGGCCAAACTGCTGGCCGCGCTTCTGCTGCAGCGCCTCCGCCTGGAGGCGCCTTTTTCCCCCTGGGAAGCCGGGCTACCGGGGGCAGCACTGCTCCCTGTGGCTTCTGGAGAGCCTCTTGAGGTTGCTCCTCTTCCTGCTCTTGCTGGGTCCCTGCCCCCTGGGCCCTCTCTTGGCGGGTCCCCCGGGGCTCTTACGCCTCTTGGCAGAACCGCCTCGCCGACGTCCTAACCAAGCCCTTCGGGGCGCGAACCTCACGGTTCCCTACCTGGTCTCGCAAAGTTAACGCCTATGGGATAACATCCACGGCGCCGCCTGGCGCACGCTCCCGAGTCTCCGCCCTCCCCCCTTCCACTGAGGCCTTGCTCACCTCTTCACCTCTTCGCCTCTTCGCCTCTTCACCTCTTCAGGTCCCCAACCCCCGCCCTCCGAGGCCCTTACACCCTGTCTTATACCCACATCTCGGCGCTGGCAGGCAGGCAAGTCGGCGCTGCTGCCCTGATCCTGAGCTTGACGGCGGCTGATGTCTGCTGTTCCTAAGAGGGCCCCGGCAGCATGAAGACAGCGGCATATCTGGTATCCCAGCTCCGCAGATACCGCCACCTGTCGATTGGACGAAGATGTGGGCA
>DASXUI010000601.1:0-18270 GCA_036504955.1 Armatimonadota bacterium
GGTGTCCAGAAGCCGCCGGGAGGAAAAGGGAAGGGATTGTGGAAACGTTATCACACCCAATAGCCTGGCGAGCACCGATGTGGGTCACTCCTTCCGCCCCCGGCGAGAGAGTCAGGCGGCTGAGTTCTCATCCAACCCTTCGGAGGTGTTCCATGCATCCTTCAAGACGACGAGGCTTTACGCTCATCGAGCTGTTGGTCGTCATCGCCATCATCGCAATCCTGGCGGCAATCCTCTTCCCGGTCTTCGCCAAGGCACGTGAGAAGGCGCGCACCCAGTCCTGTCTGAGCAACCAGCAGCAGATCGCCAAGGCGATGCTGCAGTACACCATCAACTACAACGGCGACTATCCGCACTATGATACCGCGCTGTCTCTGTGGATATCGCCCCTGAAGGGCCTGCTGAAGGGGGCCCGCAGCACCCAGTCGTCCGGCAGCAACGTCTTCATCTGCCCCAGCACGACGGACCCAGTTGCTGGGGGGTTCGCTCAGGACGCCAGCCATCAGTGGCAGTGGGGCAACGGCACGGAGACGCAGGCGGGCTCCGCCATCGGCTCCTACGCCCACAACGGCTGGACCTATGGCTGCAATGAGGCGGACTTCAAGAGCCCTTCTGAGACCTTCTTCGAGTCGGACGGCATCTGGATTGACGCGTGGCCCACGCACACTCAGCCGATCGCCAAGAACGGCAAGATCCCTGGACCCAACAAGGCGGGCATCGAGCGCATCGCCATCGACCGGCATCAGGACGGCGTGAACATGGTCTTCGCGGACGGCCACGCCAAGTGGTACAACCGCTGGAAGATCAACGACACGGCGAACAAGTTCATGTTCCACCCCTTCGATCCGCTGGAGAAGAGCGCTGGCTCGGGGGTCTGCGGCGGCACGACTCCGGGAGACTGGGCGGCGAAGTAGAACGAAGAGCGGTCCGGGCTGCCCATAGCTCGGACCTGAGGAGTGGCTTCCGGTCAGCGCGTGCCGGTCCGAGAGCCAGCGAGAGAGTGAGCGCCGAGGGATCCGTGAGGGTCTCTCGGCGCCGCTGTTTGTGGGGGTGCGCCTGGGGGCGCCAGGGTGCGCCAGGGGTGTTACCCCTGGCTGACGTAGAGGCGCCCCTCCGGGGCTGAAGCCGGCAGGCGGCTCGACAGCGTTGGGGCGGCACCGCCTGCCCGAAGCCCCGGAGGGGCGGCTCTATGTCAGCCGGAGATGGCATCCCCGGCGTGCGCATCTCCGGCCCCACACACTCGCGTCCCCGCCGCGGATCGCGGGGCGCCGCGCCTGCGCGGATCAGAACCTTGGCCCCGGCGTGGGACCCCTGGTGGGCCAGAAGGGGCCGTCCTGAAGGGGCGTTGGGCGGGGGACCGTCTGGAAGGTGGTCCAGCCGCCGTTCCGGCGACACTCGGCCGCGAAGGAGTTCTGGCTTACCCGGATCCGCAGGCGCTGGCCGGGCTCCTTGAGGAGCGGCTCCCAGGTCCTCCGCTGCGCCTCCATCAGGCGGTCCAGCGGAACGCGCCGGAGCTCCGGCGGCAGGCTCTCCAGCGCCAAGCCTTCCTCGCTCAGCATCTGCTTCCGCTGCTCCTCCGAGAGCCGCGCGAAGAGCGCCAGGGCGAAGTTGGCGGAACTGGCTCCGCGCGCCCACCGGAAGTGGATTTCTAGTTGCCGAAGCGACTCGGGCCTGACCAGCGCCGCCATGCCGGCCAGCTCCCACACGTCTACCGGCCGCGTCACCGCGTCGAAGCGCACGGCCCAGAAGCGGAGCCACTTGCGGGTGAGTGCGGCGGACACCAGGTTCGGGTAGTCGTCGATCCACGTGTTGGATCGGAACAGGTAGAGGCCGCCCGACTTGCTCAACCCGCACCCGGCGGTCTGGGCCACCTCGCCCAACGCCTTCGCAAGGGGCATCTCCTCGGTGTCCCAGGCCCGGACCGACTCCTGCGCGGGGTAGCTGTCGGCCAGGAAGTCCAGGTCGGCCTGTTCCGCCACCCCCTGGTACACCTCGTCGAGCGGGGCCAAGGGCTCCCAGGGGGCGCCGGTGTAGCTGCTGAGCGGAAGCTGGGGCTTGATGCTCAGGCTCACCCGGCGCTCCAGCTCGGGGTCGCGCGGCGCCAGGGCGGGCAGCCCGGCGGCCCCCCGGGGGTTCTGCGGCGTGTAGCCGGGGTCGTAGTCCTTCAGGCTGAAGGGCTGCTCGCCGGGGCCGGTCCTGCGGGTGGAGAGCCCCGAGCCATCCATCTGCCCCCCGTTCCGGCGGAGCTCCTCAAGGCTCCTCCTGCTGGAGAGCACCACGGGGCCACTCATGTCTGTCGCGGTCTTGTAGAGCACCACCAGGTCCCGGCGGGTTCCCTCCCCCATCACCCTCACGATGACCTTCGACTGCTGGATCTCCTGGTCGGTGGGCCCCCTCATGGTCTCAAGGGTGCGACCACCGCGCCGCGCCGCCATGTACTCGCGGGCCGCCGCCTGGGCGTCCGGGGCCAACTGAGAGAAGGGGATCTCCAGGGGATGCTGGTCGAGGCTGTTCAGGGCCCCGTCGGGGACATCCAGCAGAGCTCGAAGGGGCAGCGTCAACTCGGCGCGGAGCTTGGGGTCCTTCGCCAGGGCCCTGCGGAACTCGCGGAGCCGAGACTGGAAGGCGGCGCGCTCCCTCGCCCTCAGCTCCCCCGCTCGGCGGAGATGCTCGCCCTCGATAACGAAGAAGGTCTCGCTGGGCTTGTCGTAGCGGAGGACGTAGCCGAAGAGGCCCTTGAGGCCGGCAAAGATCTCCTTCAGGGAGCGGTCACGCAGCCGGGCGGTGACCCGCTCCTCCACCACTCCGCGGTCCACCACCAGAGGCACGCCGCTCCTCTGACGCAGGCGGGCCACGAAGTCTCCCAGGTCGAGGGCGTTGGCCTTGAGGGAGACCCTGGCGTCCAGAGCCCGGGTGGGGTCGTCGGAGGAAGCGGCGCCCAGAGACGCGGCGCACAGGAGCAGAGCGAAGCACAAGGGCCACGGGGAGAGGCAGCGGAGGTACGAAGGGGCGAGTCGCATACGACGTGGGTGCCTCACGGAAGCCTCCCAAACGGAACAGCGTGGCCCCGGAGCACCCCGCCGTGCCCCGAAGCCGATGAGATGGCCCATGGTAGCACGGTCGCTGAAGGCGTGCAGGGGGCTGCGGTCCTGTGTCCAGGTGTTCCTGTCTCCCAGCCCTCTGCCCGCTGTCCTATCTCCCAACCCTCTTCCCGATGCGGGAAGAGGGCTCCGTGCTGGCGATGCCTCGCCTCGCGTTGACGAGAGCGACCTTGCGGTACCCCAAGACACGTACCCTCGCCCCCAGGCCGTCCTTTCCCCTCCTCTTCCCCAAACGGGAAGAGGAGGGGAAAGGACAGCCCCCGATGGGAGGAGGATGCGGGCAGGAGGCCCTCTTACCCCACGATCACTTCCACGGGCTCGCCTTCGGGGAAGCGGCCTTCTAGGAGGACCTCGGCGCCGCGGGTGACGGCGATGCGGACGCCCTTCGGCTCTCGGGAGACCTCCAGATCCAGGCCGCCCCCGAAGGCGGCGATGCCTCGCAGGGCCATGGAGGGCCAGTCGTGGGGGAGGCGGGGTAGGCAGCGGAAGGCGCGCAGGCCGGTGGGGGTGATACCAAAGAGGCCCTCCGTGAAGACGCGGCAGTAGAGGGCGCTCTCGGCGGAGAGGTGCGCCTGGCCGCCCTCGGGGTAGGCCTCCACGGGATAGGGCACGTGGTCGCCCAGGAGCCGGCGGTGGGAGTAGGCGGCGAGGTGCTGGAGGGCAACTTCGGTCTCCCCGGCAGCGAGGACGCCCCGCAGCGCGTAGAGGGTGCTGCGGTCCCAGAAGGTGATCTCGCCCGCCTGGGTCGCGAGGCCGTCTGGGGTCCACAGCCGAGGGGAGAAGAGCGCGCGGACGGTGCCCTCTTGGCGCTCCGTGATGCCCATGGTCAGCGGCAGGCAGATCCAGGCACGGAGCACCGTGTTGCCCTCGTGGTAGCGGTAGGTGCGATAGCCCTCCACCTCCGCCCCGAAGTAGCTCTCGATGGCCGCGCGCAGCACTTCGGCGCGGTGGCGATAGTCGCCGGCCGCCTCTTCGTCGCCCAGGGCACGACCAAGGTCGGAGGCGGAGACGAGCGCGCCGTAGGCCAGCGTGGAGGTGGAGAGGTTCGCGGTGCCGGTGGAGAAGCGGCCCTCCAGCTCGTCCGTGTCGGACTCCACGACCCCCGCCGCGTTGGTCTTGCGCCGGCAGTACTCCAGGCACCACTGGATGGAGGGCCAGAGCTCCCGCGCGATCCCGGCATCCCCGCGCGCCAGGGCGAAGCGGGAAGCGCCATACGCGACCATCGCCGCGTCGCCCCGGTCGCCGCCGGCGTGGAACCAGACGTCGCCCTCGACCTCGAAGGAGGAGGGGAGCATCTCGAAGGCGGGGGTCATGGCCCCGGCGTAGATGCGGTAGGCGTTGAGGGCGGCCTCCTGGGAGACCTCTTCTCCCAGGAAGGGGAAGGAGGGGCCGGAGTATTCCGCCTGGTCGTTGGCCCAGACGCCGCCGTAGTAGCGCCCGCCGCCCGGGGAGTGCACCAGGCCCATCTTGGTCAGGAAGACGCTCTCGGCGGCCCTCAGCTTGGCCAGCTCAAAGGCGCGGTTCAGCACGGGGTCGGGCGTCACCAGGCGGAGGCAGCGGTTCACCCTGGCGATCAGCGCGGCCCGCCCCCGCTCCTCGCCTAGGCCCCGGTCCTTGCCCTCCGCGCCGCAGTGGGCGGGGGGCGTGTCCTGCTGCGGGATGTCCAGCTCCTCGGCGCCGGGCTCCTCGGCACGCCAGGCCAGGAACAGCAGGTTGAAGTGCCAGGCTCGGCCAGGTTCAAGCGCGACGGGGGCGTTGTCGCACAGCCGGCCCTCGATGGCGAAGCGGCCGAGCTCTCCGCCCTCGCGCTCCTCGCGCAGCCAGGGGTCAAGCTCCAGGCGGCGGACGCCCTCGCCCTGGTTGTGAACGGTCCAGCGCTCCACCACCGTGCGGCTGTCGGCGGAGGGGAAGAGCCGGCGGGTGACCTTGAGGCCGTCGACCGCCTCGTGCTGGAAGGTGAGCACCCCGTCGAACAGCACGCGGCGCAGCGGGCCGGGGGACAGCGGGCGGCCGTCGGTGTAAAGAGTGGGACCGACCTCGGGCCCATACACTCGCCTCAGGTAGCCCCGCACGTCGTCGGCCTTCAGGCGGAGCGTGGGCCAGATGACCTCGCGGGAGAGGTCGAGGTGGCGCTCCTCATCCACGGCGTAGCGCACGATGACGGAGACCTGCTGTCCGCTCATCTCCAGGTGGTCCTCGTGGGGAAGCCTACGGTCCGCAGCGACCTCCCAGCGGATGCCGTGGGCGGTCTCCAGCTCCCAGCGCGTGCTCTGGCTCTCAGCGTTCGACATGGGGTGTCCTTCCGTGCGCTCCAAAGATGGGGTTGGGAGGCGGCAGTGTTACCGGCAGGTGGCAGCCCTCCGACACCAACAGGCGGCAGAGGTGCGGGTGGGGGCGTAGACGGCCTCCTCGATGGTGAAGCCGGCGCGGGTGAGGAGGCCCTCCAGCACCCAGTCCATGGTCATGTACTCGCGGCAGATGTCCGTGTGGATGTCCTGGGCGAAGGAGGCATCCACTTGGCGAAACTGCTTCTCCATCATCTGCTCGAAGACGGCCTCGTGATCCTCCTCGGGTCCGAAGGAGTAGACGACGTCCATGAGGTAGAGCTTCCCGCCCTCCTTCAGCAGGGTGGCCAGCCGCTTGAGGGCGACCAGCCTCCAGAAGTCGGGCAAATGGTGGAGGGCAGCGGTGTTGGGCGTTAGCCTACACTTCGCCGATGGGGCCCGGCTGTCATGCCCGGCAGAGGCATGAGGGGGTGAAGGGGTGGGGGGCAAAGGGCCTCAGAGAGGGTGATGGGTGGAGGCGCCACCGGGCGCCGTGGGTGCCACCCACGGCTGACATAGAGGCGCCCCTCCGGGGCTGAAGCAGGCCGGAGCGCCTTCGGCGTTGCGGCGCCTCTGAGCGTGGTAAGCCCCGGAGGGGCGCCTCTGCGTCAGCCGGGAATGGCATTCCCGGCGGCGCCGGTCGCCTCATTGACGTTCCCTCTGGGGCTCTTTCGCCCCCTCACCCCAAGGCCGCGCTTGCGCGGCCCCTCACCCACTCATGCCTTCCGCGGGCAGGTTTGCCAGGGGAGAGGGGCGCCAGACGATTTGGAGCTGGTTGCCTTCGGGGTCGAGGAAGTTGGCTAGGCGACCACCGCCGGCGGCCTCGCCGGGGGACTCGAGGCCAGCGACTTCCTCGGCCTGGAGTTGCTGGTAGGCGGCGTCGAAGTCCGCGACGCTGAGGGCGATGTGCCGGATGCCCGGGTCGAAGAAGGCGTGGGGCACCGGCGCGCTGTCGTTGGAGGGCATGATCTCCAGAGCGTGGGCTCCGCGGCGGACAAGGAAGGTGGGTGGGTTCTTCTGGCTGGTGAAGATGACCTCGAAGCCCAGGACCCGGCAATACCAGTCCGCCAGCGCCTGGGTGTCCCTGGCGGCGATGGCCAGGTGGTCGATGCCCTGAGTCATGGGTGACGCTCCTTCCGTAGGTGAGGTGAGTGGCCGAAGGTAGGGGGAGGCAGGGCACCAGAAGCGTGCCCACTCGGGGGCGATCTCGAGCAGAGGTTCTAGCACAAAGCCGCGCTCGCAGAGGCCTGGGTGGGGCAGCGAGAGGCCGGGCCACTCCAGTCGCAGGGAGCCGTGGAAGAGCAGGTCGAGGTCAATCTCCCTCGGCCCCCAGCGGTAGGTGGGTGTACGTCCTAGCCGGCGCTCCAGAGACTTCAGGTGTCGAAGCATCTCCCGAGGGCTGAGCTCGGTCTCCAGCAGCAGCACCTGATTGAGGAAGCGGGGCTGGTCCGGCTCACCGAAGGGCTCTGTCTCCACTACGGAGGAGAGCGCCAGAAGCGTTCCGCACCGCCGCAGCAGCCCCACCGCGCGGACGAGGGTCCTCAGCCGGTCCCCACGGTTCGCGCCCAGTCCCACTCCTGCGATGGCCATTGGTGACTTCTAGGGGAAGGGTCGTTGGGTCGTTGGGTTGTTAGGTCGTTGGGAGGGGCCTCAGAGGGTGGGAGGTGGTGCGTGTGGCGGGAATCCGTGCCCAGCGGCCGTCCGCCCGGCGGTGAATCGCCGGGCTCAGGGGCTCAATCCTCCTAAAGGAGGGTTATGACCCCAGGGTGCAGCTTTGGTTCAGAACCCCGGTTCAGCGGGATTGCGCCTCGGAGCCCGGCGATTCGCCGCCGGGCGGACGGCCGCTGGGCACGGATTCCCGCCACACGCACTACCTCCCACCCTCTGAGGCCCTTCCCCAACGACCCAACGACCTAACGACCCGCCCTATCCAAACCGTTCCTCGCGCCAGGGGTCGGCGTCGTTGTGGTAGCCCCGAGTCTCCCAGAAGCCGGGCTCGTCGTGGTCCAGGAAGTGGAGCTCGCGCAGGAACTTGGCGCTCTTCCAGGCGTAGCGTTTGGGGACCAGGGTCCGCACCGGGCCGCCGTGTTCGAGGGGGATCGGCTTTCCCTCGAGCTCGTAGGCGATGAGGACGTCGTCGTCCATCATGGCTTCCAGCGGAAGGTTGGTGGTGTAGCGGTCCCCGCAGGCCGCCACGACGTGGGTGGTGGAGGGGCGGACACCCACGGCCTCGGCCAGGGCGCGGAAGGGCACGCCGCGCCAGTGGACGTCGTACTTGCTCCAGCGGGTGACGCAGTGGAAGTCGGCCACCAGGTCAACGGAGGGCAGCTCTTGCAGCTCCTGCCAGGTGTAGCGGGCCGGCCGTTCCACCTCGCCGGTGACTGCAAGGGTCCAGGCCTGGGGATCGAAGTCCGGGCGGATCCCCAGGTCCAGGACGGGAAAGCCCCGGGTCAGGTACTGGCCAGGCGGCAGGCGGTCCGCTCCGGCGGGGTGAGTGCCCGCCGTGCCCTGCTCACGGGCCTGGCGTGCCTGCTCCTCCTTAACCTTCAGGTACTTCTCGTTCCGCTCGTCCATCTTCAGGCGCACCTCCTCTCCCTGGCGATCCTGACGTCACGGCCCCTCCCCTCGGTGGTCAGACTGGGGGGCTCAGTGGCTACGCGGAGACAAGGGATGGGCCGCCGCGGGAGTACCGCTGGCGGCCACGCGTACGAACCGTGTGTAGCACGAACGCGACGTGTGATTGACGCTATGCGGCAGCCCAGTACGGCAGGTGCTCAGCGCCAGATGGCGGTCATGTCCTTGACGAGCTGCTTCTCGTCCTTCGGAGTGGCCTTCACCTTCTGGGTGGCAAGGGCATCAACGCGAGGCTGAACCGTGCGGTCATAGAGCGACTGACGACCCTTCAGGTTGTCCGCCTCTGTTTTGGCGGCGGCCTTGTCTCCCAGGAGCTGGAGAACGGAGCCGCGCGACTGCGAGGACATGCGAAGGATGGCTACGGCCACCAGGCCGGTGACCAGGTTGGCGTCCTCGGAATCGGCCAACTGAGTCCCGATCTCCCGGATCTGGTCGCACAGGCGCAGGGCCTGCTTGCGGTTCTTCCTGGTGGCCTGCATCCCGGCCTGCTCGCGAGTTCGAGTGGCCATCTCTCTCAGCAGGCCGTAGACCTTGAAGGCCTTGCTGGAGTCAGCGGCTCCCGTGGGGATGCGCAGGACACCCTTGGCGGCCAGGTCCAGCGTATCGGCGGCGGCTTCCGGCCGATTGGCGGCGAACTCCTTCCGGGCCTGCTCGTAGAAGCGGATCGGGTCCACCTTAGCGTCGCGAGAGACGGGGGCAGCGCGGAGGGCGGACAGGCCGGAGCCGACCAGGGCGAGGGTCAGGAAAAGGAAACTGAGGGAGCGGTTGGGCAGAGGGGGGTAGCTAGAGCTGGGCATCGTCATCCTCCTTCGGTAACGATACCCCTTTTCGAGGCAAGGGGGATCCGCCCTGCTGGGGCCGGTGAAGGAGGGGGGTAGAGCACACCGGGTCAGCGTCCAAGGACTACCTCACCACCAAGAAGGGCAGCAAAGGCCCTACCACAGAGACACAGAGGGCACAGAGCTACACAGAGAAGGACCCAGGGTAGCTTCTCTTGGTGTCTTGGTGTCTTGGTGTATCGCGTGCTCGTACGCGACCCTTGGTGGTGAGGTGGTTCCTGGACGCTGACTATGGGATTGGGCTAGAACTCCCAGCCCAGGGCGACGCCGCCCGTGAAGAGGCTGCCCTCGTGAACCTGCCTGCGGATGTCCTTGTCCATCAGGCGGCTGTAGCAGAGGTGAGGGCGGAGGTAGAAGCCATGGCCCAGAGCGTGGCGGAAGCCCAGGGAGGCGGTGATCGCGCCCAGGCCGCCCTTGGGCAGGCCGGTGTAGGCGTCCATGAACTTGGAGGAGCCCCAGGCCACGCTGATGCCCGTGTCGCAGGTCGTTTTGGGCCCGAGGTTCTTGGAGTGCGTGATGCCCAGGTCGCCGTAGTAGGCGCCGCTGAAGTGGCCCACGTCGAAGGTATGCGTGGTGTAGGCGGTCATGGAGCCCACGGGGTAGCAGAACTTGAGCTCAGCCTCGGTGGTGCCGGCCACTCCGTGCTGGTTCGGGTAGGAGTAGAAGTAGAGGCCCGGCTTGACGGTCAGCTTGCCAAAGCTGTGGGAGTAGTTGAGGTAAAGGTCGGCCTCATTGAAGGTGCCCTGATTCGCCTCCTTGGTGAGGGGGTAGTTGCCCCAGGCGGTGAGGGTGAAGTCCTTCCAGGTCACCCAGGCGGAGGGCTGAAGCACGGCAGCCTTGCTGAAGGGGATGCCGCGCCACACGTAGCGGCTGTTCACGTCCATCTCGACGCCGCCCGTGATGGCGGGCTTGTTGGCCTCGTCGTCCTGGGCGCGCGCGGGAAGGGCGGCGGGCGCGGCCAAGACGGCCGACGCCAGCAGGGCAAGCCCCAGCGACCGGGTGGTTCGCTTCACTGACAGTGAGCTCAAAGGGAGTCCTTTCGATGACGCGGAGCGGGTCACCACGCGCGGATGCCCGGCATGGTGCCTCGTACTCCGGAGAGTGACCTCGCGATGTAGGTGAGCCCTCCGGCCTGCCACCAGACTTGGGAACCAGCTAACCCTCAGTAAAGCGCTGAAACGCCCGCCCGCGCGCCTCACGGCCGCCGACAGGGTTATCCCCCACAGGTCGATGCCCTGGCTCGCGCCGCTACCTAGCCACGATGGAGAGGCCTCGCAACTGCGCCCCGGTGGACTCCGTCAGCACGCTGGCAGCCTTCTCGCGGATGTACCCATCCTCGGTGACCGCGAAGCACCGGCCTCCAGCGGAAGCCGAGAGCGGCTCCGCCTTCAGGGCGTAGCCGGACGCGGTGCATTCGACGGTGCTGTAGCGGTACTGGGAGGCGGTGAAGCTGCCGTCGTGGTTGTCCTCTGGGAACGACAGATGGCTGGCGCTGACGAGCTGCGCCAGGTTGGCGTAGCAGTTGGTGCCGCCCAGGTTGCGGTTCTTGTAGGTCTCCTCGGCGGCGACCATGGACTTCAGGGTGGGGATAGCGACTCCCTCGTTGCCTGCCTTGCGGGCGGCCAGGAGTCCGGGAACGCCGATGGAGCACAGAATGGCCACCACGGCGATGACGATCAGCAGCTCTATGAGGGTGAAGCCCTCTATGTGTTTCGGCCGGCGGTTCACGATGCCAGACCTCCCTGGGTTCGCACCCAGTGCGACGCGCGACCAGCAACGGAACCCCACGCAGCCCTGGGATGCGGCACCAAGGCCAGGGCCCCGCCAAGACGAGGACCGGACGCGCGAAGGCAGCCCTGCAGGCCTGCCCATGCGTGATCTGGTAGTCATTCCATGTATCGACAACGCCCGCCAACTCCTACAGCGAGGCGCGGAGGCGGGCCACTAGCTCAGGGGACTGAGGGGGCTTACGGGGCTCAGGGGGCTTAGGGGAAGGGCCTCAGATGAACGCCCTGGGTCTCTACCCCTAAGCCCCGTCAGTCCCCTGAGCCCCCTTGCCCCTCTTGGTCCCTTGGTGGTGAAGTGGTACCTGGCCGCCGGCTAGGGGGTCTGTAACGGCGCTGTGGAGGCCTGGCGACCCAGCGGTGGTTGCCGTGGTAGACTGTGGCAGGGAGGAAGCCCATGTCTTTGGATGCCTTGGTAGCGGCGCTGGATGCCGGCACCACCGGGGTTCGCTGCGTGCTGTTTGATGGGCGGGGGATGCCCGTCGTTTCCGCTTACAGGGAGCACCGGCAGCACTACCCGCGGCCCGGGTGGGTGGAGCATGACGCGGGGGAGATCCTCGAGTCGGCCATCACGGTGGTGGGCCAGGCGCTGGAGCAGTGCGGAGGGCGGCCGGTAATGGCGCTGGGCATCACCAA
This sequence comes from Armatimonadota bacterium, assembly GCA_036504955.1. Taxonomy (GTDB): domain Bacteria; phylum Armatimonadota; class DTGP01; order DTGP01; family DASXUI01; genus DASXUI01. The sequence goes on from DASXUI010000601.1 coordinate 11,319, forward strand.
CCAGCGCGAGACCGCCGTGGCTTGGGACAGCACGACCGGGGAGCCGCTGTGCAGGGCCATTGTGTGGCAGGACCGGCGAACCACGGAGCGCTGCGAGGAGGTCCGCGCGCAGGGTTGGGAGCCTGCCGTGCGGGAGCGGACGGGACTCCCGCTGGACCCCTACTTCTCCGCCACCAAGTGGGAGTGGATGCTGGCGAACGTGCCCGCCGTGCGGTCTGCCGCGGACAAAGGGACGCTGCGGCTGGGCACCGTGGACTCCTGGCTTGCGTTCCGCCTCACCGGGCGCCACGTCACCGACCCCACGAACGCCTCGCGCACGCTGCTCTACAGCCTTCACAACGCCGCCTGGGATCCGGAGCTGGTCGCGCTCTTCGGCCTGCGCGAGGAGTGGCTGCCGGAGGTGGTGCCCAGCGTCTCCGCCTCGGGGTACGGCGTCTGCCAGGTGGGGCTGTTTGGCCGCCCGCTGCCGCTGCTGGGCTGCCTGGGAGACCAGCAGTCCGCGCTCTTCGGCCACCGGGGCTTCTCGCCGGGCGCCACCAAGAACACCTACGGCACCGGCTCCTTCCTGCTGATGAACACGGGCGGCGTGCCGAGGCCCAGCCACCTGGGCTTGCTCACCACCGTGGCGTACCAGTTGGAGGGGGAGAAGTCGACCTTCGGGCTGGAGGGCTCCATCTTCGTGACCGGGGCCGCGATCCAGTGGCTTCGGGATGGTCTGGGCCTCATCGGCAGCGCGTCCGAGACCGAGGCGCTGGCGAACAGCGTTCCGGACAACGGGGGGCTGTACTTCGTGCCGGCGTTCGCGGGGCTGGGCGCACCCTACTGGGACCCCAGAGCTCGGGGGGCCTTCCTGGGCCTGACGGGCGCCGTGACCCGCGCCCACGTGGCACGCGCCGCGCTGGAGGCCATGGCCTACCAGACTCGCGACGTGGTGACCGCGATGGCGCGGGAGACCGGTTCGGAGCCCGCCGAGCTGAGGGTGGATGGCGGCGCGGTGGACAACGCCTTCCTCTGCCAGTTCCAGAGCGACCTGCTGGGCGTGCCCGTCGCGAGGCCGTCCTGCCGGGAGATGACGGCGCGCGGCGCGGCCTTCGCCGCCGGCTTGGCCTGCGGCTTCTGGCCGGACCTCCGGGCCCTGGAGGCTCTGGAGGAGGAGCGCACGCTCTTCAAGCCCTCCATGGAGAGCTCCCAGGCGGACGATCTCTACGGACGCTGGCAGGAGGCGGTTCGCCGCTGCCGCGAATGGGTCCCTGGGTAGGGCTGGGTGCCTGCTGCTGAGAAGGGTCGCGGGCAGCACCTGAGTCGGCAGCCAGGGCTACTTCACCACCAAGACACCAAGACACCAAGAGACACGAGAACAGCCTTACCACAGAGGCACAGAGAGCACAGAGGGGCACAGAGAAGGGCCCAGCATGGGCTTATCTGGTGTAGCGTGCGCTCGTACGTGACTCTTGATGGTGTTGTTACTTGGCGCTGACCAAGTCCGTGACGCACCTCTTGCGCCTCCGAGCCTGCTGGGTGCCAGGCGCTGGTGGATTTGGCGTTCGCCGGCATCGTGCCCTATAGGAGTTCAATGGCTGAGTCCCCTATTGCCCCCGCCGTGAGTACTAAGCCAATGGTCCGACCTGAGGGTCCGCCGGGTAGGGTGGACTTGCTGGTGGTGGGCGGGGGGATCGTTGGGGGGGCCATCGCCCGGGACGCGGCGCTTCGGGGGCTGTCGGTGGCGCTGATCGAGAAGCGGGACTTCGGTTCCGGCACCACCGCCGCGTCTACACGCCTCATCCACGGCGGTCTGCGGTACCTGGAGATCTTCGACTTCGGGCTCGTGAGGGAGTCGCTCCGGGAGCGGCAGGTGCTGCTGAACACGGCGCCCCACCTGGTCCGCCCGCTCCTCTTCCTGGCACCCGTCTACCGCACCAGCCCGTGGTCACCCTCGCGGCTTCGGCTGGGTCTCACGCTGTATGACCTCCTCTCCTGGGGCCGCTCCGTACCCTCGCACCAGTGGCTCTCCAGGGACCGCGTGCTGCAGGAGGAGCCGGGGCTGGATCCGGCGGGCCTGCTGGGCGGCGGGACCTACTACGACGCGCAGGTGGACCTGCCGGAGCGGCTGTGTCTGGAGTACGTGCTCCAGGCCTTCGACCAGGGCGCCTGGGTGGCGAACTACGCCCGCGCCGAGCGGTTCCTGAAGGAGGGCTCCGCGGTGGCCGGTGTCCAGGCCACCGACCTCGAGTCGGGAGCCCCGTGGGAGCTGCGCGCCGAGATCACGGTCAACGCCGCCGGTCCCTGGGCCGACGATCTGGCGGAGCGCGCCAGCACGCGCGACCACCGGCTGCGGCTCACGAAGGGCGTGCACCTGGTGATGCCCTCCTTCACCCAACATGCCGTTGTGCTGCGCGCTCGCTCCGACGGCCGCCTCTTCTTCGCCGTCCCCTGGCTGGGCTACACGCTGCTTGGGACCACCGACACGGACTATCGGGGCGACCTGGACCACGTGCCGACCGCCGAGGAGGACGCCCGGTACCTCTTGGCGGAGGCCTCCCACGCCTTCCCCAACCTGGGCCGCCTGGGGGTGAACTCCGCCACGGCGGGGCTGCGGGCGCTGGTGCCCTCGCGGGCCGCCGAGGAGTCGGCCACCTCCCGTAAGGACCGCGTGGTGGACCACGCCGCAGAAGGCGTGCCCGGCCTCATCAGCGTGTTGGGGGGCAAGATAACGGCGGCCCGGCACATCGCGGAGCGGGTGGTGGACCTGGCCTGCCGGAAGCTGGGTCGAGGCTCGAGCCCTTGCCGAACCCACGTCACCCCCACGCACTACGGCACCGCGCCAAAGGGGCGGCCGGACTCCTGCCAGGGAAGTCTGTACGGTGCGCGGCAGGCTCTTATTGAGCGGATGGCCTTGGCGGATCCCGATCTCGCGCGGCCCCTGCTGAAGGGTGAGCCCGTGCTCTGGGCTCAGGTGGACTTCGGGGTGAGGTACGAGGGCGTCCGCACGGCGGCCGACCTCCTGCTGCGCCGCACGGCGCTGGGGTACCGTGACGGCCACGCGCTGGAGGTCGCCGGGGCTGTGGCCGGCCGCATCGCCGCCCTCCTTGGCCGCGATGAAGCCGCCGCCGAAGCGGACTTCCGTGCCTATCAGGAGGCGGTGGAGCGGCTGGAACCACAGGCGAAAGGCTGGGGGGGTGAAGAGGTGAAGAGGTGACAAGGCCTCAGTGAGAGGGGGGAGGGTGGGGACGATAGAGCGAATGCCGGCTGGCACCGTGGATGCCATCCCCGGCTGACATAGAGCCGCCCCTCCGGGGCTTACCGCGGGTGGAGGCGCCGCAACACCGTCGGTGCGCCGGCCTGGTTCGGCCCCGGAGGGGCGGCTCTATGTCAGCCGTGGGTGACACCCACGGCGCGCCTGGCTCCCCTTCCTCTCGCTGGGGCTCTTTCACCCCGTCACTCCCTCAAGCCCTGGCCGAGGGGCTGAACCTCTCGGGGGACTGGACTGGGCACGGGCGCCCCAGGGGTAGCGCAGGTCACCGGAAGGCTAGCGGGCGGCGCGTAGAACGGGGCGGCGGCGGGTATGAATAGCCCTGGGCTCGGGTACAGCCCGAGCACCTGGGGACCGCCAGTGCTCCGCTGTCGCGGCCGTTGCCGCGTCCCCCGGCTTGGGGGAATCGGCGGAGGCATCAGCGAAGCACACCGACAGGTCCTTCCCTAGCCAGAGCCCTGGAATGGGGACCTGGTGACCCCTACGCATTGGGATGCGCTTGCCCCGGTGCAGTGGGCCCAGGTCCAGAACCCTGCGAAGCTGGGAAGGCACCCGCGGTCCCTGGTAGGGAAGGTGAGAGAGAAACACGGTGGGAAGAGCTGTGGAATCGCGCTGCGGGAAATGCGGCAAGTCCATCCGCGGAGGGGAGGGGCAACCCGTCCTCATCACCGACCACCTGGGCGAAACCTGGTGGTGTGGCGCTTGTTGGCGCAGCGAGCTTCGCGGCATGGGGCTCAGCGAAGTAGCCGTCAACAGAGCCAGCGTATGGGTCGATCCCCCGGGCTCCGGCCTGACCTCACAAGTCTGAGGCCGCGGCCTCTGGTCTCATAGGATCGTACTACCCTCGGCTCGCGGCACGCCTGGCGAAAAGCGGCCAGTCTGCCGCGAGCCTTTCCTCAGTTCTTCTTCCCCTTCTTGCACTTGCCGGTGCACTTCTTGCAGTTCCCCTTGCACCTGCCCAACCCTCTGCCCTACCTTTCGTGCCGCGGCCCTGCCGCTTGCCGAGCCGCCAGGTCCCGCCCGCCGTTGCGTCCGCGAACGGGGTGCGTCCGCCTCCGCGGCGCTGGTCCTTGCGCGACTGACGGCCCAGGACGGAGCAGCTCGCGAGCCGCGTGGCTCAGGGCTGCGTGGGCTTGGGGGTCGGGTTCCCGCCGTCACGGAAGTAGGGGGCCACCCACTCGTCCGCCGGCCAGTTCTGGCGCAGGTAGCGGGCCAGCGGGGGCGCGGTGATCAGCAGCAGGGCACCACCCAGCATAGCCTGAGTCCGAAGCTCCTTGAGCGGCCCCTCCGCCAGGCTGTCCGCGCCCACCACCAGTGCCAGGGAGAACAGGCTGAAGAGCACGTGGCACACCAGCGGAACAACCAGGCTGCGCATCCGGACGTAGAGCGCCGCCATGACCAGAAACAGAACGAAGTAGCTGAAGAGGTCCGGGCCGAACAGGGTGCCCAGCAGGGAGGTCGCCAGCACCGCGCGGCGGACGCCCCACTTCACCGTCCACCGGTGCAGCAGGACGCCGCGCAGGACCACCTCCTGCGTCACCGGCACCAGTAGAATCTCGAACAGCGCCTCGCCGATGTTGTAGAGTAGTCGGGCGTTGCCCTGCAAGACTTCGGCCTGCTTGGCTTGTTTCAGCGCCTCGGCGAGCAGTTGGGGGGCCGCCAGGGAGATGGCGTACTGCGAGACCAGCGCGGCGCCCAGGCTGAAGAGCGCCAGCATCAGCGCCAGCCCCCCGATGGCGGGCCAGGGGAAGCGCGGGGGCACTCGACCCACCAGCCGCTCCTCGTCTATATCCAGCCGAACCATCCGCCACATGACCCAGGTCAGCAGCGAGCCATACAGCCATACGCGGAGGAGCAGCGCGACGTCGGGGTCGGTCACGGCTCTGCCAAAGCTGGTCGCCAGAGCATTGAAGAAGAAGATGCTCAGGAAGACCCAGAACAGGAGGCTCCTGGCCGTCAGCCACTGAAATGGGTTGTCGTCCCTCATAAGGATCCTCTACGGCACCAAGCAAGCTGTATTCCTGCCTGGACCTCGCCACCAACCCGTTTCCACCGTGGGACGCCCGCTCGCCCAGTCCTTGCCTCGCCCCTTTTCCGGCGCTCGCTCCTATGCCTTACCCACAGGGTTCGCTCACGGAGGGTGGGAGTCGGAGACGTCCCCAATTTCCTCTGGCAAGCTATGAGGGCAAACAGGGCTTCCCAGCGCCTCTGAGTAGAACAGACGTTCCATTCTGCCGACAAGGAGGCCCCTATGCCGACCGTCAGCAAGCGCCTGGGCGCCTCGGCGCCACCTTCACAACAGGCGGCCCGCGAGTTCGACTACGAGCGTCACGGAGCGGTTAGGCCCCCGGTCGACCTCCAGGCCGTGGCTCGCAGTTACCAAGAGGATTCGGACGTGTACATCTGCGTGAACACCCTGGCTTCGGCGGTGTGCGGCAGAGGCTTCGAGGTTACCGGGGCCGTGTCTCCCGAGACCAAGAGCCGCTGGGAGGCCTTCTTCGCCGACGCTTGCCCGGAGGGCACCCTGATGGAGGTGCTGAAGCAGGTGGTCATCGACCTCAACCTGCTGGGCACGGGCTACCTGGAGGTGGCGCGGGACGACGGCGACCAGCCGGCGGCGCTCTACTGGATCCCGGGAGCGCAGATGCTGGCCCGGCGCGACGGGCGGGGCTTCGTGCAAGACGTCTCCGGCAAGGCGGTGCTCTTCAACCCCTACACCCCCGAGGCGGCGCGGAGGGCCCGCCTTCGCCGGGACGGCCACTGGTTCCAGGGCGCCAACGAGGTGCTGCAGCTTCGGTTGCCCAACCCCAACAGCCGCTACTACGGCCTGCCCCCCGCCTTCACCGTGGCCAAGGACATTCTGGCCGACTCCTGCTGCAGGGACAGCAACCTGGCCTTCTTCAGGAATGGCCTCTGCCCGGACTTCGCCGTCGTTGTTAAGGGCGGAAGCCTCTCCGACGAGACCGCGACCCTCATCCGGGAGTACCTGTCCGACGCTCACCAGGGGCCGGACCGCCACCACGGCTACCTGATCTTGGAGGCGCTGCCAGGTCCCAAGAACGAGCAGGTGGAGATCGAGCTGGTGCCCATGCAAAAGGGCTTCACGGAGATGCAGTTCACCCGCTACCGGCAGAGCAACGCCGAGGCGAAGGTGAGAGCCTTCCGCGTGCCGATGAGCAAGGCCGGCATCAACCAGCACGGCCGCCTGGGGGAAGCGTCCAGTCTAGGTGAGGACGTCACCTTCAAGGCCCAGGTGGTGGAGCCCCAGCAGACCATGGTGGAACACGCGCTCACGCGAATGCTTCGCCTGGACCTGGGCGTGCTGGAGGCCTGCTGGCGGTTCAAGGAGATCGACCTGCGGGACGAGCTGGAGGTCGCGCGAACGGCGTCGCTGCTGGCTGGCGGGCAGCCCCTGCTGACCGTGGACGAGGCCCGGGCGATGCTGGGGCTGGGGCCTCTGGCGACGCTTGGTGCTGGAGGCGAAGGGAGCGGAACGGATTGAGGGGGTGAGGAGGTGAGGAGGTGAGGGGGTGAAAGGGCCTCAGAGGTTGGGGGCCGTGGCCGTGGCGATAGGGGGTGCCCGGCGGTGGGCCGCCCGGCGGTGAATCGCCGGGCTCCGAGGCTCAATCCCGCTGAACCGGGGTTCTGAACCCAAGGTGCACCCTGGGGCCAGAACCCTCCTTCCAGGAGGATTGAGCCCCT
>DASXUI010000602.1:0-6997 GCA_036504955.1 Armatimonadota bacterium
GGCACGTCGCGCTGGCCGGTGATCTCCGGCGGCAGAGGAGCCCCAGGTGCTCCCAGCGCGTCCTCCAGCCGTGCAGCATGCTCCATCCCGGACGTCAGCCCATCCTGGAGCGTGGGGCAGCCCGGTCGCGGAGTGAAGGCCTGCTGGAGGGCGGCCCCCATCGCCTGGTAGGTCGCCTGGAGGATGTTGATCCGGTCGATCACCTCCGGCGGCACGATGCCGACGCCGACCCTCTGGGCAGCCTCGAGGATACGCGGCAGGCACTCCTCCCGCCGCTGGGGGCTGAGCTGTTTGCTGTCCGTCACGCCGGGCAGGCGACAACCCGGCGGAAGGCACACGGCGGCGGCAACCACCGGCCCCGCCAGCGGCCCCCGGCCTGCCTCGTCGATGCCCACGAGACACCCCAGCCCCTCCTGCTCGAGCAGCAGCAGGATCTCCTCCGGCTCCCCAAGGTCACATAAGCCAGCCCGCCCCATCATCGCCACCGCAGCCTGCCGGCACGATCCGACGGCCAGCAGTCGCCGCCGAGGGCAACGGCGCGCTTCAGGTAGAGTGGGTTGCTGGTGTCCACGAACTCCGGAGTCCGGAACGGCAAGATATCGCCCACTCCCAGAGTGTGGTGGCGGTAGTGCCACGTGCTGACCACGAAGCGGCCTCCGGGAATGACAGTAGGCATCATCCCCTCGCCGGGACAGTTGTACGCGCGGTACCCCAGCAGAACCAGCAGGGAGACCCCGAGGGACAGCAGGACGCGCAGCCTCATGATGGCCGAGACGCCAGAGAGCCCACTGAGGGCTGGGCTCCCAGTGGGCTCCGAAGGACTAGGCCGGAACTAACCATCTTGAATGCGTGAAGGGTCACCTCAGGATGCGCATCCGGTTCGGCGGCCAGAAGATGAGCATGGCCTTGCCCAGCACGCGGTCGCGCTCCAGCGGCCCCCAGAAGTGACTGTCCCGGCTGTTGTTGCGGTTGTCCCCCATCACGAACAGGTAGCCGGGCGGCACGGTCATAGGCTTCCCGGAGGCGATGTCGAAGGGGAACTGCGGGTCGCTGTGGGTGTAGTTCTTGCCGGGTTCCGGGAAGACGTAGTCCATCGGCTCGGCTGGGCGAGAGGGGTCCGCGCGCTGGGCCTCCATCTGCTCGGGGGAGGCGAAGGGATCTCGGGCGCGGGGCAGCATCCAGTCCGGGAAGGGCTTGTCGTTCACGAAGAGCTTGCCGTCATGCACCGCCACCGTGTCGCCGGGAAGGGCCACGAGGCGCTTGATGAAGTCCTTCTCGTCTTCAGCGGCGCGAGGCGGCGCCTTAAACACGACCACGTCCCCGCGCTGGGGCTCTCGGAACCGGTAAACGAACTTGTTCACTAGAATCCGGTCACCCACCAGCAGATTCGGAACCATGGACTCCGAGGGGATGTAGAAGGCCTGAACGATGAAGGGCCGGATGACGAGGAAGACGAGCACGAGGGCAAAGAGAAGCGCCTCCACGAACTCCCCGGCGGAGGCCGCCAGCGAGCGTGGGAGCGCCTCACTTCTTGCGATACCAATACGCACGACAGCAAGTGCGATGGCGGCGATGATGATGTACTGGATGCTGATGTTGGCAAGCCAATCCACGTTCATATCCTCTGCCGCCTCTTCGCGTCTCTAGAGCCTCCCGCCGCCAACCCGCCGCCTAGCACGCGGTGGGCGGTGCCGGGGGTGGAGAGGGCCGCCGGAGCACCGAGCGACCATGGCTCCCCACCCCGAATGCGGTGGCCGGGCCCTCGTCGGGCCGGCGGGCATCGCGCCTCGGCTCCCTCCGCCCATGAACCAAGGCGGCAGAGAGACGGCAGGCGCGGGCCCTAGGCGCTAGCGAAGCTCCTTCAGACGTGCGGCCTTTCCGACGCGGCCTCGCAGGAAGTACAGCTTGGCCCTTCGCACCTTGGCATGCCGGGTCACCTCGATCTTGGCGATCTGAGGGGAGTGCAGCAGGAAGACCCGTTCCACGCCGATGCCGTGAGAGATCTTGCGGACCGTGAAGGCGGTCCGGGTGTTGGTGTTGCGGCGGCTGATGCAGACGCCTTCGAATACCTGAACGCGCTCCTTGCCGCCCTCAACAACCTTGGCGTGTACGCGCAGGGTGTCTCCGGCACGAAACTCGGCCGCGTTCTCCTTAAGCTGCTCGTGCTCTAGCTCCTGAATCAAGGGGTTCATGCCACGGTGCTCCTAGTCTGAAGGGTTCACGATGAAACTGCGGCCTGTAGTGGCCCGGCACGGTGGGCATCCCCGTTCGGCAGCCCTACCCCGCTCGCTCCGCCAGCCTCCAGCGCCTCGCGGAACGTGCGGTTCACCGCCCACCTGGCGTGGACGATGCAGGCAAAGGGCCCGCCGCAGTTGATACGCGCAACTACCCAGCAAGGTTACGCCTGAGATGCTTCAGGTACTGGCGGTCGCGCTCGTAGAGGGGAGCCGACTCCAGGAGGTCCGGGCGTCGCTCCAGGGTCTCCTGTAGTGACCGCTCGCGGCGCCAGCGTTCAATCTCTGCGTGGTTCCCTCCCAGCAGTACCTCCGGTACGCACATACCACCGAAGTCAGCCGGGCGGGTGTAGTGGGGATACTCCAGGAGGCCATCGGAGAAGGATTCGAACTCAGAGGACTCTTCGTGCCCCAGGACACCGGGCAACAAGCGCGCGACGGAGTCCAGCACCACCAGAGCGGCGAGCTCCCCGCCAGTGAGAACGAAGTCCCCCAGCGAGATCTCCTCGTCCACCAGGGACTGGCGGACGCGCTCATCGACGCCTTCGTACCGCCCACACAAAAGAATAAGGTGGCGCTCCTGAGACAGTTTCGCCGCCTTAGCTTGATTGTATACTTCGCCCCGTGGCGATGTCAAGATGACCTTGCCTCCACCACCAGCCACCCGACCTCGCAGGTCCTCCACCGCCGCGAACAGCGGCTCCGGCTTCATCACCATCCCAGCCCCGCCGCCGAAGGGCGAGTCGTCCGTCGTCCGGTGACGGTCCGTGGTGTAAGCCCTCAGGTCCACCGGGTGGACCTCCAGGGCGCCCTTCTCCTGAGCTCGCTTGAGGATGCTGTGCTCCAGCACTCCGCTCAGCATCTCGGGGAAGATGGTGACGATATCGACTCGCATCAGGCCTCTTCAGGCTCCAGCAGTCCGGCGGGAGGGCGCACCACCACCTCGCCGGCAGAGAGGTCCACGCTCACAACCACGTCCTTCAGCGCGGGGATCAGCACCTGCTCGGTCTGGTAGACATCGTTGGCCGGGTTCTGGAGCACGTGCTGGATGGTCCCAAGGTCCCTGCCCTCCTCGGTGCGCACGCGCAGACCAACGAGGTCGTCGATGTAGAACTCCCCCTCGGGCAGCGGACGCCGCTCGGAGCGAGGGATCATCAGGTAGAAGCCGCGCAACGCCTCCGCGCTCGGCGGATCGTTCACGCCCTCGAGCTTGAGGACCATGCCGCTTCGGTGGCGACGCCCGCCCTTGCAGCGCACCTGCCGTGCTACGCCTTCCGGGCCCACCAGGTAGAAGCGCCGCAACTCAAGCAATCGTTCCGGGTCCTGGGTGAGCAGTGCGACCTTCACCTCGCCGCGAAGCCCGAAGACCCCCACCACCTGGCCTACGGCAACCAACTCCTCCGGCGAGGGATGCTCTTGTGACACTTGTCAACTCCTTAGTTGGCGCCCACAAACTACCTCGCCACCAGGACACTAAGGCACCAAGACACCAAGCAAACCTAACCTAGATCTGCTTAGTGTGCCGCTGCGCCATCCGGGGCCTTGTGGTAGGGCTTCTCTTGCCCTTCCTGGTGTCTTGGTGTCTTGGTGGTGAAGTGGTCGATGGCAACTGGCTTAGTGTGCGGTACCAGAGAGACGGCAAGACCCGCATCCATTCCGGGAGAGGCGCTGGTACAGCCTCGTCCAAGGTGAACGCGGGCCGGGTGCTCGCTGCGTAACCGCTCAGGACCACCAGGCGCTCTGGAAGGGCCTGGAGGTCGAAGACCTCTGGGTGGCGCTACTCCGTGATCTCGAGGACCTTGCCATCCTCGATGAGGATCTCGCCCCGCGAGAGCATTGCTACCAGGTCGTCCCCCACCTTCACCTCCATGAACTCCTCCAGGGAGGTGTACGGGATCCGATCCCCCAGCTTGAGGGCCTGGACCTCGTCGAGACGGCTCTGAATCTCGCCCTTGGCGGCCTCGTGCCGGCGGGCCTCCTGCTCAACCTGCTTGCGGAAGGCGGTAGCCAGGTCGGCGCTGGGCATCTGGAGCATGTAGCGGCGCGACTGCTGCTCCAGCTCCTTCTGAGCGTCAGAGATGCGGTCCAGGTTGTTCTGCAGCTCCTCGCAGAGCTCGGCCTTCAGCTTCTCGGTGACTACAGCCGTCACAACAACGGTACGCTTTACTTGCATGCAGCAACTCTCCAAGTCGTTCTAGGGATGGCTGAGTCCGGGAGCGCCGGATCAGCCGCGCGAGCCGGTCTACCCAAGTGAAGGAGCGGCGAGCCCGTGGGGGCGTTGCTCCCCTCTCGGGACCCACCGGCCACGGAACGCGGCCGGCCTTGCTTCTAGGAGACGACCTCCACGTAGACCCTCTTGCCCGATCTGGTGGCGGCAGCCTTAGCGACGGTGCGCACGGCTCCGATGATGCGACCCTGCTTGCCGATCACCTTGCCTGCGTCGTCTCGGCCCAGCAGGATGTCGAAGCTGATCGACTCAGGTCCTTCGGACTCCCGGACTTCCACGGAGTCCGGGTCGTCCACCAGGTTTTCCACCAGGAACTGGATCAGCTCTCTCATCAGGAACGCCTCTCCTCAGCACGCACCTAACCCGCACAGTGCACGAGCCGCTCGCGCGCCGTGCATGGCGCGAGCTTCCACCAGCTTCTCAGGAACCATGCAAGCTAAGAGGGATAGAACAAAACCAGGGGCGACCCTCCCGGGCCACCCCTGCTCGACGTTAGTTCCCGGCCGCTGCCGGCTCATCCCAACGGCAAGGCCGTTGAGAGAGCTCACCAGTGCATCGCCCACGGAGGAAGGCTGAAGCCGCCCCGGGCGAGGCGCCTGGCGTGCACGGGCTAGCCCTCGGAAGGAGCCTCAGCGTCCGGGGCGACCTCCGGCGACTCACCGGGGGTAGCAGCCTCAACGGCCCCCTCCTCGGGAACCGCCGCGGCCTTCGGGGCGCGAGTGCGAGACGTTCGAGGGGCCGCCTTTGCCTCGGGCTCTGGCTGCGGCTCGGGCGTAACGGGCTCAGGAACGGCAGGCGCCTTCGCGGCCCGCTCCAGAAGGATCTTGACGCGGTCGGTAGGCTGAGCGCCCTTGCGGATCCACTCGTCCGCCCTGGCGCGGTCAACCTTGATCTGGGCGGGCTGAGCGATGGGGTCATAGTAGCCCAGCGTATCGATGGCGCGACCATCCCTGGGGCTGCGGCTATCGGCAATCACAATCCGGTAGAAGGGACGCTTCTTGGCGCCCATGCGGGTCAATCTCATCTTTAGGGGCAAACTAATCCACCTCCGCGGTTCTGAGGGAGGCCGTCTCTAAGCCTCCTATAGCCTCCAACTTCCCACGAGCCCAGGAACGGGCCCTTCCGGCGGTGAGCCGGTCCATGGGCCAACCTAACCCGCGTCATGCACGAGGCGCTTGCGCGTCGAGCACGACGCGGGCTTCCTCACGCTCTGGTGAGTAGTGCAGGCTAGGCCGATACTACGGGTGCAACTCTGCTCCAGTGACAAGCCAGGCGGCTCGCCACACGCGCGAACACCCTCGGACGCCCATCTCAGCGCCCGAAGGGCATGCGCACCGGTCCTCGCCGGCGCCCCTGCTGCGTCGCAGTGAGCTGGCGCATCATACCGCGCATCTGCTCGAACTGCTTCATCAGCCGGTTGATCTCCTGAACGCTGGTGCCGCTGCCCTTGGCGATCCGACGCCGCCGGCTGCCGTTCAGGATCTCAGGATTCTGACGCTCCTGCCGCGTCATGGACTGGATGATCGCCTCCACCCGCCCAAGCTGCGACTGGTCGACCTCCATGCCCTCCAGCGACTTCGCGGCCTTCCCCATGCCGGGGATCATCCCCAGAATCTGGTCCAGGGGGCCCATCTTCTTCATCTGCTGGAGCTGGTTGAGGTAGTCTTCAAAGTCGAACTTGTTCGCCCGGAGCTTCGCTTCCAGCTCCTGGGCCTGCTTCTCATCGAAGGCCTGCTGGGCCTTCTCGATGAAGCTCAGGACATCGCCCATCCCTAAGATACGGGAGGCCATCCGGTCCGGATGGAAGGGCTCCAGGGCGTCCAGCTTCTCGCCGATACCGACGAGCTTCACCGGCCGGTCGGTCACCGCTCTCAGCGAGAGGGCCGCGCCGCCTCGGGCATCACCGTCCAGTTTGGTCAGGATGAAGCCGTCCACGGACAGGCGCTCCGTGAAGGCGGTTGCCACGTTCACGGCGTCCTGGCCGGTCATGGAGTCCAGCACCAGCAGCGTCTCACCCGGATGGACGGTGGCGCTGACGTACTCCAGCTCCAGCATCATCTCTTCGTCGACGTGGAGCCGGCCGGCCGTGTCAAGAATGACCACGTCCCGGCCGTTCTGGCTGGCGTGAGCCACCGCGCCCTTGGCGATATCCACCGGGTTGGTCTTGTCGCCCAGGCTGAAAACCGGGATGTTGAGACTCTCACCAATTACCTGAAGCTGCTTGATGGCCGCGGGACGGTACACGTCCGCCGCCACCAGAAGCGGGTTGTGGCCCTGCTTCCGAAGCATGGCCGCCAGCTTGCCGCAGCTAGTGGTCTTGCCGCCGCCCTGCAGCCCACACACCAGGATCACGGCGGGCTTGCCGGTGAGCCGGATGGGCGCGGCGTTCTCGCCCAGCAGCCCGACCAACTCCTGGTGAACGATCTTGACCACGGCCTGGGCGGAGCTGAGGCTCTCCAACACCTCTTCGCCGATGGCCCGCTCTCTCACCCTGGCGACGAAGTCCTTGACCACCTTGAAGTGGACGTCGGCCTCC
>DASXUI010000603.1:0-7615 GCA_036504955.1 Armatimonadota bacterium
CCTGTGGAGGAGGCGGCCAGGGCCATGGTCGGCGAGGCGGTGGACCACCTCAGGAGCAAGACCCCTCTGCGGCGCGTGGTGTTCGTCCTCTTCGGCCGCGCGGCAACGGTCGCGTTCGAGGTCGCCGCTCAAGCAGAGGCGGGTAGGGCCTAGCAAGGACTCCGGAACCGTTTCCCGAGGCCAGGCGCCCGAGAGCCCCTACTTCAGTACCTGAGAGAGCTTGTTGGCGAGGTCAAGCGGCGAGGTGACCGACAGGACCTGCGCGCCCGCGGCACGGTAGTGCTGGGCGGCGCTGTCGCCGGAGCCCCACTCCCCCGATGCTTCCGGGTTCAGGACCACCACTCGACGCGAGCGGCGGACCAGCTCCGCCATCAGCGCGGCGCTCTCCGGATAGACGCGCTCGTGGGTGCCCTGACGCTTGCGCGTCTCCCAGTGCCCCAGGTTGTCCCGGCAGTCGCCAACCAGGAGCACGGTGGAGGAGGAGCGCACTCGCGCGGCTGCCAGCAGCTCCTCCAGCGCTCGCTGGTAGTCGCTGGCGCCGCCGAAGGCCTCCAGGTCCTGGAAGAAGCCGGCGGGCCTCTGGACGAAGCGGCCAGCCTCCTGAATCCGCGAGGCGAAGGTGTAGGCCTGAAGGCGGCCACTGGCACGGCCTAGAGCGTGCGCGGCCAAAAGCCCGGCACCCGCCCACCAGAGCTGGCTGCCGCTGGTGTCCAGGAACAGCAGGAGTTCCACCTCGCGGCGGCGCTCCGTCATGCAGAGCTCCACCGGCTCGCCGAAGTACTCCAGGCTGGAGTAGAGGGTGTGGCTGATCTCCAGCCGGCCGTCCAGGGAGCGGGTTCGGTCCGCCGCCCGGTTGGCAACCATGCGTCGAAGCGCGGCCGTCAGCCGGGAGACAAGAGAGGGAAGCTCCGCCTGCCGGTCCTGGAACTCCATCACCACGTCGCGCAGCACCTCCAGGTCCCGGAGTGCCAGCTTCACCTGCTGGCAGTCGCGCCGGCTGTCCTCAAGGGTACGGTGCAGCCCGGTGCCTCGGGTGGCGTCTACAAGCGCTTTAGCTAGCTCAGTGGAGGTTATCAGCCCTTCCTGATGAAGGTCGAGGGCGAGCTGGTGGAGGGCCTGCTGGAGCCTTCGCAGCTCCACTCCACGGTGGCCGTTACGCTCAAGGCGCGACTCCAACGCCTTCAGGAAGGGGATGGCCTCCTCGCGCAGCCCCGCGACCTCCCTCAGTTGGCCGGGCTCAAGGGCTCCCGACGCCACCCACTCCGAGGCATGGCCGGCAAGCCGGGCGAGGGCCCCGGGGGAAAGCTCGCTGGCGCCTTGCTCAGACCGCGGCTCCTTCTCGCCTTTCCTTGACGGCAAGGGTGGGAACGCCGAGCTTCTGCCCCGTCCCGAGCCCCCCTTGGGTTCCGAGTGCCACGCTGCTCGCTGACGCACAAAGCGGACGAAAGCCTGTACAGAGTCGCCGGAATGGGCGAGCCCACCCCCGCCTCCGCCGCCCTGAGATGCTGACGGATCATCACGCCGCGACGGGCCCGGCTTCTCCCAGGCTCTCAACCTGGGCGGCTCCGGGCCGGACTGCTGCCGGCTCGGGCCGGGCGGTTCCTCAGGCGCAGAGCGCGCGGCCCGTGAAGGGGGACGCAGGATCGGAGTGCTGGAGGCGCTCGAAGGCGCTCCAGACTGCTCCTGGAGAGGCGCGACGAAGCGCCGGGCGCGTCGGAGCTCCTGGTCGATGAACACCACGTCGAAGACCCGACGCACCGTTGCCGCTTCGGCCTCGTCCCTCGCGAGGCACGCGACTGTCGCCTCCTGAACCAGCTCCCGGTCAGTCCAGTCCAGGTCCCCCAGGTCTTCCATCAGGGCCAATGTCTGGCTGGGCGACACCGTCAGCCCAAACTCGCGGCAGAGCGCGATGAGTGTGTGGACTCTATCGGCGACCACGGTTACCTCCACTGCGGATTCGATCCGCTACGGTTACGCCACTGCCGGAGCCCCGGAGGGACTTCAGCGCCTCCGCGCTGTCCTCGGCCGACTTGCATACGGCGCCCAGGGTAGCCTGGAGCATCTCCGGCTCCGGGCTCTCGGCTGCCTCGCCGAAGAGCCCCAGCAGGTCCTCCACCCAATGAACGGTCTCGGAGGGCGACGGAGTATGCTCCAGCTCCAGCTCCCGCAGGCGCTGCACCGCGGAGACCACCTGGTGGACCAGTCTCTGTGGCGCGTCCGGCAGGTTCGCCAGGACGATGCGCTTCTCAGTCTCCAGGTCAGGCATGGGCACGTAGAGGCGCCGGCAGCGCCGCAGCAGGGCGTCAGGCAGCCTCACGGTGCCCGCGTCGGTCTCGCGGTTCACAGTGATCACTACCCCGAAGCCCTCTCGCGCCCTCACCTCGCGTTGGAGCGCGGGGATATAGGCGCGGTGGTACTCGATCATGTCGAAGAAGACGGGAAACAGGGTGTCCCTGCCGCAGCGGTCCAGCTCCTCGATGATGAGGACACGACCCTCAAGCATGGCTCGAATGGCTGTGGAAGGTACGTAGTAGCGGTCATACAGGCTAGTGGCGGGCTCGCCAGGCATCTCAGGCGAGTCACCCCCCGTCTGGGGAGGGGCGCCGGATGCCGTGACGGGGCCGGTGGTCTGCCGGGTCTCCATCAGGAGGCGCTTCCAGTCCACGTCTCCCAGGATGTGGGGAAGCTCCGTGTCCTCCGTGATGTCTATCTTAACTGGCTCTCTGTCACCGATCTCTTGGGCCCAGTAGCGAGCTGCCAGAGATTTGCCGGTTCCAGGAGGGCCCTCCAGCAGCACGGGGGTGTGCCGCTTTAGGTAGAAACATAGGAGGCGCTCGACCTGCGGGGGCAGGACCGGGCGTGGAGCAGTAGGACTCATGTATACTTCCCAACTACCACTGAGCTTCGTCGGTCAGCGAGGCCGGGCTGAAGGGTGCCTATGCCGATACCAGGCGTTGTCTCGGGGTCATGCGCACTGCCAGAGGGTACGGGGGCGCCCTCGGCCCCAATCCCGTGCGGGCCAGACGCGCCCGCAAGCCTGGCGGTCAGACACACGCCCCACTTCCTCTATCCCACAATGGCGGCCTCAGCGGGGGGGCCGCCGGGCCTATTTCGGCGCCTCTTCCCGCCCGATCCCCTTGCCCTTACGTGCCCATATGCAAGGGTGCTGGCGGCTGGCAGAGCGAGGGGGCTTTGGGGCGGCGCTCGCGAATGCCGATGCTTACATTCGTGAGCTCCCGGCTGGGACCTCTGCGGCCGCGGCCGCGAGCACGCGGCCGGAGGCAGGCGGACAAGGGCCCGTGCTTGGCCCCGTGCCCTCCTGAACCGCGACGCGCAGCGACGATCGTGCACCTGATGCCTGGCGGATCGCCTTACAGACGGCCTTATCGACCCGGGGGGCCGGTGCCATGAGCAACGAACGGGACGGGTGCTTGCCCAACCCAGTATCGGGCAGCCAACCACCCCTGAGCCGGGTGCCGAGGGCGCCGAGGGGCGATGGAGTAGCCCTCTCCACGGCGCCTTCCCACGATGGGGGCCATGCCGACGCCTGGTCTGCGACACGTTCTGGGGGCTACGGGATCAGGAGGACTGGAGTCCCCACTGGCGTCCACTGGTAGATAGCCGCGATGTCGCCGTCGCGAAGCCCCACGCAGCCTCGGGTCCAGCCACGCAGGCGGGGCTCTCCATCGGGCCCGGGCTCCAGGCGGTTGCTGCGACCATGGATCTCGACGTAACTGCCCAAGGCGGTGTCCTGGGGCGGCATGGAGCCCTTCCCGACTGCCTCATAGATCTGGTCGTGCTGAGCCGGGCTGATGAGGCCCAGGCCCAACCCCCGATCGGCATCCTCCTTGTTCGGGTAGGAGAGGTGAAGCGCCAGGTAGTACTTGCTTGCCGGGTTCTTCCTCGCCACGTAGTAGACGCCCTCCGGTGTGCGCCAGTCATCCCGCTGTTCCTTGGCCCCCTCCGGGTTACGTCCCAGGGTCACGGGAAAGGAGATGGCTGCCTGCCCGTTCTTGAGCAGTGTGAGGCGTCTTTGGCCCTTTAATACCACGATCACCTTGGGCGACGAGTCGATGACAGACTCGTAGTGGGCCATGTCGCCCGCCCGGGGGATGCCCCCGCGGGAGGAGAGCCGTATGGGGGGCAAACGCTTCGCGACCGGGTGCTTCGCGGTTGGGGTCTTGGTAGGGTGGCCGGAGGCCAGAGCGGTGGGGAGGAGCTGTGCTCCGAAGACGAGCAGGCCAACGCCCGCGAGTAGGGGTACCGCCAACTTCAAAGAAACACTCACTTCCTAGTCTATAGCTCCGGCGCAAGCAGACGCGCCCGAGTGGGATGGCTACTCAATGATCTGAGACGCTGTATCGAGGGATATGGCGCTCTAGGCCGTGCGCTGCTTGTACCAACCTTGCGTGCATAGGCCAGGAGGGCCGAGGCCCTGGTTTCTAGCAAGCTGGGGTGCAATACGTGGGCCAGAGGACTACGCCGTTCCTGTGGGCCTCGCCGGTCTTCCTGCGCACGTGGGCCGTTGCGGTCCGACTATCGGCCGTGGCTCAGGTGTGGAAGAACCATTGGGACCATGGGGAGTCGACGCTCCGTAGCTGGCTTCCCGCCATCCCCCGCAAGAGCTGGCACAGGATATGCATGGGGTGGGGAGGGGCGACTGGCGCGCGACGGGTGGACCGGAATCGCGGCGAAGCCCTGGGGCGGCTCAAGCAAGCTCAGATGGGGCGGGTGGCGCGATCGTGTCGGACGGTGCACCCGGCCACACGCTTGCGTGCTTCAACGCGGCCTAGTCGGGCCCCGACGTCGGTCCAGGCAAGGTCATCCTAGCAGCACCCGGGCTCCGCGACTACTCTGCCGTGGGCTTGCCCGGGCTGAAGACACTTCCCGCCGGCGCTCATCGAAGCACGGTCTAGGGCGCTGCCAGCCCCTGGGGAGTGGTTCCGAGGAGGTACCATGTACGAGCAATACTGGGGATTGGGTGAGCAGCCCTTCAGCTGCACGCCTGACCCTCGCTTCCTCTATATGAGCCGGAAGCACCAAGACGTGCTGACGATGCTCCTGTTCTCGGTTACCCGCAACAAGGGCGCCGTGATGGTCACCGGCGATGTGGGTCTGGGCAAGACCACGCTAAGCCGGAAGCTGCTGCAGGAGTTGGACGAGAACTCCTTCCGGGTGGCGATGATCGTGAACCCGGTGCTGACGCCCGTGCAGCTCTACCGTGAGGTGCTGGAGCAGCTCGGCGTAGACGACCCGCCCAAGAACCGGCAGGAGTGCGTCAAGGGGCTGAACAACCTGCTGCTGGATCTCTATCAGCAAGGTTGCCGGGCCGTCCTCATCATCGATGAGGCGCACCTGATCCGGGACCGCCAGACTTACGAGGAGCTGCGTCTACTGCTGAACTTTCAGCTCAATGACCAGTTTCTGCTTAGCCTGGTGCTGATCGGGCAGCCCGAGCTCCACGCCAAGATCGCGCGGGTCGAAGCGCTCAAACAGCGCCTCTCCGTGAGGGCGCACCTGCCGGCCCTGGATCTGGCCGAGACCTCTGAGATGATCAAGTTCCGACTCAGAACGGCTTGGTACACGGAGTCCAACGGGGGGATCTTCACGCCGGACGCGATCCAGGAGATCTACAAGTACACCGGGGGCGCTCCTCGGGTGATCTGTCAGGTGGCCGACAACGCCCTGCTGGCGGGCATGGCGCAGAAGGCCAAGAAGATCGATGGGTTCCTCATGCACTCGGTGATCATGGACTTCGAAGGGAAGGAGTGGTAGGATGCCCAACCTTGCCGATCTGATCCGTGGCGCCGAGAAGACCCGCAATGAGATGGTGCGCACCGCTCCACGCCCTGCCGTCGGGCTTCCCTACGTACTGGAGGCCGAGGACCCGGAACCGATGCTTCCCTACGCCGATGAGGGCGTGGCGGAGGAGAGCGGGATGGTCGAGTCCGAGGCGCTCCTCTGCGCCGCGGTACAGCACCGGCCTACCGTGCTGCTCTCGGGTGAGCCCCACGAGGTTCAACTCACCAGCGGGCAACTCGAGGCCCTGAAGGAGGCTGTCACCGGCTTCGAGATGGAGGTTCTGACCTCCCAGCAGCTTGCCCGATACCTGAAGGTGAGCCGCTCCTTCGTGCTGATGAGAGCCCATGAGGGCAAGATCCCTGGCACCAAGCTGGCCGGCCGATGGCGCTTCAAGCGCGAGATCATCGATCGCTGGCTGGAGGACCGAATCTCGGGAGCCGGCTAAGTCCGGCTCCACGGTTCAACCTCCGCTCCGCTACTCGTCTACGCTCCGCACGAACCCGCCGCTACGCTTCCAGACTGCTATGCGACTGCGCCCCCAAGGCGTAGAATGGGTGTGCCAGCACGGCACACTTTGGCACGGGACCGTGTCGCCACAGCCTCACTCCCGCACGCCTGTTCAGTGACGCCTCCGTACGTCCCCCGTTAGGAATACTAGGAAGCTGACCCATATGAGCGATGAAGAGGTCATCCGCCGCGTACAGCGTGGCGACCGTAGGTGCTTCGAGGAGCTGCATCGGCGCTACTACCAGAAGGTGTGGCGCTTCGCGAAGCGCTCTCTGGTGGACCCGGAGCTTGCCAGCGACGTGGCCTCCGAGACCTTCCTGCGGGCCTTCCGAAGCATCGACCGCTTCAGCGTTCGGAGGAACGCCACGTTCGCCGCCTGGCTGTTTCGGATAGCCGCGAACTTGATGGCGGACCTGAGCCGGCGGGCGCCGAGGATGCCCTCGGTGTCGCTGGACGAGCAGGGGGAGCTCTGCGAGCGGTTGGCGGACGGGCAGCCGATTCCCCTGGACCAGATCCTGTACCAGGAGAAGCTGCACCGGGTCCGCGAAGCGGTTGAGCGCCTCCCCTTCTCGGATCGTCAGATACTCTGTCTCTCTTACGAGGACCGCCTCTCCATCAAAGAGATCGCCGTGGTCATGGGCAAGCCGTCAGCCACCGCTGTAACCTCCCATCTTCATCGCGCTCTAACCAAGCTGAGGCATCTGTTGTTGAACGACCGGTACTTCGTGCCGGAGGACGGTGAGTCCCATGTGGAAGCGATGCAACGAGACCAGCGAGACTCATAGGCTCTGGCGGGCGGTGGAGGAGGCTCGGACGGGCCAGGTGACGCCCCCTGACCCGACCGCCGAGCTAATGCCCCTGCTGGCGATGTTGGGGGACACCTACTCCGCCGACAGCGAGCTAGGTCCGGAGGACGCGTCCCTCTCCCGTCTGCGTGCCGCCATCGATACCGATGAGTCGCTTCGCCTCAGGGAGTTCTCCCGGGGATGGGGGATCTGGAGTCGGGTTGGCTTCGCCGCCGGCTGGGCAGCCACGATCCTGGCCGTGGGGCTGTTTGCCCACGAGAAGGGCCGCAACGACGTCCTGGAGTCCACCAACCAAGTTCTTGCCACGCGCGTTGCCTCCGTCCAGTCCGCGCCGCCGCCCACCGCACCGGTACGGATTCAGGAAGTGCCCAAGAAAACCCCCAAGAAGAAGCCTGACGCCAAGCAGACGAAGGTCGCCCACAGCGCGAGTGACGATGCGAGGGCGCTCGCACGGCGCAACTCCGGCACGGACAGCGACACGGGCGCCGACATGCTGGTGA
>DASXUI010000604.1:0-9779 GCA_036504955.1 Armatimonadota bacterium
TGGGTCCCTTACGTCGCTTAGGTCCCTTCAGCCAAGGGACGTAAGGGACCCAAGTCGCTCCCTCTGAGGCCCCTCCCCTACGACCCAACGACCCGCCCCTATCCCTTCAGAGCGGCCAGCGGCAGGCATACGCTAGCGCTGTAGCGGGGGTTCTGGTAGTGGGCCTTGGACGGGTTGATGCACTCCCAGGGAGCGCCTTCCGCCCTCTTGGCCTTGAGGTGAGTGAGGTAGTCGCGGAGCATCTGAGCGGCGGCGGCTCGGTCCACGCGTCCCAGGGCCGAGACGAACCACCCGGTGGGGGTGCCCCAGTAGGCGCCGTTCTGGTAGGTGTCTCGCGCGGCCCGGCAGTCCTCCCAGTAGCCCCCCAAGGAGCCCGTGGGAGGTAGGTGGCGCACCTGCCCCTCCAACACGGTGCCCCCAGCGCGGTAGAGCGTGAGTAGGTGCTTGGTCACGGCCCTCTCCACGTCCCGGGGCAGAACTCCGAGGGTCACGGCGAAGGCGGAGGCCCAGACGTCGTCCTTGCGCCCCACCCCCGTCGCCGAGAGCAGCAGACCCTCGCCGCCGGGAGCGGTCCCCACGCTCTGGTAGAAGGTTCGGGGGATGGCCTCGCGCACCCTGGACGCCTCGCGGGAGTAGCCCGCGGACCGGGCGGCGCTGCCTGCGGCCCGGTGAAGTGCGACCAGGTCCCGCGCGGCCCGCCACCGGAGCAGGGACGGCATCAGGCACAGTCCGGTCTTGCGCACGGTGTCGCAGAAACCCCAGTCCACCCGTGTCCTCCCTCTGCCAGCCTCGCAAGTGACCAAGCCGGTTTGGGGGTCCGCAGCGACTGAGTCGAAGGCATGCTCGCAGACTTCCGCTACGGTAGCCTCGCCCCAAGGGGTTCGCACGGGACCACGGAAGAGCGTGGGGCGGCCGGTGAGCCGCAGATGCTCCCTAACCATGCCGATGAAGAAGAAAGCGTCATCAGCCGGGGGCAGGAAGCCGAAGGTCCCGTCGCCCTGGTTGGGGCCGTCGTAGGCGCCGGGGTACCAGCAGGGCGACCCATGGAGAGTGATGTGGTCGGGGATGCTGTAGGGCGGGATGGACAGGCCGTTGGCCAGCCGGATCCCCTCCGGGCCGGCCTGCGTGGAGGCGACCACGCGCACCCAGCCGGCGACCTCCTGCGTGGGCACGAGGCCGGCGCCCAGCATCATCGCGGCGTCCCGCACCCAGAAGGCGGGGTAGAAAGTGAGCGTGGCTCCGGGCACCCTCAGGGCATAGCCGGTCTCGTTGGGCCCCACGCCGGGGATCTCAGCCCCTGGCGCCACCCGTGACCCCAGTGACACCTCGGAGGCCATCCGCTCCAGCTCCCCGAGCTCCCAGGCCCCCGAGCCAGCGGCTGACCTAGACCCCACCAGCGCCGCCGCCATCATCCCCACCACCTCCCGCCGGGTTGCCACGCCCACACCTCCCCAGGAGCCGCCGCACAGACATCGCAGACGCAAAGAACCCCACCACAAGGTCACCAGGACTCAGGGTACACCTGAGGGGGTGTTCCCCTCGTGCCTCCCTGTGCCCTCTGTGACACTGTGGCAGGGTTCTCTTGGTGTCTTGGCCTATTGGTAGTGGAACAGCTAGTTGCCGCCAGCTTAGTGGTGGGACGCTGGCGCCGGAAGCCCGCTAGCCGGACAGGTCGAGGTCCAGATCGGCGACCTCGTGGGCGTGACGCTCCAGGAAGGCCTTGCGTGGCGGCACCTTCTCACCCATCAGCGCGGTGAAGAGCTGGTCCGCGCGGACGCCATCCTCCACTCCGACCCTCAGCATCGTGCGGGTGTTCATGTCCATCGTGGTGTCCGCTAGCTGCTCCGCGTTCATTTCGCCCAGACCCTTGAAGCGGCGGATGAGCGGGTTGCCCCGACCGGGGATCTCCTTCACCACCTGTTTGAGCTCCTCATCGTCGAAGGCGTAGCGCTGCTCTTTGCCCAGCCGCACTTCGTACAGAGGCGGCTGCGCGATGTAGATGTGGCCCAACTCCACCAACGGCCGCAGGTAGCGGAAGAAGAAGGTGAGCAAGAGCTGCCGGATGTGCGCCCCGTCTATATCGGCGTCAGTCATGATGATGATGCGGTGGTAGCGCAGCTTCTCGATGTCGAACTTGCCGTTCTTCCCGTTCTTGCCGTTCTTGCCGTTGGCGGAGCGGGTGCTGCCCAGCTCGGCGTACTCCGCATCGGGATCATCGGCGGCCACCGTCTCGGGCAGAGCGGCGGGATCTTCCTCCTCCGGTTCGGTGCTGTTGGCGAGGCCGGTGCCAAGAGCGGTGATCAGGGAGCGGATCTCGTTGTTCTCAAGCGCGCGGTCGATGCGCACCTTCTCTACGTTGATGACCTTACCACGGAGGGGAAGCACGGCCTGGTACTTGCGGTCGCGGCCTTGCTTGGCGCTCCCACCGGCGGAATCACCCTCGACCAGGAAGAGCTCGCACTTGGAGGGGTCGCGCTCGGAACAGTCTGCCAGCTTGCCAGGGAGAGAAGCGTTCTCGAGGGCGCTCTGACGCTTCACCAGCTCGGAGGCCCGTCTTGCGGCCTCGCGCGCTTTGGCGGCGGTGAGCGACTTCTCAATCACGCGCTTCGCGACGTTCGGGTTGGCCTCCAGGAACTCGGTCAGGGCCTCACCTACCGAGGAGTTCACGATGCCTTCAACGTCGCTGTTGCCCAGCTTGCCCTTCGTCTGACCCTCGAACTGCGGGTTGTGCAGCCGGACTGAGATGACCGCGGCCATACCTTCGCGGACGTCGTCGCCCTGAAGGTTGTTCTCCTTCTCCTTCAGCAGTCCCGCCTTACGAGCGTAGGCGTTGATGACGCGGGTGAGGGCCGTCTTGAAGCCGGATACGTGGGTGCCGCCATCCGCCGTGTGGATGTTGTTGGCGAAGGCAACGATATTCTCCTGATAGCCATCGTTGTACTGAATGGCAATGTCGGCCTGGATGCCGTCCCGCTCGCAGAAGAAGGTGATGGGCCGATGGACCGGGTCCTTGTTCTCATTGAGGTACTCGACGAAGGAGGACAGGCCACCCTGGAAATGGAAGGTCTCGGCCACCGGCTCCTGGCCCCGGTCGTCACGGTAGCGGATGGTGAGGTCCTTCATCAGGAAGGCGAGCTCCCGGAGACGCTCGATGATCAGCTCGGGATGCCAATCCATCTTCTCGAAGATCTGGTCATCCGGCAGGAAGGTGACCGTAGTTCCGGTTCGGTTCGTCTTGCCTACGGCCTTCAGGTCACTGGTCTTGATGCCTCGGGCGAAGCTCATCTGCCAGATCTTGCCGCCCTGGTGGATCTCCACTTTCAACCACTCGGAGAGCGCGTTCACGCAGGAGACACCGACTCCGTGGAGTCCGCCGGAGACCTTGTAGCTCCCCTGCCCCTCCTTGCCGAACTTGCCGCCCGCGTGGAGCTTGGTCATGGCCAGCTCGACACCCGGGATGCCGGTATCCTTGTTGATGCCCACGGGGATGCCGAAACCATCATCGATGATGGTGCAGCTCTTGTCCTTGTTCAGGATGACGTCAATCTCGCTGCAGCGGCCCGCCAGGGCCTCGTCCACGCTGTTGTCGACGACCTCCACGATCAGGTGATGCAGCCCCTTGGTGCCTGTATCGCCAATGTACATGGCGGGCCGCATACGAACGGCCTCCAGGCCCTCCAGAACCTGAATGGAGTCCGCGGTATAGTCCGCCAGGCCACTGGCAGGGTTGCCGATGGGATCGCCGTCGCTCAAGCAGTACCTCCCTTAACCTAGAACCTTTGAGAAACCCGCCAAAGCCACGCGCGCAGTGGGCGCGCGGACCCCGCGGATGCATCTAGCTGTGTGCAGGCTAGCCGGGCGCCAAACCGAGGGGCTCGCGTACCGGGCTGGGAAGCCCCCCGGCGGGGGAATGACACCAAGTGGGCCGGAGAGCTGTCTGCCCCGCGCGCAAGCGTGAACGTGGCAGTGCCTTCTTATATATGGCTACCCCTTCATTTTACCTGATCCGCTGCCTCTGGTCAAGCACGGAAGTCGTACACCTGTTCCCCTCACGGGCACGCAGTAGGATGTACCGGAGCAGCGGACCTTGAGCCGTCGATGCCCGCCGCTCGGAAGCCGCTACGGCATGGGTGCCGTCTGGATCATAGTCCCGACGTAGGCCCAACCCTACCCTTGGTGGCGCGGGCGTCGCGCCTCGGGGACCATCCCGGTGGCCGCGAACCGAAGGATCGGCCCTGAGTGGGGACAATGCGCTGCTTGCCTTCGACAGCCTTCGACAAGGAGTGCCGCCGCAGGGGCTCCTAACCGAAGCCCCTGCGACTGGGGGCGCTACGGGGCTGGCGGCAGGATGCGGATCTGGGTCGAGAGGGTGAAGGGCATTCCGTCCAGGTCGAAGGTGGCCTCGCCGTAGCAGGCGGTATAGGCTCCCTTGGCTGCCGCGAGTGTGCCCTCAAACGACGCCTTGTCCTGCTCCATCGGCTCCGAAGTCCACTTGGAGTCGCGGAAGTCCTGGGTGGCCGACGTTGCTCGGAAGAGGCGCGCGGACTTCGGCACTGGCGTGGCGGAGATGGCTAGGTCTACCTTGTCGGGGGAGCCGGTGTAGCTCCAGGAGATGCGCGGGAAGGGCTTGCCCGCGGCGACGCAGCGCACGAAGGCGGCCAGCGTGCCAAAGGCGCGAGTCCTGTCCTCCAGACCGTGGCCGCTGTTGGGAACATAGAGCACCCACTTGGGGCCCTTCAGGTCATCCCAGTAGAGGTTCAGGGAGTCCTGCGACCAGTAGCGGTCGTTGGTGCCCAGGAGCAGGAGTTTGGGAAGCGTGAGGATATCGCGGTAGCTGTAGGGGTCCTCCAACTCCATGAGCCGCTTTCCCTGAGGCGTGGTCAGCGCTTCGGCCGTGCCCGTCTTGCTGTAGTCGTCCACCTGCTCGCTGAGCGTGCCGTAGACCTCCTTCTGGTGCTTCATCTGCGCCACCACGTTCAGCACGTCGATGACCATGGGCGCGATCGCTCGAACCCTCCGGTCCCGGCTGGCGCCCACCAGCCAGGTGGTCCAGCCGCGCTTGGAGGCGCCGGTGATGAGGAAACTGAGCGGGACCGGCTTGTTGGCCTCCTTGGTGTAGGCCTGAAGCGCGTCCATCGCCTTCAGCACCGCTTTGGCCATGGGGAAGTGAAGGGGCCAACTCTCGTCGCCGGTCTCCATGTACTTGCGCCATGTGTAGGCAACCAGGTCGTCCTCGGTTCGGTCACCGAAGAGCGGCTGGTTCGGGATGCTCAGCAGCACGGCGAAGGGCGCGCCGGTAGCCTTGGCCAAGGGCACCCCCAAAGCATCGCTCGAGGAGTCGGAGTCGCCCCCAGTGTTGATCAGCGTGCAGAATCGGGGGAAGCGGACTTGCTTGGGAACGTAGAAGAGCAGGCGGTGCTTCCACTCGATGCCCTGCCAGGTCTGGGAGGTGAGAGAGAGCGTGGTAACGGAGACCCCCTCGGCATCGCGGGTCCCCTGCAGAGTCCACTTGTAGGCGGGCTCGGGCCTCTTCAGGTACTCCGCCAGGTCAGCGCGGGCCGGCACGCCCAGGCAGACACCCAGAACCAGCAGACAGGCCACCCGATGCAGCCGTGGAACTTGCAGTCTCATCCCATCCCTCTCTCTCGGCGTTGACCCAACGCCGTATCCTCTGCCCCCGTGCCTCGCCCTCTCTTCGAGACCCGGGGACGCATCGTGGACGCGCTCAACCAGGCTCGGTTACCTCTCCGGTGGGGGCAGTTCCTTCCCCAGCGGTTCGGGAGGGGCGAAGTCATGCGCCGCCGAAGTGGCCGACACTGGAGCGGTGCCCGCCCGGACCGACCAGCCACCTACTGCCAGATGCCACGCGATGACCAAGGAGTGCGCGCGATGAGGTACCTACACACCATGCTGCGGGTCAAGGACCTGGACAAGTCCCTCGCTTTCTATCAGGAAGTGCTGGGCTTCCGAATTCAGCGGCGGAATGACTATGAGGCGAAGCAGTTCTCGCTCGTCTTCCTCACGGCCCCCGGCGACACTGAGGACGGCCCCACGCTGGAACTGACCTACAACTGGGACCGGGAGACGCCCTACGCCCGAGGCGACGCCTACGGCCATCTAGCCTACGAAGTGGACTCCCTGAAGGATTTGGGCCGGAAGCTGAAGGCCGCAGGCTTGTCCTTCAGTTGGGGGCCGGGGAAGACGCCGGGCGGGGGTCGCGGCATGGCTTTCCTGGAGGATCCGGACGGCAACGAGATTGAGCTTCTGGAGAAGGCACCGACGTCCGCGACCCTCTAGTGCCAGTGTCAGCGAACTGCCTTACCACCAAGCCACTAGGAACTGCCTTACCACAGAGCCACAGAGGGCACAGAGGCACACAGCGAAGGGCTCACCTCAGGTTTCCTAGTGTCTTGGTGCCTCTGTGGTGAAGTGGTTCTGGGCCGCTGATTGGGGACTGGCGCCAGGGGGCCGAGGGGGCGCAGCCAAGATCACGCGAACCTACCAGGCCCGCCCCTCGATATGCCTGTGGGGGACGAGACAAACATGGATGCGTTGCGGAGTCTATCGGTCTGGTTGCGGAAGCGGGTGATGCTGACGCTAGGTGTGGGGCTGGTGGCGTTGAGGGTCCTGGCCCCCCATGGGATGGCCCTCGCCGTGGCGCACCTGGCGGCGGGGGCCCTCTTGGCCTCGGGCAGCTCGGCCGGAGGCCTTACGGTTGCCCCCTGGCAGCTCCTCAGCAGGGCCGACCGCTCCCTCATCGTCTACCGCGGCCCCTCGGACAGAAAGGTGGTCGCGCTAACCCTGGATGACGGCCCCTCGCCCGTGTGGACGCCGAAGGTCCTGGACCTGCTCAACTCACGTGGGGTGAAGGCGACCTTCTTCCTGGTGGGCAGGCTAGCGTCGCGGAATCCCGATCTGGTTCGGCGGGAGGTCAGCGAGGGCAACGCGGTGGGCAACCACACCTGGGATCACCCCCACCTCGAGGCCCTGTCCCCGCGTCAGGTGAGCGTGGAGTTCAGCGAGTGCGGTGCCCTCCTCAAACAGCTTACTGGCCGTGAGCCGTGGTTGGCCCGCCCACCGCGAGGCGCGATGGCGCCAGCGGGCCTTCAGGCCATCGTCCACGCGGGCTACACGCCCGTGCTGTGGTCCGTGGCCACGGAACACAGGGACGCCCACACGCCGCGCCAGATGGCGGACCGCGTCATCGCCAAGACCACCCCCGGAGCCATTATTCTGGCCCACGACGGCGGCAGAGATCAGTCTCGAACCCTGGACGCTCTAGCCCTCATCATCGACGGCCTGAAGGCCAAGGGCTACACCTTCGTGACGGTGCCCGAACTGCTCAAGGGCCGGCCCTTGGAGGGGCGCAGCAGGGCGTAAGGGCGCGTCGTTGCGTTCTAAGGTCGTAGGGTCGTAGGGTCGTAGGGTCGTAGGGAAGGGCCTCAGAGGGTGGGGCGTGCTAGACCCGAGATAGATTGCACCCTACGGCCGTCCGCCTCCGGGCACCGATGCCCGACGATGCCACCAGATCGCTCTGGAGGGCCCTCACCGTCCGACTGGTCCGACAGGTCCCGCGCCCTTCGCCCTCCGAGGCCCCTCCCCCACGACCCCACGACCCGCCCCTAGGAATAGTACGGGTTCCGGCCGCCGGCGTGGTCGGTGACGTCCAGCACGGCCTTCAGCTCGGGGATCTCCTGCTTAAGGAGCGTCTCCACGCCGTTACGCAGAGTGGCCTGGGCCCGGCCGCAGCCCTGACAGCCGCCGCCCATGGCAAGGTACACCTGCCCGTCGGTGACCTCCATGAGCGAGATATGACCGCCATGCTGGGCCACGCTGGGGTTCACGGAGCTCTCTAGCAAGGCCTGAACCTTGTCCCAGATCTCCTGGTCCGGCCCCGACTCCGGCCTGCCGGCCTCGTCCGGCGGGTTGTCGATCTGGAAGCCGGCGCCGGCCTGCGTCTCCACGTAGTCCAGGGTCGCTGTGGAGAGCGCCTCGGCGCTGTGAGGGTCGAGGTACACAAGGAATCCATCGTACTCCTGGGTGACGTCGTCCTTGCGCTCCTGGCCCTTCTCTACCAGGTCGAGCCGGTACTGCCCCCTGGCCAGAGCGATGACCCTCAGGCCGGCTACGGACTCCCCAACCTCGGCAAGGGCCTCCCGGACGTGCTGCTGGGCCAACTCGGTTACCGTTATCATTGCTAAGCTCCTTGTCCCGGAGACCCCTCCGAGGCCTTGCTCTCCTTTGGAACGGTCCCTATCCGCCTATCTGGCTCATGTTCCGACCTGGTCGCGAGAAGCCGGCCTGGTTGATCAGGTGCCCCTCCCACTTGTTCGCCACGGTTCGGCGGATCATCTGCTCCAGCTCCGCGTCGGACGCTCCTTCACGCATCGGCGTCTTCAGGTCCGTCTCCTCCAGCGCGAAGAGGCAGTAGCGCAGCTTGCCGTCCGCCGTGAGCCGAACCCGGTTGCAGTTGCGGCAGAAGGGGTTGGAGATGGTGGGGATCATGCCAATCTCGCCGCGTCCGTCCACGAAGCGATAGCGCTGAGCCGGCTCCGGCCCCCGCGCCTGAACCGCCTCAAGGGGATAGACAGGCGAGATGTGACGCAGGATCTCCTCGGAGTCCAGCACCCGGCCGCGATCCCACCCATCGTCGCCGTCCAGCGGCATGAACTCGATGAAACGAACCACGAAGCCCCGGTCGCGAGCCAGCCTGGCGAAGTCGAGCAACTCCGACTCGGTGTAATCTCGAAGCGCCACGGCGTTGAGCTTGATGGGGCGGAAACCCACCTTGTCCGCCTCGTCGAGGCCGGCCAGGACCTCCGGCAGCATGTCACGTCGGGCCAGCTCCCGAAACTTCACCGGGTCAAGCGAATCCAGGCTCACGTTGATCCGCCGCAGTCCAGCCTCGTACAGGGGACGCGCGAGCTGCTTCAGCCGGACGCCGTTGGTGGTGAGGCTGAGGTCCCTCAGACCCGGAAGGGCGCTGAGCCCGCGCACCAGCAGGGGTAGGTCTCGCCGGAGCGTCGGCTCCCCACCGGTTAGGCGGATCTTGTCCACGCCGAGAGCGACGAATAGCTTCGCCAGGCGCAGGATCTCCTCGAAGGTTAGCAGGTGCTCCCGGGGGTAGAAGACCATCTCCTCCGGCATGCAGTAGACACACCGGAAGTTGCAGCGGTCCGTAATGGCGATGCGGAGGTTGGTGTGCACGCGGCCGAAACCATCCACCAGGCCGCTCGGCTGCCCGTCAGGCCCGGACTGGGCGGCTCCGTCGATCGCCAGATCACCCGCGACCACGGGCAAGGTGGGTGAACCGTCCAGCACTAGAAGAACCCGAGCTCCAACCTGGCTGCCTCCGACATCATGTCCGGATGCCAGGGCGGGTCCCAAACCACCTCGACGTTCGCCTTCGTAACGCCTGGCACACGGCGGACCTTGTCCTGCACCTCAGGCGGAAGCGACTCCGCCACGGGACAGGCGGGCGAGGTCAGGGTCATCTGGATGTCAACGCCCCCCTCCTTGTCCACCTTCACCTCGTAGATGAGTCCCATCTCGTAGATGTTGACGGGCACCTCGGGGTCGTAACAGGTGCAGAGGGCATCGATCACCATCGACTCCAGCACCTGCGGTGAGACCGGCTTAGCCTCTTCCATCGTAACTCCTGACTCCCATGGGCAAGGGCCGCAAACTGCCTCACCACAGAGGCACAGAGGGCACAGAGAAGGGCAACGATAGCGGCAAGGAAGAGTCACCACCAAGACACCAAGACACCAAGAAAGGCA
>DASXUI010000605.1:0-3704 GCA_036504955.1 Armatimonadota bacterium
TACGACCTAACGACCCGTCCCTATGCAGGTCCGCCCTCCCCCCACCGGGAACACCTTTCTGAGGAGACCGAATGCTTTTCCCCATCATCGCGCTCGCGGTGACGCTAGCGCCCGCTGCAGCCCCACCGACCTCCCTGCACCTGGTCACCCGCACCGTGCGGGACTCCGCCTTCTGGCGCTCGCAGACCAACAAGCCCTTCGTGGCTACCACCGAGACCTGGATCCAGGGCGGGAAGCTCCGGCAGCAGGACAAGGTGCCCGCCGTCGGCCGCGTACCCGCCAGCGACTCCCTCCGCATCATCGATGGCCGGCGCCTGGCTGTCTTTGCCACGCGCCAGCCCCAGAAGTCGCTGGTCACCCACACGCTGCCGGAGCAGTCCCGCCAGGCGGGTCTGGCTCAGCGCGTCCGGGAGTACCTCATGCCCAAGGCCCTGGGCAAGCGCGTAGGCTCCGCGAGGCTGCTGGGCCATCGAACCGGCATCTTCGAGCTCCGCGGCCCCGGGCGCCTGGACATCTCCCGAACCTGGGTGGCCGAGGACCTGGGCGTGCCCCTGCCGCTTCGCGTCGAGCGGAACGAGGCCGACAGCTCCACCCTCCGCGAGGTCACCCGCCTGGACGTGAACCAGCCCCTCCGCCAGGACCTCTTCCAAGCCCCTCGCGAGCAGCCCAGAACCCGGCGCTCCCGCACCCGGCGCCGATAGCCCAGCTCCTCCCCCAACCCCAGCCAGTTGGGGCGCAGGCATCACGCCTGCGCGGCCCCGTCCAGGCTCCGGGGCATGGATCACCATCGGCCCCCTCCCCGTGGCGCGAGCGTCCCGCTTGCGACTCGGCCGCAGGCCGAGAGGGGGTGCCCGACCCAGCCGGCGCCAACCAGCGACCAGCCCGCCACCGTCCCTGCTCCGAGGCAGTTGGGGCGCAGGCATCTTGCCTGCGCGGCCCCGACCGGCCCCAGCGAAGGGTCCACCACCAGCTCGCGCCCCGTGGCGCGAGTGTCCCGCTTGCGACTCGGCCAAAGGCCGAGAGGATTGGTCAGCCGTCACGCACTTCTGAGCCGCTATCGGTCCGTGGTGAACACCGTACGGTTGATGGCTGTTAGCCGGCTTAAGCCGGTTTCCACTAGTCGTGCGCCAGCGCACGATAGCTGTCGCCCCGTGCTTCAGCGCGGGGATCGCCATCGGAGCGCTCTGAGGCCCCAAGGGCTCGGGCTGCGCCCGTTGAGGATGGGGCCCCGTCCCCCTGCCGGTGCTGGGACCACGGCGGCGACTCTGGCACCGACCTAGCCCACGAAGGTGGGCTTGCGTTCCCAGGAGCGGCGTACTTCAGTGCGGCGCGGATGGGCCCGGCCGGCCGCCAAAGGTCCCAACGATAACCTTCCGTGCGGCACGTCCCCGCAGTGCGCAAGTCGCGGCCCAGAACCAAGCCATCTCTCGGCCCGCGTCCCGCCTGCCACGCGCGCCGTAAGCGCGGGCTGGCGACCCCTGGACGACCCGCGCGAAATCCCCTCGCCCGCCGTTTCACCTTGACAGGGAACCCAGCGACCTCCCACGAGCCGGCCTCAGTGCCTGCCAGGGCCCCTCGCCAGGGCTCGCGAGTGCCCTCCCAGGCGCCACTATGGGGGCAGCTGGGGCTCCCGGCGGCCCTTTGTAGTGAGGGGCGCGGCTCCGCGACGTCGGGAGCTCCTCCGAGCCCCATCGGCCAGCCGTGACCCTTTATGGCACCCTCAGCCGTCGCGGTGGCCTCCCGGCTCTGTCGTTACCCATGGGGGATCCCATGGACTCTATCTTACGGCGTTCCCTCGTGATTCGGCCGCCCACGTGCCCTGGCCTTCGGTCGCGGGTGAACGCGAGCGCTCACCTACACACCACGAGTGAGCCGACAAGGCCCGGAGAGTTCCCGGCAGGCAAAAGTGTGCACGATCTGGGGTCCGGGATCGGCGCCTGCTTCGGTTGACACTCGTCGCGAACGCCTTGTTATAATCAGTCTGCACTTCGGGGGAGGGTCGAGTCAGCGTGGCGGACCAACTGGATTTGGGGTTGGAACCGGAGGCGGCAGGCCTCCGCAAACAGTGGGACTGTGTGCTCACGGGCCTCAGCAAGATCGCGCCCCGTCCCGCTTACGAGAGCTTCCTCAAGGGCCTCGAGGCCCTGCACCGAGAGAATGGGCGCTTGGTCATCGGGGCTCCCAGCAACCTCATCAAACGCTTCGTAGAAGAGAAGTACCTTCCCCTCGTGGGTGACTCCGTGGCCGAGGTCTTCGGCGCCCGCTTGGAGCTTCAGCTTCAGGTCGGCACCAACGGCCACGCCCGGCCCGCCGCTCCCGGAGCGGCCCCTCGCTCCCTCTCCGTCGATCCGACACCGCCTGGTTGCCTGCCTCTTAATGACCGCTACACCTTCGAGAGCTTCGTGGTGGGCCCCAGCAACCGCCTGGCCCACGCGGGCGCCCTGGCCGTGGCGGAGCGGCCCGGCTCCCTCTACAACCCGCTCTTCATCTACGGCGGCGTGGGAGTCGGCAAGACCCATCTGCTCCAGGCCATCGGGCACCGGCTGCGGGCCCTGCAGCCCGGCAAGCGCGTCTTCGCCATGTCCGGCGAGACCTTCACCATCCAGTTCCTTAACTCGCTCCAACAGCGCCGCATGGACGAGTTCCGGAAGTGCTACCGGGGCGCCGACATCCTTCTGCTGGATGACATCCAGTTCATCGCGCGCAAGGACGTCACGCAGGAGGAGTTCTTCCACACCTTCAACGAGCTCCACCAGACGGGTCGCCAGGTCGTGATCGTGAGCGACCGCTCTCCCCGCGAGCTGCAGACCACCAGCGACCGCCTCCGCTCCCGCTTCGAGGCCGGCCTGGTGGCGGACATCGCCCTGCCGGACCTGGAGATGCGAGTGGCCATCCTCCGGCAGAAGATAGCCCAGGAGCGCGTCCACCTCCCCTTCGAGGTGGTGGAGACCATGGCGGAGTTGGTGAAGGGGAACGTGAGGACCCTGGAGGGCGCCCTGGTCCGGCTCCTGGCCACCGCCAGCGTGCAGCAGGCCGCCATCACCCCGGAGTTCGTGGTGGATACCCTGGGCCACTACTACCGCAACCGCGCGGACGGTAGGCCCGTCCAGTTCGAGGAGATCCAGCAGCGCGTTTGCCAGACCTTCTCGGTCAACGTGACCCAGCTTCAGGGCAAGCGGAGGGAGCGCAACATCGTGCTGGCAAGGCAGGTCGCCATGCACCTCACCCGCGAGCTCACCAACGCCTCCCTCCCGGAGATCGGCCGGCTCTTCGGCGGCAAGGACCACACCACCGTGATCCACGCCTGCACCAAGGTCCGCGCCCTGCTCAAGACCGACGCGGAGTTCAAGCGCCTCTGCGACGACCTGGTGGACTCCCTCACCTCTCCACAGGCCTGTGGATAACCCTCTTGCGAACCTGTGTACAAGGCCTGGAGAAGCGTCGACCAACTTCCTCCACTTCGGGACCGGAGCTTGGGTGTGTGGATACTCCTGCCGGAACCAGGCCCGCTATCCACAAGCTGAAGCCACGCTGGGCCAAGCGTGTTTCGCGAAGGTTATCCACAGCACCCACAGGCTTACTACAAAGACTATCTTCTGACAAGGAATGAAGATATCGTTGGTCCGCCTCACGGGGTTTCGGAACTACACTCAGGAATCCGTGTCTCCAGGACCCGGAGCCAACCTGTTCCTGGGCCGAAACGG
>DASXUI010000606.1:0-19604 GCA_036504955.1 Armatimonadota bacterium
CTGGTCTCCTGGACCAGGCCCTGGATGGCCGAGAGAAGCTCATCGAGGTCAATGGGCTTGGACAGCATCATATCGACGGACTCCTCGACGTTTCTTTCGCCGGGAAGCCCACCCCAACCGGTAAGCAGCACGATCGGGACCTCTGGGTGCCGCGAGCGAATCCGGGTGGCCAGCTCAGAGCCGGTCATGTGGGGCATCCCCAGGTCAGTGATCACGAGGTCGATCCGATTGCCCTCAGGGCCTGGCAGGTTCCGCTGCAGGAAGGCTAGTGCCTCTTTGCCGCTGGCGGCCAAAGAGACGTTGTGCCCCGCGGCGCGCAGCATGTTCCCGATGATCTGCCTCACCGACTCCTGATCATCGACAGCGAGGATGTTGCAGAGGACCTCCGGAGCCGGCACGTCGGCCACCTGCTCAGGCGCGACGCTGCCCTTGTGCAGCGGCAGGCGGATGTAGAAGGTGCTGCCCTGACCGGGTTTCGACTCGGCGAAGGCGTCTCCGCCGTGCTGGCGCACAATGCCATGGGAAACGCTGAGCCCCAGGCCGGTGCCCTCCTCGCCCTTCGTGGTGAAGAAGGGCTCGAAGACGCGCTTCAGTACGTCGGGCGGCATACCGCCCCCGGTGTCCTTGACGGCCAGCCACGCCCAGTCGCCCTGCTGCCAAGACCGCACGTCGATCATTCCGCCCTCCGGCATCGCCTGAACGGCGTTGATGATCAAGTTCGTGATCACCTCCCG
This sequence comes from Armatimonadota bacterium, assembly GCA_036504955.1. Classification (GTDB taxonomy): domain Bacteria; phylum Armatimonadota; class DTGP01; order DTGP01; family DASXUI01; genus DASXUI01. The sequence goes on from DASXUI010000606.1 coordinate 735, forward strand.
AATCTCCGCGGGGTTGCCGGAGACGCGGGGCAGGCTGGGCAGGGAGGTGCTGACCTCGATGCGAATGCCCTGAGCCTGGGCCTCGTCGCGCCAGCGCGGCTTGGTCATCTCCAGTGCGTCGAGGGCGGCATCCGACAGGCTGAGGAGCTGGTACTTCCCACCTGGCCGGCGCTTTGAGAAGGTCTGAAGGCGCTTCACAGTCTCCGCGCCGTCCAGCGCGGCCGCCTCGATCACCCGCAGGTGGTTGTAGACCACGTCCGGCACCGCCGGATCCCGCAGCGCGAGCTGCGCGTTGCCCAGGATACCGGTCAGCAGGTTGTTGAAGTCGTGGGCAACGCCGCCGGCCATCTCACCCAGGGCGCGCAGCTTCTCGGACTCTCCAAGCTGTTCCTGCAGCCGCCTCTGCTCCGTGACGTCCTTGGAGATGTGCACCGAGCCGCGCGGCAGTCCGGCCCCGTCGTACAGCGGACTGGAGGTCATGAGGTGGATGCGCCCGAGCTTCGGCATCTCCACCTCCCGCAGCGCCGTCTCTCCGGCCGTCAGCACCTCATTGGGGAGCTCACAGCCACCGACCTCCTGGAAGAGCTGCGACGCCTTGCGCCCGATGAGCTGTGCGACCGGCACCCCCGCCCAGCGCGCGAAGGCCTGGTTGCATCGCGCTATCAGCCCTTGCTGATCCAGCAGCACCACCTGGTCGCTGATGGAGTCGAAGGTGCTCTCCCACTCAGCCTTGGCCGAGGAGACCGACTGGAGCAGTCTCGCGTTCTCGATGGCGATGGAGGCCTGGGAGGCGAAGAGCTGAAGCACCTCCACGTGCCCCTCGTTGAAGAAGGGCTCCTCCTCCGAGCGGAACAGGAGCAGGCTGCCCAGCACCTCCTCCTGAATGCGAAGGGGGATCGCAAGCAGCGAGCGTATGCCTGGTAGTAGGCCCGCCTGGGGCGCGCTGAGGTAGAGGCTGGAGAGGTCATCCAGGTACAGCGCCTCACCCCGAGAGAGGCTGACACCCCCGGGCAGGTCCTCCAGCGAGAGGCTGACGCCGTGGCACTGCTCCGCCGCGGGCCCCGTGGCCGCGACGACCACGAGCCCCTTCCCTTGGGGCGTGAGGAAGCAGACGGCGCCGTTCTCCACCGACGCCAGCTCGGCCGCTTTCCTCGCCACCAGGGTGAGGAACCCCTCCAGTGGCTGCTGGCCCATGACCGCCGCACCGACCTCCTGGATGGCGGAGAGCTCGAAGGCGCGCCGCATCAGGGAGTCGAGGAGCCGGAAGTTGTCGATCGCGACCGCGGCCTGGCGGGCCAGGTTGGAGAGGCTCTCCACGTGGCGGGGGCGGAAGGCGAGCGGCTCACGGAAGGCGACGGAGAGCGTGCCGCAGACAACTCCCCGATACCGCAGGGGCACGCACAGCACGCTGTGGAGTCCGCTGGCGCGCACCGCCGCACGCTCCAGCTCATCCCCCGCGTCTGGGTGCTCCGGCCAGTTGCCGGTCCACAGCGGCTGGCCGGTGGCCATCATGCTGCCCAGCAGCCCGGAGTGGCGGCCGTCCCTGAAGAAGCGGAGGAACACGTCGCTGTGCCCGGCGAGCGCCGTCAGAGGCTGGGTGCCGCCCATCTCCATCATCAGCAGGGCACCCGCGTCCGCCATGAAGAGGGTCATCGACTCCTGGAGTACCGTCTGGAGCACCTCATTGAGGTCGAAGGAGGCGCTTACTGCCTCGGTGACCCTATAGAGGGCCCAGGTTTCGCGCTCGCGGAGCTCCATCTCCTCGAGCAGCCGGAGCTGCGCTATGACGCCTACGGAGCGGCGGAGCACAAGATCGACGCGGTCGGTGGGCCAGGGCTCCGCGTTGGGCCGAGGGCGTCGCCCGGCGATGAAGAGGCCCAGGGGCTTGTCGCGGTGGGAGAGGGGAAGCGCAAGGATTTCCAGAGGTCCGACTCTCTGATCCTCTGGGAAAAGCGCCAGCACGGCGGAGGTCCCGTCGGGGCGCAGGAGTCCAACCTGGTCCTCCGGCCCGAGGAAGCCGCCGGTTTCGCCGGAGATGAGGCGCTCCGCCTGGCCGCCCGGCTCGATGAGGCAGGCCTTCACCAGCCTGGCGCGACCCTCACCGTGGCGAGTGCGCGTGGCACCCCACACCTTCACGAAGCTGGGAGCTTCGCGGCTGCAGATAGCCAGGAGCGCCGCGTCGCAGGTGAGCAGGACGGGGATGCGAGAGAGCAGAGAGACTAGCCCGTACTCCAGGTCCCCTGAGGACTGTGCCTCGAGCGATACTTGAGAGAGCTGCTCAACCGCGTGCGACCAGATAACCTGCCATTCCGGTGTCACGTCCTGTCCGGGCGGGCCTGTCTCCGACATCCGCGGCTTCCTGGGCAACACTCTTCTCCTAGCCAAACAACTCAAACGAGAGGGGGCTCAGGGGGCTGAAGGGGCTGAGGGGGCTCAGGAGAAGGGACTCAGATGGATGCCCTGGGTCTTTCCCCTGAGCCCCCTCAGTCCCTTTAGCCCCCTGAGTCCCCTTAGCATTCACGGGCGTCTACGGAGTTCCATTGGTGGGACCCCGAGGGCATCGCGGTACTTGGCTATGGTGCGGCGGGCGAGCTGAAAACCCGCCATGCCCATACGCTTCGCGATCTCCCCGTCGGACAGCGGCTTCTGGGGGGGCTCCTGCGCGATGATGCGCCGGATCACCTCCTTGGGTGACAGAGAGCCGTCGAAGAAGGTATCGAAGGACGTCACCTCACCGTTGGGAAGCTGTACATACTTGTGCAAGGTAGCACGGCAGATCGTGGACTCGTGAAGGCCCATCGCCTGGGAAACCTGCTTCTTCGTCAGCGGCTTCAGCATCTCCGGACCGTCGACCAGGAAGTCCCGCTGGACCTCGCCGATGAAGAGCGTTACCCGCTCCAGAGTCCGCCTGCGTTGTACCAGGGCATCGGTGAGGGCCTTGGCCCGGCCCATGTAGAGCCGGACGTGTTGACGGTCCTCGGTGGAGAAGCGGCTTCGCTGGACGCGCATCGCGTGGTCCAGCCGCAGGTACTGGGCCTCGAGCTGTAGCCGCCAAGACCGGAACTCGACGGACTCCGCCACCAGCTTCTCTCCCTCGAACCGAAGAGACACGTCGGGGGTGAGAGACCGGTTCCGCGCGGGCGTGAGGCCCTGCCAGAACACTCGGAAGTTGCGCGCGGGGCAGGGGGCCAGGTTGCCGCGGATGAAGTCGGCCACTTCAGCGACCCTCTGGACGGTCACGCCGAGCTGCTTGGCGACCCTGTCAAAGCGCTTGCTGCAGAAGGGTCCGAAGGCCTCCGACACGATCCGCAGCGCGCATTCGGTGACGTCGGTCTGCTCCGCGGCGCGCCTAAGCTGCAGCACCAGGCATTCCTGCAGGTTTCTGGCGGCGATGCCGGGGGGGTCTAACGCCTGGATGACGGACAGGACGGCCTCCACCTCAGGAACGCTCCACAGGAACCGGTCCGCGACGTCGATCAGGTCATCCTTGAAGTAACCGTCGTCGTCGAGGCTTTCGACGAGGAACTCCCCGACCTCGAGCGCCTCGCCCGTTAGGCGAACGCCAAGTTGCACGCGGAGCTCATCGCGCAGGTCCCAGGCCGCCGCCACTACGGATAGGGGGTCCCACTCCTCATCGCCCGGGCCGGCGGAGCGCGGGGTCCGGTAGTCGGAGTAGCTGTCGTCCAGGGACTCGGTCCGCTCGGCGAGCGCGCCCGGCGTAGCGCCGCACTCCCAGCAAACGCGTGACTCCATGGGGGCGCCGCAGACGGAGCAGGATGGGAGCTCCACGAGGGAGAGGGCGGGGTTCTCAGCAAGCTCCGCTTGGACGTGCTGCTGCAATTGGGCGGCGTTCATCTCCAGCACGGTGTTGAAGGTGATCTGCTGGGGGATCAGGCGTGGACTCTGGCGCTGCTGCGCCGCCATCCCGGCACTAAGCATGGCAGGTCACCGACCTTCCCTTAAGCGCTTCAGCCGGCGCGCACGGGTTCCCACAGGCCTCCCAGAGGGCAGGTAGGCCTGGTGCCGCACCCCAGCCGCTGCTCGCGCTGTCATCAGCCAAACCCAGCCGGCAGGATCAGCCGGGCCGTGGTGCCCTTTCCCGGGCTGCTTCGGAAGGCGAGGGCGCCGCGGTGGGCCTCCGCGGCTTGGTGGCACAGGGTTAGCCCCAGCCCTCGGAAACGCCGTCTCTCCGTGAAGAAGGGCTCAAAGAGCCTAGACAGCGTTTCTGGCCCCATCCCCTCACCCGTGTCGGTGACGATCACCTCCTGGTGGCCGGGGTGATCCGGAGACAACCGGACCGCGAGGGCCAGGTTGCCCCCTTCGGCCATGGCCTGAAGGGCGTTGTCCAGGAGAGCCTCTACCGCTCGCGACAGCATCACGGGGTCCCCCATCACCAGGCTGGACCCAGGTGATGGCTCGACGTCGACGCGGACGCCTTCCGGGTCGCAGCGCTGGAGCGAACGCCTAAGGGACTCCTCCGCAAGACTCCGGAGGTCCAGCGGCGCCAGATCGGGTTCTCGTGCCGTGCAGAGTCCCGCGACCTCATTGAGGAGGGCGGAGCATCGGGTGGCCTCCTGCCTGATCATGTCCGGGTAGTTGAGGCTCTGGCCGGAGGCGGTTGGCGACGGGCCCTGGGCCCGCTCCAGGAGCTGGGCGCTGCCCGAGATGGTCGCGAGGGGGTTGTTGAGCTGGTGAGCCAGCCATCGGGCCATGCGCTCCATCACGCGTAGGCTCTCGGCCGAAGGGGCTGGGGGCTGGTACCAATCGCCGACAGGTGCGCACTCGTGGCTGGTGCCTGCCATGGCGCTACTCCGCGCCCGCGGCGGCGGGCTCCTGGCTCGCCAACTCCAGGAATCCGTACTCCCGCATCTTGTTGCGTAAGGTCTTGCGGTCGATCCGAAGCAGCTCGGCCGCCCGGCTCTGGTTGCCGCTGGTCTTGTCCAGCACCCGGCGGATGTGTACGCGCTCGGCGGCCTGCAGCGACAGGTCTTCCTCGTTCGACGAAGTGGCCTGCAGGACGTGCGGAGGCGTACGGCCGATCGCCTCGCCCATGTGAAGGTCCCGGTCCGAGAGCACGGGACCCTGCGCCAGCAGACAGGCCCGCTCTATGCAGTTCTCCAGCTCTCGGATGTTTCCGGGCCACTGGTAGGCCTGGAGCCGTCGGAAGGCGTCCGGAGCTATCTCCAAGGGGTCGCGCCCCTGCTCGCGGCTGCTCTTCCGAACGAAGTGCTCCGCCAGCAGCGGGATGTCCTCCCTGCGCTCCCGCAGGGGCGGCAGGTAAATGGGGATAACGTTCAGTCGGTAGTAAAGGTCCTCCCGGAAGGTCCCCTCCTTCATCGCCTCCACCAAGTCTTGGTGAGTAGCCGCGATGATCCGGGCGTCCACTGACAGGGTCTCGGACCCGCCGACCCGCTCGAACTCCTTCTCCTGAAGCACGCGGAGCAGCTTCACCTGAACGGGCAGGGGGATGTCGCCCACCTCGTCCAGGAACAGGGTGCCTTTGTGGGCGAGCTCGAAGCGCCCCAGGTGGCGGGCCACGGCGTTCGTGAAGGCGCCCTTCTCGTGCCCGAAGAGCTCGCTCTCCAGCAGAGCTTCCGGAAGCGCCGCGCAGTTCACCTTAAGGAAGGCTTCGCTGGAGCGGCAGCTCTCGTAGTGGATTGTCTTGGCGAGGAACTCCTTGCCCGTACCGGTCTCGCCCAGGATCAGGACGGAGGCGTTGCTGTCGGCCACCTTCGCCGCGATGAGGTAGGCGTGCTGCACCGCCACCGTGGTGCCGATGATGTTCTCGAAGTTGTACCGCCGCTTCAGCTCCTGCCAGAGGTACCGGTTCTCGTCCATGAGCTGGCCGCTCTGGAGAGCCCGGTAGACGACCGCCTCCACCTGGGCGATATCGAAGGGCTTGGTAATGTAGTCGTAAGCCCCGCCCTTCAGCGCCTGAACGGCGGTCCGCATGGAGGCGTAGGCGGTGATCACGATGACCGGGGTGTCGGGGCGCTTGGACTTGATGTGGCTCAGGACCTCAATGCCGCCCATGCGGGGAAGGCTGAGGTCAAGGATCACGAGGTCGGGGTTCTCCTCAGCTTTCTGGACACCCTCTTTGCCGTCGGAGGCCGTGAACACCTCATAGCCCGCGCGCTGCAGTAGGTCGCAGAGGATAGCGCGCATACCCGCTTCATCGTCGATCACCAGGAGGCGCTTAGTCGGCATTGGGATCCCCGAGGCAGGGCTTGGGCGCCCGAGATGGCCGCCGCTAGACCTGACCTATCGATCATAACCCTCGCTGTTGGGGCCGTCAAGCCGCCAAGCAGGGGGTGCTGGCACGAATATTGATACTAGTGGTTGCCATGGTAGTTCGAGATCGAAGGGATCTGGCGACGGACCGTCACCGTCCCTTCACTAGGGAACCCAAGGAGCCACGTTTTGGGCGAAGTCTCAAGCACATCGGTCACCGATCGGCTCTGGAGCCAATACCGGAGCACCGGAAGCGAAGATGCGCGTAACCAGCTCATAATGAACTACCTGCCCCTGGCCCGGTTCGCCGTGGAACGCCTGAATGTTCCAGCCAACGGTTCCCTGGGGCGGGAGGACTTACTCAGCCACGCTCTTCTGGGCCTCATTGATGCCGTAGATAACTTCGATCCGGGCCGCGACGTTCGCTTCGAGTCCTACGCCTCGCGGCGCGTGCGTGGCGCGGTTCTGGACGCTCTGCGCAAGATGGACTGGATGCCCCGCCGCCTGCGCCGGAGCCAGCGCCAACTCCGGCAGGCCTACGCGAAGCTGGAAGGCCAGTTCGGCCGCGCGGCCACCGATGCTGAAGTATGCGCTGAGCTCGAGTGGACGCAGGATGACCTGGATCAGGTTCTGCAGGGCTCCGCTCTTTCCGCTACCGTTTCGCTGGACGACATGCTCTGCGGAAGCGACGGCTCTGACTCAAGCATGCGAGTCCACCGCCTGGAGGATACGAGCTGCCCCAACCCCTTCACAGAGGCGACCCTTCGCGAGCGACGCGAGAGCCTTACTCGAGCCATAGGCGAGCTGGCGGAGAGGGACCAACTGGTTCTGCAGCTCTACTACCACGAGGAGATGACCCTGCGGGAGATCGCGGAGATACTGGAGATCACCGAGTCCCGGGTCTGCCAGATTCATTCCCGCGCGATCCTAAGGCTTCAGAACAAGCTTAGGGTGTACATCGATGATTCGCTGGAGCCGGCCACCACCCAGACTCGACAGCCCGCCGGCCGGGGGCACCGAGCCGCCTAGCCGCTCCGGAATCGCCAGGGCCTTCCCGCCCTTGGGCGCCGTCCGGCCCATGGCAGGGCGTGGGGAAAAGGGCCCCACTGGCCCGGAGTTCCGCCGCAGCGCCTATCAGAGCAGAGGCCTAGCTCACCCAGCAAGGACGAACCAGCAGGGCGGACCGCGCGCGCCCCAGGCCTCTGGACCGCGCGAACAGACCATCGGCGATCAGGTAAGGGTCTACGACGTAGGTCCCGTCCTCCACCTGTCGCTTCAGGGCGGCGATCCGCCGGCCCAACACGGCCGCGGGTGCTGCATGGATGGGCAGCGGGACAGCGCCCCGGTCCACCTGGGCGCTTCCCAGGTGAGGCACACAGCTCCGCTTCGCGGTCACATCCACCAGAACCTCCGTTCCGCCTTGGGTCCCGGGCCCACCAGGCCCGAGCACCCACAACCCCCAGGAGTTACTTCGGCGTGCCAGCCGCTCGCCTTGAGGCTCCCCCGAGCCGCAGGGGCGGTCGTCGTCGCCGACAACCTCGCCTTAAGATCCTTGCAGGAGCCCCGGGGCGGCCGAGGAAACGAAAGCCAAGGGGTACGAGGGATCAGGGTCAGGGGTTGTGGCTGGAGCCTGGGATGCGGGCTGGCGGCTGGTGACCGTGGGGCGCGGCACTAGCCACGCGCGCGGTTGGGCTCCCCATGGATGACCTCCCTCAGGATGGTCACGGCGAGACCGGTCAATCCCAGCATTCGCCAGCCCCGCATTGCCCACGAGAGGCCTGCCGAGAACCACGCCCTGTACGGCGCGCCGCGGCCCCCTTGGCGGACGGGTCTGCGTGACGGTGAGAGACGCGGGCGCCAGGCGCCTGCCGGACCTCCACTGGGCGATGGATGAGCCACCACCTCGCCGCGGTGGGCTGGAAGCCACGCGCCTGTAGGTCTATGACAGGCCCGTGGACCTACGCTTCAGGCACGACGCGCGGTTGTCTTGTGCGTCGCTTGAGCCGGAGCGATGCCCACCGTCTCCTGACCTGGGCGGCGGCGTGCCGCCTAGCTGTGGGCCCTCCCCCCAGGAGGAGTGCGTTGTTACCGCTACGCAGTCCCGAAGTGGGCCGGTTGAGCCCTCCCCATTGCGGAGGGCGTGCCCGCCACGCAGTCCGCCGCGGCCTGCTCCTTGCCGCCCTGCTCCCCCCTGTTCTCGTGTTCGGCTGGGCTTTGCCGGCCGCGGGCGCAGCCTTTGAGCCGGACGAGCAGATCACGAGCCTCGTCGTCCGAGTACACACCGCGGACATCCTCTGGGCCGGCACGGACGACACCGTTTCGGTGGAGTTGATGGATTGGCCCATCGCCAGCCACCCTCCCGGTCTCTGGAGCACCAGCATCGACTCCGACGCCGATGACTTCGAGCGCGGCTCCACCCGAGACTACGCGCTCCCCAGTTGGTACTACACCGGCCGCATCGTGAACGACATCGATCGCGTCTGCGTGCGGAAGTCCAGTGACGGCCTGGCCGGCGGGTGGGCCTTTGGGTGGATCACCGTGATGGTGAACGGCAAGGAGCTGTACACCAACCGGAACGTGAGCGACCCCGACCAGCACATATGGCTGGAGGATGACAGTCGCACTTGGTGCTCCGGCGACTTCGCCCGCGTACTCTTCGTGGCACCGGTCATCGAGACCCTGGGTCTCCCTGACGCAGGCAGCGACCAGAACTACCGGGTCCGACTGACGGCCGTGGGAGGGCGGAAGCCCCTTACCTGGTCCATCACCGGCTCTGGGGCCGCCTTCACCAGCGACCCAACGCTGGAGCCGGTGTCGGGAGTGGCGGACGGTCTCGCGGTGAACTTCACGGCGCATACCATCACTACTTCCAGCGCCGCCCAGTGGAGCGGCAGCATTACCGTGCATGACGCGGACGGAAGGTCCTCCATCCGAGCCTTCACCATGCACCTCGTCTTCAGCCTCCCGCCGCCAGTGATCACTCGCTTCACGCCCACCTTCGGGTGGCCGGGCCTGAGTCCGGCTGAGCCCACTCCCGTCCGGGTGGTGATCGACGGCCAGAACTTCGACTCCCGAACCGCCAACGCCACGTCCGTCTACTTCTCGGGCGATGGTGGTACTTGGGTGGCCGCGCACCTACTGGAGGCGACGGGCACGCAGCTCCGCGTTGACGTGCCGACCGCGGCTGTGCCGGGGCACCTCCGGGTCCAGACCGCCTTTGGCCAGACAGACTCCGGCTCGAACTTCACCGCGCACCCGGCCGGCTACCGTTTCACCGGCGGCTTCAGCTTCGGAAACGTGCCGTCCACCTTTGCCGATGAGTACGCCTACGAGCGCTACGAGCAGACCTTCGGCGTGTGTGAGATGTGGGACTGCGTGCTCGGGGTGCCGGTGATCCCCAACCCGTCTGCGATGATCTACTACCTGGCCACCCGAGGCATCATCGACAACGGGGTGTGCCACGGCATGTCCCTGACCAGTCTCCAGATGCGCGAGGGATACCTCACGACGACTGGTTTCGGGAACCAGGGGCTGGACTACCCACTGGAGGGGTCGCTGTGGGACCTCACCGGGCCCTCCGCCCCCTCCGCAGCCTTGAGCAACTTCGTGCAGAGCCGCCAGCTTGCGATGATGAGCGATGAGGCCCTGGCCTACTACCTGCACCAGATCGACGTCGTCCCCAACGTGGCCGGCACGTCCTGCCGCATGGACGCCCGGACAGCACTCACTAACCTGACCACGGCCCTGGGGCACGGCCTGGACGATCCGGTGATGCTTGCCTTCGCCAAGGCCTGCAGTCTGTTCGAGGGGCACGTGGTGGTACCCTACAACATTGAGAGCGATGGCGACCTGCGAAGGATCCGCGTGTGGGACTCCAACCGCCCCGCGCGCACCAACAGCGCCAGCGACCAGAACAGCGCCTTCACCGTGGATCCGGCCGATGGCGACTGGAGCTACCCCTGGAGCTCGACCGAGACCTGGCGCGGCATCTACATGTTCACCATCCCCTTCTCCGTCTACGGGCACCAGGAGGACTGGAGCCTTCCGGGCGGAGGAACGGTGCTCAGCGGGCTCGACCTGCTCCTGGGCTTCGCGGCGGCCGGAGGCGGCACGAGAATGGCCCAGGTGTCGGACTCGTCCGGAGCTCGGCTCTACCTGGCGGACGGCAGCCTTGACCCCGACCGAAGCCACTGGCCCGACGGGATTCGTCCGGTTCCCCTGCTGGCTCCCGGCGCGTCGAAGCCACGCATGGTCGCTTTCACTAAGACAACCCCCGCAACCTTCCAGCTCAGCCCGGCCAAGAGCGCCATCGGCACCCAATCCGGGCTCCTCTCCTTCATACGGGGAAGGGACTTCTCCCTCTCCGTTGAGGACCTCCAGAGCGCCGCGAACGTCTCCCTGGATCCAGGCACAAACACGCTCTCGATCGCGCCCCTGGAGCGGCAGACAACCGCCATTCTGAGGCTGACGCGGAGGCTGTCAGACGGCCTGGGTCATCTTGATTACGCCATACGGGCGCATGACCTGGTAGCCGGGCAGACGGTCTCCATCGCCCCGGGAAGGGATCCGGACACCGTCGCGGTCCGCACCGGATCCAAGCCGCTAACGCTCGACCTCGAGGTCGCCCACACCGGCCTTCAGGGTGAGCAGCACGTATTGGAGAACGACGGCGTGGAGCTGCCCGCGAAGGCCACCGCCACCTTCGGCGTCTCCAGCTATCCGGACCTGGGGACGGCGGGTACCAGGCCCATCGCGGTCAGCCTGCTAACTACCCCAGACCAGCCGGTGAAGCGCTCCGTGCTGGGGGCCAAGGTGGCAAGCCCCGTGGTGGTAGCCCCAAGCCGCATTCTTGCGCCCCTGAAGCAGTCTCTGACCCTGGACCTCTCGGCATCCCTACCGGTGGTGAAGGGTCAGGCGCTCACCTTCGAGAACCTCTACGGACCGGCGCTCAGGGTGCACGACAGTCAGAAGCTGAGCCTGGGCGGCGTCTCGGGCAGCCAGGTGCTACGCCTGGTTGCCATGGATGAGCTGGGGCGCCGGTCCTTCCCCAGGTCGGTGCTGGTCTCTCCGGCGGGTACCAAGGCGATCTCCCCCTACACCTGCTCCGGAACGGACACCATCATCCCGCCGCGCGCATCTAAGGCCGTTCCCATTGGCCTGAACGTTGGCGACCTATCGGTGAACAAGGTCGTGCTGGACCTGAGCCTCCGCCAGCGGCTGTGCGGCATGGGCGTGGCGAGGCCCATCTTCACCGGAGACCAGCCCAAGCTCTCGGCCGCGCTTCAGGCGCTCCGCCCAGCGGTGAAGCAGAACACCGTCCGTGAGGGCGAGACCTTGCACCTCGAGATCAGCTGGTCTTCGGAGACCCCGCTGACAGGGCGCTTCGACCTCTGCGGGATCCCCATCGGGGTGCCAGCTCGAACGAGCTTGGGAAGCACCTTTCTGCTCAGAGGCTCCGGGGTGGTGGACGAGGCGGTTCCACTCCGGGCTGGCCCAACGCACGACCTGAACGTGCTCCCCACCGAGGTTCGCGTGTGGGGTGGCCCCGAGCCCTCCTCCCTCGGCATCTCGGGCCTGTCGGTGATAGGTGAGGGGACTCCCTCCGCCTTCGAGACCGCTGCCCCCGGCTTGCCTGCCGGCGCCGACAACGTGGGGTGGTGGGTGGAGGGCCTGGGAGGCCGGGCCACCATCACTCCGGACTCCGCGGACCCGACCCATGCAACAGTGGAGGGGGCGCGAGCCGGCCTGATCCGCCTGCACCTCGTCGCCGGAACGCAGACGGCCGAGAAGGACGTGTTCGTGAAGGCGAAGGGGGGCGAACTCCAACTCAAGAGCCCACGCCTGGCCGTCACGCAGAGGGCCCCCATCGTCACCCGGTTCCCGCTGCCCATCGCGGCGGTTCGGGGCGACCTGAGCGGGGACGACCGATTCGACATCTCGGATGTCGTCAGCGCGCTGCGGGGCGCTGTCGGCATTGGGACCCTGACCGAAAGCCAACGGAAGGCCGGAGACCTGAATGGCGACGGCAAGCTGAACATCGCGGACGTCGTGTTGATGCTCCGGGAGTTGGTGGGCGTCTCAACCAAGCCGGTGGAGATAGGATAGGGCAGGACCGCCCACCACTGAGCATCCGGTGACCCGAGGGCTGCTGGCGACCTCCGCGCCGCGAACAGCCCTCGGGCCCCGTCACCTATCGCCGCTCGCGAGCCAGGTGCTATCATGGGTCCGTGAAGGACCGACTGATCATAGGCACCCGGGGGAGCGCCCTCGCCCTGGCCCAGACCCGGCGGGTGGCGGCCGCTCTGGAGGCCGCCAATCCCGGGCTCGAGACCGAGCTGCGGGTGATCCGAACTACCGGCGATGCGGTCCAGAAGACGCCGCTCTCCGAGATAGGCGACCGAGGTCTGTTCGTCAGGGAGATCGAGGAAGCCCTCCTCCGGTCTGAGGTGGACCTCGCCGTACATAGCCTAAAGGACCTCCCCTCGGCCGATCCCGAGGACCTCTGTCTCGCGGCTGTGCCCTGCAGAGAGGACGCACGGGACGCGCTGATCACGCCCCGCGCCTTCCCCAGGTCAACTCCGTGGGCGGAGCGTCTTCCCCAGGGAGCTACCGTAGGTACTTCCTCGCTGCGCCGCAAGTCCCAGCTCCTCCACCTTAGGCCAGATCTTCTGGTCACCAACTTTCGGGGGAACGTTGATACTCGCCTCCGAAAGCTATCCTCGGGAGATGTGGATGCTTGTATCCTCGCCTGTGCCGGCCTAGACAGGCTCGGCGTTTTCCCCCAAACTGGCACTCGGCTTCCACTCGATGCCTTCGTGCCGGCCCCCGGCCAGGGAGCCCTGGCCCTCCAGTCGCGTAGGGATGACGCGCGTGTCGCGCTGCTCTGCTCGCCTCTGGAGGACCCGCTGGTTCGCGGCGCCGTTACGGCGGAGCGCCGCGTGATGAGCGCGCTTCAGGGAGGCTGCCAGGTGCCCCTCGGAGTTCACGCCCGTCCCCTCGAGTTGGACTCAGGGGATGGGCCGCGTCTCGCCACCCAGATGGAGATGCTGGCCTTCGTCGCCAGTCCTGATGGGCAGACGGTGATACGGGCGACCGAGGGTGGAGAGGTATCCAAGCCCATCGAGCTGGCGGACAGAGTTGTGTCCAGCCTGCGGAGTCAGGGCGTGGAGGAGCTGCTGGGCAGCTTCCTAGAAGGAGCCAACCGTGTGGACTGAGGCGGATTTCCTGGTGATAGGGTCGGGGATCGCCGGCCTCTGGGCGGCCATACGGGCCAGCGAGCATGGCAGCGTTGTGCTGGTAACGAAGCAGACCGGAGGGGAGTCCAACACCAACTACGCGCAGGGCGGCATCGCCGGCGTCATGGCGGCGGACGACGACCCACGGCTGCACATCGAGGATACGCTGGACGCGGGTGCCGGCCTCTGCCACCAGGACACCGTCGAGCTGCTCGCCTATGAGGGCCCGAACCGCATCCGTGAGCTGATGGCTTTCGGCGCCCACTTCAGCACCCAGACCCTACCCACCGGCGAGCGTGTCCTCGCCCTGGGGATGGAGGGCGGCCACTCTCGGCGGCGCATTGTCCACGCGGCGGACCTGACGGGGCGCGAGATCGAGCGGGCACTCCAGAAGGCCGTCACTGAACGCGAGAAGGTTCTCTACCTGCAGCAGCACATGGCGGTGGAGCTTCACCTGGAGGACGGGGCCTGCCGCGGCGCGCTGGTGCTCGACCGCGAGAAAGGCACGCTTCGGGGCTTCCGAGCTCGGGCCACGATCCTCGCCACCGGTGGGCTGGGCCAGATCTACCAGCACACCACTAACCCGGCCATCGCCACCGGCGACGGAATCGCCCTCGCCTGGCGGGCGGGCGCGACGGTCGCCAACATGGAGTTCATACAGTTTCACCCCACCACGCTCTATCACCCCGAAGCCCGATCCTTCCTCATCTCGGAAGCCGTTCGCGGCGAGGGGGGCGTGCTGAGGCTGAGGAGCGGCAAGAGCTTCATGGGCCGATACGACTCCCGGGGCGATCTGGCCCCCCGCGATATCGTGGCGCGGGCCATCCACGCGGAGCTCCAGCGAACCGGCGATGAGTGCGCCTACCTGGATGTGACCCGCGTCAGCCCGTACCTCGTGCGCGAGAGGTTCCCCACCATCTACGCCCGCTGCCTGGAGTACGGGATCGACATGACCAAGGAGTGGATCCCGGTGGTCCCCGCGTGCCACTACAGTTGCGGCGGAGTCGAGACCGATTCGGAGGCTCGCACCAGCCTCCCGCAGCTCTACGCCTGCGGTGAGGTGGCGTGCACCGGAGTCCACGGAGCCAACCGGCTGGCAAGCAACTCCCTGCTGGAGGCCGTCGTTTTCGCGGAGCGGGCGCCGCGCCACGCCCAGACCTCACCCCCTCTGTCGGCAGCCAACCCCCCTGAGCCCAAGGCAGGGGGCACGCAGCCGCTGGACCGCAAGCGCCTGGATGAGCTGACCAGGCAGGTGAAGGAGACGATGTGGCATCAGGTGGGGATCGTGCGCAACGAGGCCGGCCTGCTAGCGGCGAGGGAGTCGCTGTCGAAGCTGCGCGAGGAGGTGGAGGACCTCTTCCAGCGCACGACACTGCATCCTGACCTCTGCGAGCTGCGAAGCATGGTGACCGCCGGGCACCTGACAGTGCGCTGCGCGCTTCTCCGAAAGGAGAGCCGTGGCCTGCACTTCTGCACCGATTATCCAGAGGTCGACCCCACTCCCCGAGACACTCGTATCACCGCAGAGACCGGAGTCTGGTAGGTGGACGCGCCCGAGACCCCGGGGCGTCCTGCTTTCTCGTCTCGGACGCCTGGCAAGGTGTACCTAGTCGGTGCCGGACCCGGCGATCCCGGCCTGATCACGCTTCGCGGGCAGCAGGTGCTTCAGTCCTGTGATTGCGTGGTGTACGATCGGCTCGTGGCGCCAAGCCTGGTCCAAAGGGCCCGCCCCGACGCCGAGCGCGTCTTCGCCGGCAAGGCCGCATCCAACCATTCCCTCAGCCAGGGGGAGATCAACGACCTGCTGGTCGAGCGGGCCCGCCGAGGCTTGGCGGTCTGCCGGCTGAAGGGCGGGGACCCCTTCCTCTTCGGCCGGGGCGGCGAGGAGGCGGAGCGCCTGGCTCAGGAGGGGATTCCCTTCGAAGTTGTTCCGGGCGTCAGCTCGGCTCTGGCCGTGCCCGCCTACGCGGGGATCCCCTTGACCCACCGCGAGCTCTCCTCCTCGGTCTCCATCATCACGGGTCACGCCTCTGCCACCTCCGAGGGGCCGGACCTGGAGGCGCTGGCCAAGGGCTCCGAGACCCTAGTCTTCCTCATGGGCGTTCAGTCACTCGCCCGTATCGCCTCTCGGCTCCTCCGCGCCGGTCTTCCGCCGGAGACGCCAGTCGCGGTAGTGGAGCGGGGCACCTACGCCCGGCAGCGGACCTTAGTCGGTACCCTGGAGGGGCTGCCCGAGTTGGTAGAGCGGGACCGGCCGGAGCCGCCGGCCACACTGGTGGTCGGCAGGGTGGTCGGCCTCCGTGACCGTCTGTCCTGGTACGAGACCCGACCGCTTTTCGGCCTGCGCGTGCTGGTGACTCGCGGCCAGGAGCAGGCGGGAGCCCTGAGCGATCTCCTGCGCGAACAGGGCGCGGAGGCCATCGAGTGCCCCACGATCCGGATCGAGAGCCTAGGGACCGCTGTCGACCTAGCTGCTCTTGCGACGTACGACTGGGCCATCTTCACCTCTGCTAACGCGGTGGCGGCGTTCCAGGAGGCCGTATGGGATGCCGGGGGGGACGTCCGCGCCCTTGCCTCTGCTCGGATCGCCGCGCTGGGCCCGGCCACGGAGGAGGCGCTGACCTCGCGGGGGCTGCGGGTGGTGTGCAGGCCGGAGGACGACCGGGCTGAGGGGATGCTGGCCGCGCTGCCGGCGGAGCTCATGGGTGCGCGCATCCTGATACCTCGGGCCGAGTCGGCCAGGCCTGTGCTGCCGGAGGGGCTCCGCGCCAGAGGGGCGACGGTGGACATCCTGCCCCTCTACCGCACATCGCCCTGGCTTCCCGCTGAAGCAGCTCCCGTGTCCGGGATGCTCGCTCGGGGGGAGCTGGACGTGCTGACCTTCTGCAGCGCCTCCTCGGTGAGCGCCTTCGCGGGAGTGGTGAAGCAGCCGATCCCGGACGCCTGCACGGTGGCCTGCCTGGGTCCGGTGACCGCCGACGCGGCCCGGGTCCGAGGGCTCCGCGTGGACGTCACTCCTGAACCGCCCTATACGGTTCCCCGCCTGGTGGAGGCCCTTGCGGATCACTTCCGTCGTCCAGGTCAGGCTCGGGCGAGGTAGAGGTAGCGCCGGGTCCGCCCGAGGCGACTGAGCCGCTGCTGGCCCTGGGCCTCGGCCCACCGGTTTTCGTAGAGGAACTGGTTGCCCTCCCGCTCAAAGGCGGGGCGCAGGTCCTCAAGAGCTGATGCAGCTCTGCGCGCGTACCTGCAATCCTGTGGGCTGAGGTCGGTGGTGGCAAAGGCGAGCCCAAGGGTTGCGAGAGCTCGTCCAACCGGCGTGCCCCCCGGCTCCAAGGTCTCCACTTCGTGTTCGTGGCCGTCGAAGAGGTCGTGAGTGTAGAAGAAGGCCATCGGTGATCCAGGGGCGAGCCCGCGGACGAGGCGCTCCAGTGTGCTCACTTCGTCGGTGAAGTACAGGGCGTCCACTGAGAGGGCACCGTTGAAGGCTACGGGCTCCAGCGTCAGATCGCCCATGTCCTTGACCTCGAAGGAGAGGCGGTCCGCCTTCTCGCGCGTTCGCTCCTCCGCCTGCCGGATGGCTGACGGAATGTAGTCGATGCCGTGAAAGCGCGCTCCCGTGCGGTCTGACAGGTACTCCGCGATGCCGCCATCCCCGCAGCCGAGCTCCAGGACCCGGCTCTCGGGCGAGAGCTGGAGCGCCTCCGCCGCCAGGTGAAGCTGCTCGGTGTCGGCGAACCCATGCTGCCTCAAGCTGACCCCGTACGCCCGGCGGCAGAACTCAGTGTACGCCTCGCTGCTGGCCGCGGCTTCGTAGAACCGTGTGTACCACTCTTTCACTCGTCGCCCCTCGCCGGAGAGTGTCGCCTGGCTCCCCGCGCTCCCGAAGCGCGTGTGCCCACGCTGTGTCGCGCGAGACGCCGTCCGTGGTAAGGTTGGTGCAGAGGAACCCAACGGCTCCCCACGAAGAGAGCTGTAGGCTGTGGCCTGGTTGCTTCATGTCGGAGGGGTGCGGCTGGCGCTGGTCCCAGCACCGCAACAAATGCGAGAGCTCCTGTAGCCGCTGGGGCTTCTCGCGCTTCGAACAAGTGACCGGTAGGAGGGTCGTCACACGATGGAAGCTCTGGTTCTTGAATCGAAGGGCCATCTGTCGCTCAGGGACATCGCTATCGACGAGCCCCTGGGGCCGAGGGATGTCCGTATCGCGATCCACAGCGTTGGTATCTGCGGGAGTGACGTGCACTACTACCAGCACGGCAGCATCGGGCCCTTCGTGGTGAAGGAGCCGATGGTGCTGGGTCACGAGGCCTCAGGGACCATCCTTGAGGTTGGCGGCGACGTGACTCTCCTCAAGGTCGGAGACCGAGTGTGCATGGAGCCGGGCATCCCAGATCCCAACAGCCGTCCGAGCCGCCTTGGAATGTACAACCTGGACCCGGCGGTGAGGTTCTGGGCGACGCCTCCCGTCCACGGCTGCCTCCGTCCCACCGTGGTCCATCCGGCGGACTTCACCTTCAAGCTGCCGGACAGCGTAAGCTTCGCCGAGGGGGCGATGGTGGAGCCTCTGGCGGTGGGCATGCACGCGGCCAACAAGGCTCACATCCGGCCCGGCGATCTGGCGGTTGTGATGGGCGCCGGCACCATCGGCATGGTCACCGCGCTGGCCTCTTTGGCAGGCGGCTGCAGCCGGGTGGTGATCACCGACGTTCAGCAGCCCAAGCTGGATCTAGCGGCCACTCTGGGGCCCATCACCCCCGTGAACGTGGCCCGTCAGAGCCTGGTTGAGGTCGTACACGGGATGACCGACGGGTGGGGGGCGGACATCGTCTTCGAGGCCAGCGGCGCGGAGAAGGCGATCGGCTCGGTGTTCGAGCCCCTGTGCCCTGGCGGCGCGGTGGTGCTCATCGGGATGCCGGGCGCGCCGGTCCCCTACGACGTCGTCGCGGCTCAAGTGAAGGAGGCACGGGTGGAGCATATCTTCCGCTACGCCCACGTCTACCCGCGCGCCCTGGCCCTGATGGGAAGCGGGAGGATAGACCTAAGGCCCCTCATCACCAACAAGTTCGCCTTCCACCAGGCCCAAGAGGCCTTCGACTTCGCCTGCGCTCCTCCACCTAGCTCCGTGAAGGCGCAGATCCAGGTGGCAGAGGGCTGAAGCAGTGAGGGAGTGGTGGGCACTGACTAGCGGTTCGCGGGGGACTCTGGCATCTTGAGAGACACGATACTGGTTGTGGATGACGACGAGTCGCTGCGGGCTTTCCTCGTGGACGCCCTGTGCGCCGCGGGCTACGACGTGCTCGAAGCCGGCAACGGCAAGGAGGCGATAGGCCTGCTGGAGCGCGAGTCCGTGGACCTGGCCCTGGTAGATATCCGCATGCCCCAAATGAGCGGCATAGACCTTCTTCAG
>DASXUI010000607.1:0-2020 GCA_036504955.1 Armatimonadota bacterium
GCTTGCGGGCCATGGGGCGCGAAGCCCCAGCCCCCCATCAACCTAACCCGCAAAACGCACGAGGCGCTTGCGCGTCGTGCATGGCGCGGGCTTCCACGCGCTCTCGTGGATAATCCAGGCTAAGTCAGTGTCCAGGAATAACCTCGCCACCAAGAGTCGTGCGCTTGCGCACGATAGTCGCGTGCCAGCACGCAATACACCAGGACACCGGGAAGACCCAAGCTAGGCCCTTCTCTGTGTGCCTCTGTGCCCTCTGTGTCTCTGTGGTGAGGCAGTTCTTGGTGTCTCTTGGTGTCTACGTGTCTTGGCGGTGAGGTAGTCTCTGGGACACCGACTACGGCCACTGGCCGGCGTCCATCCCCAGGATGTGCTTCAGGATGCGGATGGCGTCCTGCACGTCGACCTTGCCGTCTCCCACGGCCCGGCCGCCGGTGCCGGGCTTCGGCGCTACGTCGGCCAGGGTCAGCGCGTCGCCGGTGGGAGCGGCAGCCGAGCCCACGGCGATCTTCAGGGCCAGGACAGCGTCCGCCACCGTGACCTTGCCGTCGCCGTTCAAGTCGCCCGGGACGCCTCCAACGGAGGTGCCGGTTGTCAGCGCGCCGGACGCCACCACCGCGTAGGGCTGCGGGCCCTCCGGCACGTTGGTGGCCTTCACGGTCAGCACGTAGTCACCAGCGGCCGCCGAGGCGATGTCCACGCCCTCCACGTTGTTCGCGTGATCCTCCGCGCCATTCCCCAGCAGATTGCTCCCGTCCGGCGCCTTCACGGACAGATCCAGGTCGTTCACCAGCGCCTTGGCCGCGGTGGGGGAGCCCGGAGCGTCGGACCAGACCAGCGTGAAGTGCAGGGGCTTCCCGGCCTCCGCCACGTGGTAGGTCAGTTTCGCCGAGTCGCCGGTGGCGAGGCCGGCACCGGCCTCCTGGAAGGCCAGCTTCTGAGCGGCAACCGGACTGAGCGAGGAGAGGTTGAGCCGGCCCCAACCCTCAACGAAGTTGGGTCGCGCCGTCATCTCCTGCTTGGCCCCGGTGCCGTACTGCCCAGGCACCATGTCCACGGCGGTGTTGATCAGCGTGGCCTTGATGAGCGCCGCGGAGGGCTCCGCGATGCCCTTCTTCTGGTAGTACTCCCTCACCAGGGCCGCCGCGCCGCTGACCATGGGGGCTGAGACGCTGGTGCCGCCTGCGTAGGCGTAGCTGGCGTTGGGCGCCGCGCCCCAGTAGACCGGGTTGCCGGCGTCTCCGGCCAAGGGGTTGTTGGCGGGCGCCTCCGCCAGGGTGGAGCGCACCGAGATGATGTTGGTGCCGGGCGCGCTGATGTCCGGCTTGATGCGTCCATCCGTGGTGGGCCCGCGACTGCTGAAGGGCGCCATGCCGTTCACGTTGTTGCTGGTGTAGTCACTGGCGATGGGGTCCGCGCCGAAGACCTGCAGCACCTGCATCCAGGTGCCCTCGGCCACGCCGCCGTAGCCCTGTCCGTTCGGGCGATCACCCTCGCTGGCCCCCACCGTGATCACGTTCTTCGCGGTGCTGGGAGCGGACAGAGAGCCCAACTCCACCACGCCGGTGGAGCGGGCCTGCATGTCCTGGATGTCGGTCATCAACTGGAGATAGGCGCCGATGCTGCCTCCAAAGAGGCCGCCGAGGCTCGTGCCGTCGCCCAGGCCGCCCGTGCCGCCGTTCCCGAAGGGGTCGCCGCTGGTGAGCTGGTCGATCAGGTCGCCGTAGCCGGCCATCCCGCCGATCAGGTCGTTAGGGTTGAGGGGCTTAGTGGGGTCGATGCCGAGCTTGCTCATGGTATCGAGCAGCTCCTTCTGGCTGGCGCCGTCCTTGCCCTCGTTGCCCGCCGCGAAGACCGCGGTGTAGCCGGGGTGCTCGAAGATGAACTTGTCCAACTGCTGGGCGTGCAAGCTGTAGACGCCCTGGTCCACGTCGTCGTCGCCCCAGGAGTTGTTGTGGATGCGGGCGCCGTTCTGGTACGCGAAGTCCAGGTAGGGCGATAGGTCGGTGCTGCCCGTGAAGTC
>DASXUI010000608.1:0-6621 GCA_036504955.1 Armatimonadota bacterium
GCCTCTGGCCTGGAGGTAGACCACTCGACCAAGACGATCATCCGCTTCGTGCCTACGGAGTGGCGGGTGCCGGCTCTTCTGAAGGGCGATGGTACCTGGACTCCATCCGGGATGATGCTCCTGTTCTGGTTCGAGAACAGCACCTCCGGTATCAACCTCTGGCTCGAGATAGGTCCTGGGCCTGAGGAGACCCGCCAGCAGCTCTTTGAGCTGGCTCTCACCAGCAGACCATTAAGGCCCTCGTCAAAGACGCTCTACCGGAGGTTCAACCGGATCTACAAGCGTGTGATGCTGGGCGGCTCGGACGTTGCCGAGGCGGAGCTCAGCGATGTCGAGGCCCAGTTGCAGGAGTTCTGGAGAGGCTGGCAGGAGGGGGACCTCCAGCTTATCCTGAACCTGCTGCGCTCGCAGGCGTGGCTGGGGATCGGGGGGCCGTCTAATGGCCAGTAATGGCTCCACCCAGATCGTTCAGAAGCTCTGGAACTACTGCAACATCCTGAGGGACGACGGGCTCTCCTACGGGGACTACGTGGAGCAGCTCACCTATCTGCTGTTCCTGAAGATGGCCCACGAACGGACCCAGCCACCCCACAACAAGCCCTCGGTGGTGCCTGAGGGGTGCGACTGGCCCTCGCTGCTGTCGCGGGATGGCGACGAGCTAGAGGTCCGGTACCGGCACCTGCTGGAGGAGCTCGGCAAGCAGAGCGGGCTGCTGGGCGTCATCTTCCGCAAGGCGCAGAACAAGATTCAGGACCCAGCGAAGCTCCGGCGGCTGGTGGTGGACCTCATCGACCAGGAGCAGTGGTCAAGCATGGACGCCAACGTGAAGGGCGAGGCGTACGAGGGGCTGCTGGAGAAGAACGCCCAGGACACGAAGAGCGGGGCAGGGCAGTACTTCACTCCGCGCGCGCTCATCGAGGCCATCGTGGAGGTGATGCGGCCGGAGCCGGAACGCACGGTGTGTGACCCCGCCTGCGGCACTGGAGGGTTCCTTCTCGCCGCCCACAGGTACATCGCTGACCACTACCGGCTGGACCTGGATCAGAAGGAGCACCTCAGGTATAGCGCCCTACATGGCTGGGAGATCGTGGACAACACTGCCCGCCTGTGCGCGATGAACCTGGCGCTTCACGAGATCGGTGGCGACCAGTGCCCCATCCGCGTGGAGGATGCCCTGGTCTCCGCCCCCAGCGACCACTTCGACATGGTGCTCACCAACCCGCCCTTCGGGAAGAAGTCGAGCATCACGATCGTCAATGACGACGGGGCCGCGTCGCGTGAGGCGCTGACTTACCTGAGGCCGGACTTCTGGGCCACGACAAGCAACAAGCAGCTCAACTTCCTTCAGCACGTGCGGTCGCTGCTGAAGGTGAACGGCCGAGCGGCCATTGTGGTGCCGGACAACGTGCTCTTCGAGGGAGGAGCCGGGGAGACAGTGCGCCGCAAGCTGCTTCAGGAGTGCGACGTTCACACCCTTCTGCGTCTGCCCACGGGTATCTTCTACGCCCAGGGCGTGAAGGCGAACGTCCTCTTCTTCGATCGCAAGCCGGGCAGCGAGATCCCCTGGACGCGGGAGTTGTGGGTCTACGACTTTCGGACCAACCAGAGCTTCACCCTGAAGACCAACCCGCTGAAGCGAGAGGACCTGGACGAGTTCGTCGCCTGCTACCACGCGGACAACCGGCACGAGCGTCAGGCCACCTGGACCCCAGAGACGCCTGAGGGGCGGTGGCGCTCCTACAGCTACGAGGAGCTGACTCAGAGGGACAAGGCGAGCCTGGACCTCTTCTGGCTCCGGGACGCCAGCCTTGAGGACTCTGCCAACCTTCCGCCTCCCGAAGTCATTGCCGCTGAGATCGTGGAGGACCTGCAGGCAGCGCTAGACCAGTTTGCCCTGATCGCGGAGGAGCTTGGGGAGCCGCTTGAGGCAGCCATGGCAGCCGAGGGAGCATCGCAGTAGCTGGTGAGCCCAGGGGCTGGTAGGCGGACCGACACCGTCAGCGGGGGCGCCCTTTCGTTGCTCCGTGCGGCCCATGGGTGCAAGGCGAGTGTCTACCAGTGGCTCTTGGTGGGTAGGCGGTCAGTGAGGTGCTTCAGGGCCGCCATGCGGCGGGTGATGCACTCCACGAAGGTGTCCTCGGCATCCAATGCCTTTCGGCGGAGTTGCTCATAGGTGTGCGTCCGCATGTGCTTGGGGCGAATGGGGAAGGCGTCGAAGAGGCTGGGAGAGCCCCCTAGATGCCTCCGGATGGCTTGGTGGCGCGACAGAGCTCGTGACTCGGCGGACTCGCGCTGCGACTCATAGGCGAGGCCGCAGCACCGACGGCAGCTGAAGCCTCGTCCCACCGTGTAGAGGATCGCCGCCCGGCAGCCGCACTCCGGACAGACCCACCAGGGGCGGGTGCCTCCGTAGTGGCATGGTGTATGCGCCAAGCAGACGCGATCCTGCCGCGCCCTCCACTCCCCTTCGGCGGACCGCTGGCTGTAGAGCAGCACCACATCGTCCGTTCTGACCAGTCCTTGGATGGAGCAGCCATCCTCCTTTCCTGCGCCGACCGACCACCGGCTGGCGAAGGCGCGCCCGGGTGCCAGCAGGCCCTTCCGATGGACCTCTCGGATGTCCAAGGGTAGGCTGTCCGAGGTCAGGCGCCGGCCATCTCGCGCCCCGAATCTGCCGCTTCCGGGTCCACCCATGGTTGCCACCCTCTGCACGTCAGGGCTCCGAACCCTGATGGTTTCGGCACAATCGAGGTGCGGGCTTCGCTGCTGCTGGCCCCTGGCCTTGCGCATGCGTCCTGACCCTCCGGGGCCGGCCGGTGGCCAGGGGGCTCCGGTCCTAGCTGACCCACAGCGACATTACCCCCTCTTGAGGGTGCCGCTGTAAGCGCCCACTGGCGGGGCGATGGGACCGTCGGCGGCAACCGCAGTGGCGCCGCGGCCGAGACTGTTTGGCAGTTTCACTGGTCAAGCCCGGAGACATCCAAGCGTGCCAGCGGCGAGGGCTCTCCGCGCCGGCGGGACTGGAGGGCCTCAAGCTCGTGGAGTGCGGAGAGAAGCTGCCTGTTCAGGTGCGCCTCATAGCGGGCGACCTTCTGGAGGACAAATTCGTTGGGTAGCAGTCGCTCTCGACGCCGGCGGTCATAAAACCCCTCGGCCCGGTCGAGTTCCTCCTGGGCTTCACTTACCTTTGAATCTAGACAGAGACCGAGAGCCTTCTCCATCAGGGACGGATCGAGCCCGGCAGCTTCCGCAAGGTATCCCAGGCAGCGTCGGAGCAGGCCTGCAGTCCACCCCTCCACCTCGTAAGGGCCATCCGGCATCCCCGGGTACTCGAAGCCATCCTCCACAAGCCGTTCGAGCACGGGCAGGTCCTCGGCGGCAGCGATCACGGCCATGGCGACCTCAGGGCTGATCTCGTCGCCATCGCCTGCCCGTGCCAGCTTCCTGAACGCTTGCCGGCCCTGCTTGGACCCGGCAAGGGTCTCACGGAGTGGCGAGAGCTTGGGGGCGCTCCTGGAGAAGGGGATGGAGAGCCCGTCGTCCTCCTCAAGGGTCTCCTGGCTGACCGCTATCTGTTCAGCCTCGTAGCGGGCCACGCGGAACAGCCGCCACAGGGTGAGGGCCACGCGGTCCGCAAGGGTGCGCTCCAGGTGGCCTTCCGGCTGTAGGCTGGCGAGAGTGCCAGCACGGTGCTCGTGCCAGTCCTCCTCGCTCTCGATGATGGGCACTACGGGGGTGGTAGCGCGCAGCGCGTGCCTTACGGCATTGAGTGCTACAGCCGACCGACCCCGTTCGGTCTTAGGTCCATGTGCTGCCATGATTTCACCCCTTCCTGGGTGGTGGTGAGCAAGTCCAGCCGCAGCCACCAGAGGCAGTGTCGCTGGTAGCAGAAGCGCCTGCGGGCGGCCGCGGCTGGTTGTCGGTCCTTACTGGCTTGTGCCTGCGGTATGGCTGGTCAGGGCCCGGTCCACCTCTGCCAACTGCTCCAGGGAGCGAATGCCAAGAGCTCTTGCCCAGGAGTCCTCGCCGGGAGCGGCGATCACGAAGTTGCGTCCATCCTTGAGGACTGGGAACCCCAGGGTGCGCGCCCGATTCAGCAGGCTGTCTCGGCGGGGCGCGAGCTCGTCCATCGCGCTCCATCTGGGTGCTGTCTGGGGGCTGAGTTCGTCCCGAGCGTCCCGAGCGTCCGGGGTAGCGTCCCCGGAGCAGGCTGCCACGTCCCGAACTAGACTCCCAGCGTCCCGGACGGGACGTTGGGCCGGTCCACAACCACGGCGTGAAGCGGCCCCTGCGGTGTATGGCTCGCTTGCGACGCCGTCTTGAGGGACGTCCGGGACGCACGGGACGCAGGCGCTCTCAACTCGGCGCAGGCTGAGCCTGCGGGCGCGGTTGCCCCCTGGCTCTCGGAGGGTCTCCACGTGGACTCCCACGGCTCTGAGGTTAGGAGCTAGGCGCTTGAGGGCGCCGGAGAGGGCGCGGGCGCTCTGGGGCCAGCACCGCTGCCGGGTCGCTTCGTCTCCAGCTATCTGAGACAGAGCGGCCAACAGGTCCGTGGCACTGCCGTACCACTGGTTGTTCTGGGCATTGTCGAGAAGACGAAGCAGGGGGGTGGTGATGGGCGATGCGTCGAGGGCCACCTCGTTGGAGTGCTCTCTGTTTCCCTGGTAGGCCGCTCTGAAAGTGCCAGGCTCCCACCCAAGCCCGACCTCGGCCGCCGTCGCCAACCGGGCGAAGTCCGCCATTCGTGGTCGCCAGTCCAGACGTACGCTTGACCTATACTTCAGAGCTGACGATAGCGCGGTCAGCAAGGCGCCGAGGATACGGGGCCGCGCTGCCTCGAAGGCGGACTGCATCTCAGACTCCTCCTTGCGCCCATCCAGAATGGGGGGGAGTGAGAGCACAAGGCACCTATCGAGGAGATCGCTACGAGTCACGATCTCCTCGATCCCATTGATCAGAACCGGCCTGGTCAGATCCCAGATATGCTCCTCATCGTCTGAGTAGAGCTCCCTGACCGCGAAGCCGCCGCCCGTGCTGAGCCTGCAGAGAGCATCTGACATCCAGGTGGGGAGGTGGCTGAGGTTGTCGTAGACCGACATCAGGGACTTGGAGGCTGAGATGATGAGGTCTTTGGGCTCCTTGGGCTCAGCCCGGATGAGAGCCACGCTTGGGTCAATGAGAGAGCGGAGGACCCGAGCCGTAGTGCTCTTGCCGCTTCCCTGTTCCGCGAAGAGGGCCAGGACGGGGTAGGGGCCCCTTGGGTAGAGACAGGCCAGCAGCCATACCACCAAGAGGCGGAAGTCGCGATCCGAGCCCACGTTGACGAACGGTCTCAGCTCGTCCACGGTGCCGCCCGGCACGGGATGGGGCAGCTCAAGCATCGCCAGTGAGCGAGTGAAGTGGACTGGGGGCCTGGACACGACCCTCCACCCGTCGGCGGTCACCTCCACGGCTTCCCAGGCCGGGTTGGCCAGATCAAGGTAGACGTGGTCCCCGTAGGGCGCTACTCGAGTGTAGATAGGATGCTCCGGTCCCTCATAGGCCGCGATGCCTGACAGAGTCTGAAGCGCATCCCGGAGTGCCTGCTGACCCACTGTGTTTCCCTCTGCTCGGTGGTAGAGCAAGCCCAGCCAGAGCCTGAACTGCTTGGAGCGCAGGGGGAGGGTGGCTAGAGCTCCGTCTAGCTCCACCTGGGCGTACGCTTCCCCCGGGTTCGCTTCAGCGTGGAAGAGCTCCGCTCCGGAACCGACTACTAGGTCGACAAGTCGGCTGGCCTGGGAGCGCCTGCCAGGCTTCACCTCGGCGTTCTGCGACGCTTCACTGGGAGGCTCACAGGGGAGCAGCCTGGCCAAGGCCTTGGCGGCGGTCTGCCCGAGCAGACCTTCCAGGGTTGGGAGCCCAGTTGTGGGCTCGCCAGGTGGCGTGGAGTAGGTGTCATGCAGGGCGGACACCCGCTTTGACGCCTCCTCATCGCTGGCGGCCTGGCAGATGGCGGCAAGGACCGACGCCGCTTCGGCCACTGGGACCCCCGCGCGCCTGAGAGCGCCGGCGAGAGCCAGAGCGCAACTCTGCCGGCTGGCGTTGGGCCACAGGGGCGCGAGGACGCCTGCTACGGCAGCAAGGGAGGCCACATGGTGGAGCCTGGCCAGGTCGGCCTCTGACGGTTCCCCTTCCTTCCGCCAGATATAGGGGCATCCGTCCGGATGGAGTGAGGGTGGCAGGACGCTGGCGCAGTTGCCGGAGCGCAGCTCAACCAGAGTGCCCTTGGCCCGGTCGCCTCCGTCTTCTGTTGCCGGAGCCGACCAGGATCGGGGCTTGGGGGTGCCCCTGTAGAGGCGGTGGGCGCGGCCGCCGTGCTCCCAGATGCAGTCTGTAGGGGGCGCAAGCGACTCAAGGACCAGCTCCGCGGCGAAGCAGTCCGCCTCAAGGTCACAGACCCCTGATGGGCCCAGCAGAAGGGCTAGCCCGGTGGCAGGAGGGCAGAAGTGCGCTCGGTCCTGCTCCGATGACTCTGGGCGGAGTCGCAACTCCTGCCACCCTTTGCCTGATACCTGGGGGGACTTGCCCCGAACCGGTACGCACCACCACCCACGCCGACGGTAGTCGCAGGCTGCCGCAAGC
>DASXUI010000609.1:0-8434 GCA_036504955.1 Armatimonadota bacterium
CAAAGGGACAGAAGGGACCCAAGGGCACCCTCCGAGGCCCTTCCCTACGACCCTACGACCCTACGACCCACATAGGAGACAAGCATGGACCAAAGGTTGCTGGATGCGGCTCGCAAGGCTCTAGAGTTGCCCGTGGAGTTGCCGTCTTGGGGCTTCGGGAACTCGGGGACGCGCTTTGGGGTCTTCCTCGACCCCACCTCGGCGCGCAACACCCAGGAGAAGATCCAGGACGCCGCCACGGTGAACCGCTACACCGGCGGCGCTCCCTCCGTGGCGCTGCATATCCCCTGGGATAAGTGCGACGACTGGGCCGGCCTGGCCGGCTACGCGGAGCAGCAGGGGGTGAAGCTGGGGGCCATCAACCCCAACGTCTTCCAGGATCAGGAGTACCGCCTGGGCTCAGCCACCCATCCGGACCCGGCCGTCCGCGCGAAGGCCGTGGCCCACATGGTGGAGTGCGCGGAGATCTGCGCCCTCACCGGCTCCCGGTACCTCTCGCTGTGGTTCGCGGACGGCACCAACTACCCAGGTCAGGACAGCATCCTGGAGCGGCGACGCCGTCTGAAGGGCGCGCTGGAACAGGTCTACGCGAAGCTCCCGCCTCAAGTCACCATGCTCATCGAGTACAAGCTCTTCGAGCCTGGCTTCTACACCACGGACCTGGCCGACTGGGGCTCTGCCTTCACCCTAGCCAAGGCGCTGGGCCCCCGGGCAAAGGTGCTGGTTGACACAGGTCACCACGCCCCCGGCACCAACATCGCCTACATCGTGGCGCTGCTGCTGGAGGAGAAGGCGCTGGGCGGTTTCCACTTCAACGACCGCCGGTACGCGGACGACGACCTGATAGTGGGCAGCTCCAACCCGCAGGACCTCTTCCTCATCTTCCATGAGCTGGTGAACGGAGGAACCGGAGGCCGGGCGGCGGACGTGGCCTATATGCTGGACCAGAGCCACGTGATCGAACCCAAGATAGAGGCGATGATCCTGTCCGTGCTCAACGTGCAGACAGCCTACGCCAAGGCCCTGCTGGTGGACACCAAGGAGCTTGCGGCGCTGCAGCAGGCGGGAGACGTCCTCGGGGCCCACTCCCTGCTGATGGACGCCTTCCAGACCGACGTTCGTCCCGGCCTGGCCGCGGCGCGCCTGGAGCGGGGACTCCCCGAGGACGCACTGGGCGCCTACCGGTCCAGCGGGCACGCGCGGAAGCTGGCGGTCGAGCGCGCGGACCGCTCCTCCTCCGCCGGGGGCCTGGGCGGCGGATAGCCGCCGGGGCCGGAGGGAGGGGCCCTATTCCGGGGCCCTCGCGACCCCGGATCCAGGGATCTTCCTGTGACTGGCGCGAAGGCTTGATCCGCGCCCAACATCGGATATAATGGGAACACGCTGAGGGACGGGCTCCGCCCCTCCCCGTGACCATCTTGGCCCTGCGTCTCACGTGCATGGTAGAAGGTGGTTTTGGACCATCAACCATACCATCAGGGGGCCGATGTCCAACATGGCTGAGTGGCAGCCTCGCTAACCCCGGGGAATCGCAAGGCCTAGGCTAGGTACCCGCCCGTGTCCCACGGGTTCAAAAACTACCCTCCACACGGTCTCTGCGGGGCTACTAAACAAACGGCAGGCCGCCGGACGCATCGCGCGTTCCGGCGGCCTGCCGTGTTTTGCCCCCTCCTCGCTCGCAGGAACTCCTAACCCGCGCGGTCCCGTGAATGATACAGGCTACGCCCTCCGCCTTCGAAGCAGCGCGCCCAGCGGCAACAGGGCACAGAGAGCCATTCCCGCCGGCACCCCGTCCGGGACGGGTGTGGTGGTAACAATGAGGCGCTGCACTCCCATCGGGGGAGAGCCCAGAGAGCCACTGCCGCCAAAGACGAAGCAGGGCCCCACGGACTGGGTCTTGCCGCCTAGAGCGAAGTACCCACCGGCCGCGGCCGCGAGGTCCGCCTCAACGGCAGGCGTCAGGTCCAGCGTTACCTCGCCGCTCCCCGAGATGGCGGAAGGGAGCCCGAACCCACCATAGGAGACACCCGTTCCCAGGTCATCGAAGATGCCGGTTGCTCCAGACTGGTCTGCCATCAGGTCCGACGCCGGGGTGCTGACGTCGTAGGTCCCGTAGGCCACGGAGCCGCCCACCGAGGCATAGATGCTGAATACGGTCAGTTCGAGTCTCACATCGGTGATGGTCTTGCCCGTCAGATCCAGGGACGAGAGGTCGAACACGAAGAAGTCACGGTACTCGCTGCCTGGGCCGGAGATCGACAGGCCCGCGACGTAGTTGGGGTTGTCGGCGATGTGGCTGCCCGTGGCATCAAACCACCCCCGGCCCACTGCATCGAAGGTCTGAGCCCAGCCTCCCGTAGCCGCTGACAGGAGCACCAGGGCGACAGCGGCTGTGACCCGCGATTTGCTTGGGCGCATGGCGCCTCCTTAGTCGCGAAGCGGCGTGCAGAGCGGCCAGCTACCGGCCTGGCGCGCCTACTGTTCGCCCATCGGATGGCCGTCCATCCTGAGACAGGAGACCGCCAACTTAGCGACCGGGCCTCCCGCACCCCGAATGTAGCAGCCGGCCGTGACGGTTACCTGACTAGTTGCTGACAGGGGGTGGCTGACAGTGCCAGCAGCAGAGACTTGGGGTGGGCGCCTAGCCTGTGCGCTGCTGTCGCTCCGCGGCCGGCTCGGTGACCCACTGCCTTGCCGCTCAGGTGGGCTGAGGCTATAAACAGCGTAGAGATGGTCACCTGACCCACGGACCTCCCAGCCCGGAGCCCAGGCGCGATCGGATTACTCAGCGCCAGCAGCGGGCGAGCTTACCGGCTCTGTATGGCTCTGGACGGACCGGTTCGGCGCGGCCTCTATCGGCCGCGGCGCCGATGACTCCATCGAGGCACAGAACGCCCGGCCCACTTCCCAGGGTGGACCGGGCGTTGTTGCCCCTAGCCCATACCATCCTTGAGCGGCGAGTTGCCTGCGGCAGTTGCGGTCCCCGGCACACCCGTTCAGGTAATTCGGGCGGGAGGGGCAGTCCCTAGGAGGTCCCAGGTTTGCCAAGAAGAGCCAAGCGCTCCGGTGAGGAGGCCATCCGCCGTGCCCGGCGAGGAGGTAACACCCCTGTGAGAATGGATGACGACGACCGATTCGAGCTCCCCGAAACCCAGATCCGGGCGCTGACGCTGTTGGATGATATCCTCTACCGCCTCCGCCCCAAGGACCCGGACTTGCTCCGGGCCCTCAGCCTGCTGCGTCACCAGCTTCAGGTAGACGAGAAGCAGTTCGAGGAGGCCCAGTCCTCACTTCAGGAGTTCGAGGAGGCCTACACCAAGCTCACCTCTCCGGCCAACCGGATCGGGACCTTCCTGGGCTCCGCCGACGGCGACGAGGACGTGGCTCAGATCGCCTTGGGCGATGGCGAGTTCCTCGCCAACCACGACCCAAAGGTGGATGTGAGCACCTTCAAGGTCGGCACCCGGGTGAAGGTGAACGACGCCTACGCGGTGCTGGGCGACCTGGGCTACCACCCCGCCGGCCCCATCGTGAAGGTCCAGGACGTGCTTGGCGACGGCCGGCTGCGTATCAGCACCGACGCCCAGGGGCTCCAGACCCGAGTGGTCATGCGCTCGCCGGACCTGGAGTCCGTGGCCCTGAAGCAGGGCGACGAGGTGCGGATGGAGCCCAACGGCCGCGTGGCGCTGGAGCACTTCCCCAGCACCGAGGCGAGGGACTACTACCTGGACGACGTGCCGGAGATCCCCTGGAGCGCCGTGGGCGGCCAGGAAGAGGCCATCGCCCTCATCCGGGACACCATCGAGCTGCCGCTGCTGCATCCCGACCTCTTCGAGCGCTTCAGCAAGAAGCCGCTCAAGGGCGTGCTGCTCTACGGACCTCCCGGCTGCGGCAAGACCCTGATTGGCAAGGCTACCGCCTACAACCTCACGCAGGAGTACGCCAAGCACACCCAGCGCGAGGTGAAGCACTACTTCATGTTCATCAGCGGCCCCAAGATCCTGAACATGTGGCTGGGCGAGAGCGAGCGCATGGTCCGGGAGATCTTCGCCCAGGCCCGAGAGAAGGCCGCCGAAGGCTACCTGGTCTTCATCTTCATCGACGAGGCGGAGTCTCTGCTGCGCACCCGCAGCTCCGGCCGCTGGATGAACATCTCCAACACCATCGTCCCGCAGTTCGCCGCGGAGATGGACGGCCTGGTGAAGCTGGAGAACGTGGTGGTGATGCTCACCTCCAACCGGCCGGACTACATCGACCCCGCGATCCTGCGCCCGGAGCGCATCGACCGCAAGGTGAAGGTAGGCCGGCCCAACCGAGCCGCCTCCCGCGAGATCCTGAGCATCTACCTAACGACCACCGTGCCGCTGGATCCGGACCTCCTGGCCCGCCACGACGGCGACGCGGACACCGCCCGCGCCTCCCTGCTAGACGACGCCATGGAGTACCTGTACGGCCGCAACGAGGAGACTGAGTTCCTGGAGGTCTACCTCCGCAACGGCTCCGTGGAGACCCTCTACTGGAAGGACCTCCTCAGCGGCGCCCTGCTCAAGTCGGTTGTCGATCGCGCCAAGGACTCCGCCATCCGTCGCTCCATCGATAGGAAATCGGACACGGAGGGCATCAGCCTGGAGGACATGACCAAGGCCATCAAGCTGGAGTTCAAGGAGAACGAGATCTTCCCCAAGAGCGACACGCAGGATGACTGGCTGAAGCTGATTGACTACGAACCCGATCACGTCGCCAGCGTCCGCCCCATCCGCAACCGCAAACCCATCGCCCTAAGCCGCAACATCATCTAGGCTCGGGCGCGAACTGCCCCACCACAGAGGCACAGAGGGCACAGAGGGAAGACTGAGGGGGTGAGCGGGTGACGGGGTGAGGGGGTGAAAGAGCCTTAGGAGCTGGCCTGTGCTCGCCAGAGTCACTAGGCTGGGTCCCTAACCCCTCCTCACCCCCTCACCCGCCCACCCCCTCAGTCTTCCCTCTGTGTCTCTGTGGTGAGGGCCTTTGCTGAGGAGTCCTGCCTTTGATTCGTCTGCTGGGGTTGGAGACTGAGTACGGCATCACGGTGGAAGGGCGTGACGCGGGGGACCTGCTGGTGGAGTCCATGGAGCTGGTGCGGGCCTACCCTGGCCCGCACGCGAAGCCCTGGGACTACCACCCGGAGGACCCTCGGAGGGACGCCCGCGGCTATCAGGTTCGGCACCTCACGCGCAGCCCGGACGACGACAACTACCGGCAGCAGGACGCCAAGGCGCCGCCCGTGCGTGACCAGCGCAGTGACCGGGTGCTGGCTAACGGCGCCCGGCTCTACAACGATCACGGGCACCCGGAGTACGCCACCCCGGAGTGCGCCTCCGTCCTCGACCTGGTCGCGCACGACCGGGCCGGCGAGCGAATCCTGTTGGATTGCGTCGCCGAGCGCGAGCGGCAGACCGGCAAGCGAGTGCGCCTCTACAAGAACAACTCGGACCACTTTGGGGTCAGCTACGGCACCCACGAGAACTACCTGTCCCTGAGGGAGGTGCCCTTCGAGGCGCTGCTGGCCGGCCTCCTTCCTTTCCTGGTCACGCGGCAGATCTACGCCGGAGCCGGGAAGATCGGCGTGGAGCAGGACGGCGCCTCGACTAACATCTTCCAGCTCTCGCAGCGGGCCGACTTCTTCACGGAGGTCGCCAGCGTCGACACCCTGCACCGCCGCCCCATCTTCAACACGCGGGATGAGCCGCATGCCGACCCGGCGCGGTTCCGACGCCTTCACGTCATCTGCGGCGACGCCAACCCCAGCGAGTTCGCCACCGCACTGAAGGTGGGCGCCACAGCGATGGCGCTGGCGCTGGTGGAGGAGGGCTGGAGTCCGGGTCTGGAGATTCGGGAGCCGGTGCGTACCATCAAGGACCTGTCTCGCGACCAGACCCACCGCTGGATGCTGGAGACCATGCAGGGCGCCAAGACCTCGGCCGTGGAGGTGCAGCGGCTCTACCTCGCTGAGGCGCATCGACGCTACCAGGGCCGCGACCCCGAGACCGACTGGCTGCTCATGGCCTGGGACACCGTCCTGCGGGACTTGGAGGAGGATGTCTTCAGGCTGGTGGACCGCCTGGACTGGGTCGCCAAGCTACACCTTCTCGAGGAGTTCAGGGAGAGCGAGAGCCTGGCCTGGGACGACCCCATGATGCTGTCACTGGACCTGGAGTACGCAAGTATTGACCGGCAAGAGGGCCTCTACTGGGGCCTGGTCGACGCGGGCCAGATGAGGCAGGTGGTCGGCAGCAAGACTGTGGCCGACGCGGCCGCCGACCCCCCGAAGGATACACGGGCGGCACTCCGCGGACTCTGCGTGCGGCGGTTCCCGGAAAGCATCGCGTCCGTGTGCTGGAGCCGGCTCTGGCTGCGTAACGGCGACGGGGAGCACCTGTTGGACCTGTCCCCCCTGGCGGAAGGAGTGCCGCCGCGCCTATTGGAGGAAGTCTCACGCGCCCGAAGCGTGTCTGATCTTTTACAACAGGTACAGCAGGGTGCCCGGCGGGCGGAGACCCCGGTCGCTGAAGCATCGGGAATGGAGGAGTAGGGATGCATGCTACGGCTTTGAAGGGAATGAACCTGGAGCGTGAGCGTATGCCGCTGCCGGCCGATCCGGTTCGCAGGGGCCCTGGAGACGAGGGCCCCAAGGACCCCGGCGTTCGTCGGCCCAACACGAAGGACCTCCTGGAGCGGATGCGCCGCGTTGACCCGGAGCAGGCGAAGCGGTACCGGCAGCGCAGTGGAGAGTAAGGTCGAGGGCGACAGGCGGCCGGGCGACTTCGCGGCGCTGCTGGCAGACAGCGGCGACCTGCCGCTTCGCGTGGATTCACCCGCCGCGAGCGTGGAACCCGAGGGTGGACCGCACGCCCACGGCACCACGGTCATCGCCGTGAAGTACAGGGGCGGCGTGTTGAACGTCGCCGACCGCCGGGCCACGGCCGCCAACTACATCATGTACGACCGCGCGGAGAAGCTGGTCGCCATCGACGACCACATGATGATGGCCATCACCGGCTCCTACGCCAAGTCGCTTGAGGTGGTGCGGTATCTGCGCTCCTCCTTCCGCTACTTCGAACGCTCCCAGCTCCAGGGCATGAGCCTGGAGGGCAAGCTGACAGAGGTCTCTCGCCTGATCGCCGGCAACATCCCCAACATGATGTCGGGCATCGGCGCCTTCCTGCCGGTGGTCAGCGCCTGGGACGAGGAGCGGGGCTGCGGGCGTGTCTTCTTCTACGACGGGCTGGGAGCCCGCTTCGAGGAGGATGAGTACGGCGTCGCCGGGTCCGGGTCCGGCCGCATCCAGGGCGTCTTCGAGTACATCCTGCGCACCAAGGGGCGCTTCTCGGAGATGGAGCTGGACGCCGCTCTGGAGGATGCGCTTGTGCTGCTCAACGTGGCCGCCAAGATGGACTCCGCCACCGGCGGCTTCGCGGTTCACCTCCCCTGCGCGAAGATCGTTACCACGGATGGCGTGGCTGACATCGGCGAGGAGCGGCTAGCCCCGCTCTGCCAGGAGATCCTGAGGAGAGCCCATGGCGTTTAGCCCCTACGACTGGAATGAGGCGATCCAGCACCGCAGCGAGTACGTCCAGAACCGCCTGCGGGATGGAAGCCCGGTGGTCGCCCTCAGCACTCAGGAGGCGGTGATGGTCCTCACCATTCACCGCGCCCGCCGCAAGGTCTTCGAGATCTACGACCGGCTGCTCTACTCGGCCATCGGCAACCAGGCGGATATTGAGACGATCCGCAACACGGCCATCGACTTCGCGCACCGCGAGGGCTACAGCCGCAGCCCGGACGACGTCTCTATCCAGCGATTGGTCGGTTTTGCCGTCAGCCCGCTGCTCAAGCGCGCCTTCGGGGAGGCCTTCAGCAGCCTCTTCGTGATTCGGGCCGTCTTCGCGGAGATGGGCCGGGCGCCCGAGGATGATCAATACTTCTCCCTCAACTTCGATGGGGAGTTCTCCAAGTCGCCCCGTTACGCCGTCGTCGGGGGAACCGAGGCGGCCGAGGAGCAGATGCTGAAGGTGCTCCAGGAGCGCGCCAAGGAGCCGCCCGCTCTAGCCGATGCTCTCGACCTCGCTCTGCGAGTGTGGGCGACCGGCCGCCTCAACGCCCGCTCCCGGGAAGCCGTGGCCGACGATTCCGACGCCCAGGAGAAGCGCGTGGTGGCCCTGTTCTCCGACGAGATCAAGCAAGCAACGGTTGAAGTGGGCGTCCTGGAACGCAGCAGCCAACGGGAGGGCAAGTTCCGTCTCCTCGGCCCGACAGAGCTAGAGCCCGCCCTAGAACGCTACCGATCAGCCGCAACAACGTAGTGGCAGAAGCCCTCACCACAGAGACACAGAGGGCACAGAGAAGAGACCGAGGGGGTGAGTAGGTGAAGGGGTGAGGTGGTGTTAGGGCCTCA
>DASXUI010000610.1:0-10250 GCA_036504955.1 Armatimonadota bacterium
GCCCTCGGACGATGGTCAGCTTGTCACCCTCGCCGTAGCAGCGGAGGTACAGGCCCACGCTCACCTCGCGAGTGTTGCTGCCGCAGGTGAGAACTCGGGCGGAGATCCGCTGCCCCGGATAGAGGGTGGGGGAGGCCGTGAGCGAGTAGCCGCCCATCTGCAGCGCCTCAGGTGGGATGAAGGTGGCCGTGGCTACACGACAGGAGCGGCCCTTGGTCACGCCGCTGAAGGTGATGGCCAGCGCGCGCGCGCCCCCAAGCCGCGGCCCCGTGTGGTTCTCCAGCGCCGCTGTGCCCCGGCATTCCGCGCTGTCCTCCACCTGGAACCCCTGGACGGAGCCGGGGAAGCTGAAGTGGAAGCGCGCGCCACCCTTAGGAATGGCCGGCTCCTCTCCGGCCATCGCGCGGCCCATGGCCGCGATCCCCACGGCCTCTCGCGCGGCGTCGCTGATGGTCCGTCCGCCGTCCGCCTGCGGAAGGTAGAGGCGGTCCGCCACGGGACCACGCCAGTCCGGACCGGCGTCGATCCCCTCCAGGCCTAGCCTGATGCCCATCAGGCAGCCCACGTTGGCGGAGTTGCAGTCCGTGTCCCACCCGGCCGTGTTGGTGACCATCAGCGCCCGCTGGAAGCTGTCGCCGCCGTACAGCAGGCCCAGAAGCACGACCGCGTGGTTGGGGACCATGTGGCAGTTACCGCCGAACTTGTCGTAGCCATAGGTGCCGGCGATGCGCTCGAAGGTGCGGTGCCAGTCGCCATCCTGGGCGTGCCACTGTCTGACGTCATCGATGACGCGGCGGATCACGCAGTCGGCCGGGATCAGCCCCGATGCACAATCTAGTAGGCGGTCGAGGCTCGGATCCATGAAGGCGAGGGCTTCCATGGCGGCGACGACCTGAGCCCCGTAGATGGCCTCGCCATCGTGGCTCACGCTGGCGGCCTTGCGGGCAAGCTCCGCGGCCCTCTCAGGGTCGCCGGGACAGACCATCCCCCAGCCGTCGATGAAGATCTGGGCGCCGATCTGCTCGGCCACAGTCTTCCCGTTCAGGGCGATGGAGCCGCTGGCGGGCGCCTCGATGCCGGACTTCAGGCGGTAGAAGGCGGTGTGCTCAGTGGAGTTGCCCATACCGCCCCACCACAGGATGCTCTTGTTCTCGATGATGTAGTTGAGCCAGGTCTGGCCGATGGCGCGGGCGGGCAGGTTGGGGTCGCACCCGTAGTCCTGCAGGGCGCGTATGAAGGTGAAGGTACCGGTGATGTCGTCGTCGGTGACGATGAGGGGCTGTCCAAGCTCCTCGTGGACGTAGTAGTTGACCTCACCGAATCGCTGGGTGAGGGCCTGGTAGGACCATCCCTCGAAGGGGCGACCCAGGTAGACTCCAATGATCTTGCCCAGAACTCCGGCGTAGACTCGCTCCTCATAGTTGACGGGTATTGCCATTCTGCCCCTCTCTGGATGCCTCGGCTTGGTCTGGTTGGGCGGGTGCTGCCGGGCGGTGCTTGCTCCTGTCGGTCGCTTGGTCTGACGGCCACCATCGGGCCCTCTGCAAGGCCTCAGAGGCGATGGCCGCGGGCCTCCGTCCATCGGTCCTAATGATCAGGTCGCCTACTCCAGTACTCTCCATGATGCCCGTGAGCTCCACCGCTCGGTTGCGGTGCCAGCGTAAGTCCTCGCCTTCCTCCCGGCCGTCCAGGCGGCCATGCAGGGTCTCGATGCATGCGCTGAGCCGAACCACGGTAATCCGGGCTCCGGGGATCGCCTCCTCGTAGCAGGGCACTGCCTCCGGGGCCTCCACCACGTCAGCCAATACCAGCCGCTCGGCCCCCGCCGCCCGGTAGTTGGCGCAGACCGCCGCGAGGTTCGCCAAGCCCAGGGCCATGTGGAAGGGGTCGTCAGGGGGCGAGGGATAGCAAGTTCTCAGGAGGTCGACGTCCACCCAGGCGTTGGGAACGCTGGCCTCGGAGAGCTGGCGCGACACCTCCTCTGCGATGGTGGTCTTGCCGACTCCGACGGGGCCCGTGACTATCAGGACCAGGATGCAGTCGCGATCACTTGAATGCATATGCCCGCAAGCCCTCCACTACCCCCGCGCCGCGGCGCCGGTGCCGCTGTTTGTCTTTGCGATCCCCGGCGCCGGATCCTGGGAGCGAGGGCCGATGAGGTTTGGTCCGCAGGCACCCGCGACGGTCCAGCGCCCCGTACTCCGGCGCCAAGGCCCGACGGTAGCGTTCTGTCAGCCGGCCTACTGGTGCCCCTGCGTGGAGCGGAAGCTACGGTAGAGCAGTAGGTCGTAGGCCGTCTTGAACACACCCGAGAGGAGGAAGGGGAGACCCAGGAGCGCGGGGCTGCTCAGCAGCGGACCAGCGAGGGCGGGGGAGAGGGCAGCACCGAGGGTCCGTGCGACCCCTGTCACCCCTGCCGCAGCGGCGCGCTCCTCGGGTTCCACCACCGACATCGTGTAGGACTGGCGTGTCGGGACATCCAATGGGAGATGCTGAAGCGCAACAGAAGAACCGTGGTGGCCAGACCCACGTTCGGCATCAGCGGCACGAGCATCAGCAGCACGTTGGAGGGGATGTGGGTGAAGACCATGGTGTTGATGAGGCTAATCCTGGCAGCCAGGCGTGCCGCGGAGAGCGCCGAGATCCCCGCCAGCAGATTGGCCCCAAAGAAGATGCCTCCCAGCGCTCCCGCCGCGACACCGAAGCGCACGTGGAACCAGTAGGCCACGATGCTTTGAACCACGAATCCGCCGCCGAAGGCGTCTAGGGCGAAGAGCGCGGACAGCCTCATGACCACCCCCCGGGAGCGGCGCAGCCCCAGGAGTGGGCGGGCCGGCGCGGCGTCGCCGCCCGGTCGAGCCGGAGTCCCCATAGCGGCCTCAGCCCCAGGTGAGAGCCGTGCGAAGAGCGCCGCCAGAAGAAGCCCCCGCAGGCCATAGGCCACCACCACGGCGCGGCAGCTCTCCAGGTCAGGCCAGCCCGCTGACTGGAGGACCAGGGTGAGCGCGCCCCCAGCCAGAGTCCCAAGCGCGGTGGCAAAGGAGCCCACCAGGTTATACCAGGCAAGGACCAGGGCCCGCTCCTTCACCGGGACCGTCTGTGAGAGAGCAGCCAGCTCGATGGCCAGGAAGGGGCCTACCTCGTTGCCGCTTGGGCTTATCACCCCCAAGGTGGCCGCGACCGTCAGTAGGAGGAAGCTGTGGGACCAGGCGAAGAGCGCGGAGGCCATGAAGACCAGGCCCGAGCCCACCAGCAGCATTCGCCGTCTTCCGAGCCGGTCTGCTTCCGTGGTGAGTAGGAGGGAGACCGCTGTGTCACCCACCAGGGTCAGGGTAAGGAGCACCCCCACCTGGGCGACGCCGAGCCCCACTCGGACCAGGTAGAGCATCAGTACCACGGAGAGCAGGCCGTAGGCAAAGAGGCGCAGGATACGAGTGGCGAAGAGGAGCCTTGCATCGGGCGGAAGCAGCACCAGGACCCTCGGCGGGGAAAACGGCGACACCTCCATCTCCGCGCCCGGAGGGCCAGACTGCACCACTCACGCGGGCCTCTGGGAGCCGGCACCGCGCACGACGCAGCATCGCCTCGCCCCAAGGGCGGGCTAGGCAACGACCGCCGCTAGCCCGGTTGGTTCCTGACCTGGTGCTGGCACCACGCGTAGAGCGCGTCGTACACTGGTGACTCGAACGCGATCTTGGCCTGGTCATCCTTCCCGTGGAGGAGGGCGAATCCGAAGGCGATTGCCTTCAGACCCCGTCCCTCGGGGGACGTGTTGATGTCGCTCGACACATCTGCGGCATGGACGATCTTCGCCAGCTCCACCAGGGCGGGGTCGCCCATCAGTCCGTACTTCAGTAGGATGCTGTCGAAGGAGCACCGCCCGTCAACGTGTCCCAGCTCTGCGCCGGTTACGTCATAGGGGATGGCCCCTTCCCGCTCCGCAACCGCATGCACCTCATCGCCAGGAACGAAGAGGAACTCCGCCTCCGCGTCGATGAAGCGGCGAATGAGCCAGGGGCAGGCGATGCGGTCCACGTTGGCGTTCCCTCGGGGCACCCATCTCGTAGTTGCCTCGCTGGTAACCGGACACTGTATCGTAACGCTTGATAGGGCAGAACCGCACCAGCCCGTGGCCTGGCGAGGCATCGACGGCAAGCTTCTCGGGGGCATGGAGCCAACGCTCGAACTGCTCCTCGCTCTCCCAGACCGTGAGGATAAGCCACCCGCCCCTCTGGTCGGTTGGCTTCAGGATCCGTTCCATCAGGATGCCGTAGCGCCTCCGCAGCGCTTGGTTGGACTGGATCTAGAAAAGAAGGCCTCCTCCTTGCCCCTTGGGATCTCCACGGCGTGAAGGCACACCAGCGGGCATCGTGGTCCGACAGCCATGCTCCGTCACTCCTTCCGGGGCTCCGGCAGCCCAGCCTGCGCGGTTCTGGAGGCCCCTGCGGGCTAGCGGCGGGGACCCCAGCTCCCCGGGTCGGCGTGTAGCGCGGCGTAGAGGGCATCCATCACGAGGCAGCCTCGCTCCAGTGTCCCATCGTCGCTCTGGGACACCAAGCGCAGACCACGGAGGAGCAGGTCCATGCCAGCACTCTCCAGGGTCTCGTCCGCGTCGGCGATTATGTCAGCGCCATGGATAATGCGCCCCATCTGATGTAGAACTGGGTCCGCCAGATGGTGCAGATGGAGGAGAGTCTCGAAGGTGCAGCGGCTGCCGACGTGACCCCACTCGACCCCGTGCATGTCGAAGGGGACTGTGCTGGGAAGGGGGACCTGGTCCTGCACGAAGGAGAACACCGCCTTAGGGTCCGGGTACCGCCTGATGAGCCAGGCCGAAGCGCAGCGGTCAACGTGTACGTCCGCGCGGGTACAGTAGCGCACATTACTTCCCGTCCCGGTATCGGTCATCCAGCAGGCGCCTCAGACGGTCGAGGCGGGCGTCGACCTCGGCCTCTATCGTGCTGCCAAAGAAGGCGAGTCGGCGGGCGCGCAGGTAGGACACCCGCTCTCTCTTTAGGTCCTCCTCCGCCCCCTCCACGGCGTCGGGGTCCGCCTCGGCAGCTAAGCCTACCTGAAGCCGGTCCAGGCGCTCTGGAATCCCCGCTAGGCGGGCATCTGCCGCGGCGCGGAACTCCTGGACCAGGGCCTCCCCGCCGTGCGGGAGCGGTGGGGAGGCCAGGAAGAGGTGGCAGGTGCCGCCCATTTCCTCGACGGCGCCTGCCATGTAGTGCAAGTTCTCCACCAACTCGGGGCGGGCGGGCAGCAGGCAGACGGCATTCCTGAGGTAGACCGCCCCCATGCGCTAGAGTCGCCTCAAGATCTGGAGGCGAAGACGGGAAGGCTGGGTAGGGATTCCGTAGACCGGTAGCACCCAGGACTCTGCCGGATCGGTCGTAGTTGCTTCATGTTGCCGCCAAACCCTTCACCTGTGGGGTGGCTGCCCCCCAAGACATGGACCCCTTCGGCCGAGAGGCCGGATCAATCACTTGGGTGCTTTTGGGATGGAGCCTGTCTTGGCCGGAGCCAGATGGAGCTTGCACACATCACAGCCGGGGCCGCAGGAGCTGCAGCCCTTGGCCTTACACTGCTTGCATCCGCACTCCGTGGTGACCAACGCCCTTGCGGCGCAGAAGTAGCAGCTCCTCCCGTGACAGGGCCTGCAGCCCTTCGCGGCGCACTGGCCGCAGCCACAGTCGGTCCTTGCCGCCACCCTCACGGCCCGGAACATGGAGCTGGACTGAGGGTGGCGTACCCCTTTGGGCGGCGTAAGGGCGGACGCTGGCAACCAAAGGGTAGTAATAAGAGCCGCAAGAGCGGCCGCTTGCTGGTGGCGTCTGATGGTATCTCTATCCCCCTGAGAGGGGACCTGA
This sequence comes from Armatimonadota bacterium, assembly GCA_036504955.1. Classification (GTDB taxonomy): domain Bacteria; phylum Armatimonadota; class DTGP01; order DTGP01; family DASXUI01; genus DASXUI01. The sequence continues at coordinate 5,871 of DASXUI010000610.1, forward strand.
CTGAGTCGGAATCCCTGCACACGGGGCAGAACGGCCGCCGTGTGAGTAGCCGAGGTCGCCCGCCAAACAGGGGGTCTCTGACGATCCGCTCCCCCGACTCCATACACCCTCTGCTGTGGGTCTGCCCCTGACTGTAACCCCTTGCTGACTCGGGATCTGTAACGGCCGTTACAGCCACTACGCTCTATCTACCCTCCCCATGCACTGGCTGCCAAGGCGGTGGCGTGACTCCAGACACGGCACCGTGGGTAGGGCCGACCTGCGTTCAGGAAGGAGGAGCGTTGGCGTACGTGTCTGGGGCGACTACTTGATGATACTACCGATCGGTGACTCCATAGGGACAGGCACCGCCTCTGGTCAGCAAAGCGAGGGGCAGCGCCTGCTTCCGCACCTCCTGCCTGGTGAACTCCACGCCGCCTGGCGTGGCGGGAGCGGTGCCCAGGGCGGTACGTCTGATGTTGACAGGGTGGCGCCGGCGCCCTTGCCCCAACCTGGGTTGTCCATGGGAAGCCCGTCTGGGCCCGCATTTGAACCCCGCCCCGTGCCCATCGCGGGTCAGTCGCTGGACTCGGTGGCCGAGGCAGCGTCAGGCGCCCCTGGTGCAACGCCCCCTGTTCCTAGCCGAGGGTTAGCCGACCCCTTACCCCGCCTTAACGATTCGGGGGTAGACTGCTCTGGGGCATGAGGCCCCAACCTGTGGCCTAGGAGGCAGCCCGTGGCGCAACTGAAGTGGCTCACCGGTTCGGTTCTGGCCTTCGCGCTTGCCCTGGTGTTTCTGCTTGGGGCCACCGCCCTACCGACCGCCGAGAGGGTCGCCCTGGTCTTCTTCTGCGGAAGCTTCGCCCTTTGGGCCGCGTCGGGCCCAAGGTAGATTCCTGACACATACAGCGGCCTTCCCGGCTGACGCGCGGTCGATTGGGCGGCCCGGTAGTCCCCCAAGATGCGCCAACGCCGAGGGCCTCGGCTGCTGGCAGAGGACACACCCCCATGCGTGAACCGATGATCAGGCACGCCTACAACGCAGCTTTGCTTGCCACCGCCGCGCCCGTCTTCGGGTACCTAGCCTGGTGCTCCGCTCGGGAGAGGGGCGGAATGGGGTTGGCTCAGAGGCTAGGCCTTTCGGCTCCCCTGCCCTGGGCCCCGCGAGGTCGCGTCTGGATCCACGGCGCGTCGGCGGGGGAGGTATCCGTCGCGTCGCCCATCGTGCGGCAGCTTCGTTTCCATCAGCCTCGGCTGGACCTCGTGCTGTCGAGCACTACCGGCTCGGGCAGGCACATGGCTTTGTCCTTGGGTCTGCAGCAGGCCCACCTCCGCACCCTGCCTGTGGACTGGCCGTGGTGTGTTTCCTCTGCCCTTCACAGGTTCAAGCCGAGCGCCATCGTGTTGGTGGAGGGGGAGATCTGGCCCAACCTCACCCACCTGGCGCACCAACTCGGCATCCCTGTCCTGATGGTGAACGGCCGCCTGTCGGACAGGGGGATGGAGAGGCGTCTTAGGCTGCCTGCCCTCAGCGCCTGGCCGCTTGGGCGGATGGACTACCTGGGGATGCAGACTCAGGTGGACGCGGACCGGGTGCTGCGGCTGGGAGGGCGGCCGGAGTGCGTGGAGGTCGTGGGCAACGCCAAGTTCGACCAGGAGCTGGGCCCGCTGCCGGCCGCCGAGGTGGCAGCGCTCCGGGAGTCGCTTGGGCTAGGCTGGGGCACCCGCCTCCTGCTGGCCGGTAGCACCCATCGGGGCGAGGAGTCCGAGATACTGGACGCCTTCGTGGCGCTATCGAAGAGGGATCAGAGACTGCGGCTTGCTCTCGCGCCGCGAGAGACGGGGCGCATCCAGGAGGTGCAGGCGTTGGTCCGATCGAGGGGCCTCTCCTGCTGCTTCCGGACACGACCCCTTCCGGCGACGACGCTGGGCGCCAGTACCGTCCGCGTGATCGATACTATGGGCGAGCTGGGGCGGCTGTATGCTGCCGCCTCGTTGGCCTTCGTAGGCGGGACCCTGGTTCAGGTGGGGGGGCACAACCTTCTTCAGCCGGTGGCGCAGGGCGTCCCTGTTCTCTTTGGGCCCCACACCGGCAACACGCGGGACGTGGCCGACATGCTTCTGCGCGAGGGCGTCGGCTTCAGGGTCGAGGACCAGAGCAGCGTCGTGGCGCACGCGTCGGCGCTTCTTGAGGACCCCGGCGCCCTCAGATCACTGCGTGGTCGATGTCTGGCGTCCGTCGAGCGTGGCAGGGGGGCTTCCGCCTGCTATGCTGACCGAATTCTTCGCAGCCTGGAGAGGTCGCGGGATCTGGGCCGCAGTCCCAGGACCCAAGCGCGGGGTCCCGCTGCAAACGCTTTGCGAGACGACGCGCTGGCGCGCTGAGTACCCAGTCCGTTTTGCGTAGCCCGCTGATGCCGCCTCTCTTCGCGGCGCCGGCACTCTAACGAGGGGCTGCTGCCGCCCGCTCCGCGCAGAAGGTGGTCGTGGATGCCATCGCCATGGTGACGGGCAGGCGTTCGTACCGCATGCGGTCTAGGTGTGCGGGTGGCGGTGGTGGTAGTCGGGGAAGGGGGAGTGCTCGTGGCAGGTCCGATCGTGCGCGTGCCCATGGGCGTGGGGCTCAAAAGAGCGGAGGCTTGGCTGGTGCAAGTGTTGATGATGGTCGTCGCCGTGGGTGTGGCGATGGGAGTGAGCCAGGGGTTCATGGCAGTGCCGGTGCAGATGCCGTTCGGTTAGGTGCAGGCCCACCCCCGCGCCCATCAGGAGGGCCGCTGCCCAGAAGTGGGGGCTCGCGGGCTCTCTGAGCACCCCCGAGGGCTATCGCGGAGCCGGCAAAGGGGGCCACGGAGAAGTATGCCCCCGTTCTGGTGGTGCCAAGGGACCTCAGGGCCAGAACGAACAGGACCAGGCTGAGGCCATAGCCCGCCGCCCCCAGCAGCAGAGCGCCACCTACGGCTTGGGCCCTCGGCATGGGTGATCCAAGAGCCTGAGCCAGGAGCAGGTTCACGGTGCCGGCGGCGCCGCCCTTGAGGGCCGCAACCTGGACGGGGTCGGCGGCGGAGACCCTGTGTGCCAGGTTGTTGTCCAGTGCCCAGCAGAGGCAGGCCGCCACGATGGCGAGGGAGCCCAGGGGCATCGACAGCGACTCTGAGCCCTGCCAGGAGAGAACCGCGCCTCCAGCCAAGACGAGTGCCATGCCGAGCGCGATGCGCCCGCTGAGGTGCTCGTGGAAGGCAAGCCAGGCCAGCCCCGCCGTGAGGACGCCCTCGAGGTTCAGCAGGAGCGGAGCTGAGGAAGCTGGCGTGGTGCGGAGCCCCGCCATGAGCAGCAGCGACCCAAGGATACCCCCTAAGAGGATGGCCGCCGCCAGCCAGGGTCGATCCGCGCGCGATAGGGGCGCCTCCGTGGGAACGTGCCCCAGTGCCCGTCGAGCCACGACAAGGCTGGCCAGGCCCAACCCTGAGCCAAGTAGAGGGGCCCGGCCAGCGATAGGGGCGATAAATCCCCCAGGAGCAGCCTGGCGAACGGCGTGCTGGCCCCAAAGAGCACCGCCGCAAGGGCCGCGACGGCGGCTCCGGAGCGCCCCGCGTCGGGGTGTCGTGTTGCCTCGATCCCGGTCATGCCCTATCGTAACGTGGATCGCCCGGTGGACGCCCTCCCCTGGGGGCCCAGTTCATTCAGCGCGGCCCTGAACCCCTCGGCCAGCTTCGCCGCGGGCCCCTTGCCCCAGTAGTGCAGGAAGATGATCATGGGTTGGGTGCCCGTCATGTGGTGATGAATCGCCACCACGTCCAGTCCATGGCTCCGGAGCGCCCTGAGGACGGGGGTCACCTCGCTCTCCACCATTGCCACGTCTCCAGCCACCATCGCGCTATCGTCGGTGCCGATGAAGGCGGCCCACGTGTTAAGCCCCATGCGAGCGTTGATGGTAGCGCCCATCTCGGTTACGTGCAGGTCGTCCCGGCCCGGGGTGTACTTGTACACGGGCCCAGCGCGCTCTCCAGTACTGCCGGCAACGCGGTCGAGAGCGGCCGTGTCCAGCTTGGTGCGGGTGGGGGAAGGCGATGCGGCGGTTGCTCCCGCCAGGGACGCCGGGGGCCCAAGCATCAGGTCGAGGGCAGGCTTCACGGCGCGAGCCAGCTCCATGGGCTTCCCATGGCCGTGGACGTGCATGAAGAACACCCTCGGTTCCTCCCAGAAGAAGTGGTTGTGAAGGGCGGTCACCTCAAGGCCCTGGATCAACAGCGCGGACATGACGGGGTTCACCTGGTCCTGAGTGAGCACGAGGTCGCCCATCATCACGTCCATATCATGGTCGCCTCGCGTCATGGCGACCCAGCCGCCGAAGCCGAAGGGCGTGAGGGCCGGCGAACCATCGATGGTCACGTGTAGGTCGTT
>DASXUI010000611.1:0-6116 GCA_036504955.1 Armatimonadota bacterium
CTGGGTCTCTCCTGAGCCCCTTCAGCCCCCTGAGTCCCCTTGCCCCTATCCCTGTTCCCTGTGGTGCGGCGGTTGCCGCTAGGCCGTCAGGGGGTGCCAGCGGTAGGCGTCGGCGGCGGCGCGCGCCACGTGGCCTACGGCGGGGAGGGGCAGGTGGTAGCCGCAGAGGAGCTCGCCGGTGGTGACGGACTCCTCCAGGAACCGGTGGCGGCTCCCGAGGGCGGTGGGGGGATCGAGGTCCGGGTTCAGGTGCCAGTCGGGGTGCTGGAAGTGGATGGGGTGTGCCAGGGCGTCCGCAACGTAGAGCAGGGAGGCGTCGCCGGAGGTGACGCGCAGGGCGAGGTTGTAGGGGGTGTGCCCGTAGGCGGGAACGGAGCGAACACCGGGCAGCACCTCATCACCGGGGGAAAAAGGGGTCAGGTGGTCGCGCAGCAGCGCCAGCTTGGCCTGGGTTGCCAGGCCCCGCTTCTCGCCGGCCCTCGCCAGCGCTTCAGGGGTCTCCCAGAAGGCCAGCTCCTCCCGGCAGATGAAATGGTTGGCCTTCGGATACAGCAGTCGCCCGTCCGAGGCCACCGCGCCGCCTACGTGGTCGTAGTGCCCGTGCGAGAGTACCACCGCGGTGACGTCCTCGGGCGCGATGCCTATCTCCCGTAGGCTGTCCGGCAGCAGTCCCAGTGTGGGGGACGCGCCTGGGCCCATGCCCGAGTCCAACAGAATGGTCTCGCGGCCAAGGCGCACTACCAGCGGCTGGAAGGGCAGCATGAGCGTGTCGCCGGTGATGCCATGGCCGGCCAGGGCGGAGCGCAGCTCCTCCTCCGGCGCGTTCTCGAATAGGTTACGGACTCCGAACGGGGCCTCGCCGTCCGACACCACGAAGCACTCCGCGTCCCCCAGCATGAACCGGTAACTGCCTTCCAACAGACCTTCTCCTTTCAGCTTGAGCTGCCCCAGCGACCCTTGCCTCCGAGATCCGTCCACACGTTGCCCGAGGTGCTTGCGCGTCGTGTATGGCCCCGGGGTCGACACGACCTCGCGGGTCCCGCGGGCCAGGTGCTGCCCCACCGGGCCCGCCACGCCGGTACACGGGAGCATGTCGCCAAGCTCTAGCGGAGCAGACTTAACACCTCGGCCACGCCGTCCTCCACCGCCTCACCGGCCCGCTTCGCCGCCCCAACTTGCCACAGGGTCCAGTTGCCGACGACCTCAACTGGAGCGGGGCCGCCCTCGAAGACCAGCAGACGGTTCACCACCTTGTCGAGGAAGAAGCGGTCGTGGCTGACCACCACGATCGCGCCGGGGAAGTAGACCAGCGCGCGCTCCATGACCTGGATACTGGTGAGGTCGAGGTGGTTGGTCGGCTCGTCCAGAACCAGCACTGGCGCGCCAGAGAGGAGGCACTGAGCCAGCGCCACACGCGCCTTCTGGCCGCCGGAGAGGGTGCCTATCCGCTGCTTCAGGTCCGCCTCTGAGAACTGCAGCAGCGTCAGGAAGCGGTTCACCTGCTTGCGCGCCGCCGCGTAGGCCATCCCCACCACGTTCACGGCGTGAGTGACCGTGTCGGCTGGGTCCAGCTTCTCCAGCACCTCATTGAACCAGATGGGCTCCGCGCCGTTCTCCCAGGCGACCTGCCCCTCGTCAAGCTCCTCCGTCCCAAGGATGGCCCTCAGGAGGGTGGTCTTCCCGCAGCCGTTCGGCCCCACGATGCCCAGGCGGTCGCCCTGCTGGACCTCGAAGGTGAGCCCTAGGAACAGCCTCTGGCCGCCGTAGGACTTGGCGATCGACTCCACCCGGCAGAGACGAGTGGGCACGTGCAGGCCCTGGTAGATCCCCGTGATGATCTTGTCCATGGGCCGGGGCTCCGCCTTCTGCTTGATGTTGGCCAGCTTCCGCTTGAGCGCCTTGCTGGGGTTCCTCAGGGCCTCCTGGCGGTCGTCGATGGCCTCGGACTCCAGCACCAGAAGCTCCTCCTCGTGCTCGAACTGGCGCTCGAGGGTCTTCAGCCGCCGCCGGCGCTCCCGGACGTACCAGGTGAAGCCCCCCTCATACTCCTGAAGCTGGTAGTTCTCGATCTCCACGACACGGGTCACGATGCCGTCCAGGAAGTGGCGGTCGTGGGAGACGATGATGGAGGCGCCGGCGTGGGCCCGGAGCCACTCCTCGAGCCAGGCGATGCCCTCGATGTCCAGGTAGTTGGTGGGCTCGTCCAGCAGCAGGACGTCCGGCTCCTCCAGCAGCAGCTTCGCCAGTGAGGCGCGGTTGCGCCAGCCGCCGGAGAGCTGCCCGATGGGCCGGGTGCGGTGCTCCTGGCTGAAGCCCAGCTTGTTCAGAACCGTGTTGATGCGGGTCTGATAGGTCCAGCCGTCGCGGTGAGTCATCTCCTCGATCAGGTGCGCCTGCCTCGCCAGCAGCGACTCGAGCTGCTCCGGCGGGACTGTCGAGTCCTCCAGGGCCAGCTCGATCCCAATCAGCTCCTCCTCCATGGCCGCAACCTCGGCGAACACGTCTCGTAGGGCCTGCTGGACCGACTGCTCCCCGTCTAGCTCGGAGAACTGTGAGAAGTAGCCCAGGCGCACGCCGCGCTCGATCTCGGCCCGCCCCTCGTCCGGCGCCTCCTGCCCCAGCAGCAGCCGAAGCAGCGTGGTCTTCCCGGCGCCGTTGCGCCCGATGAGGCCCACTCGCTCCCCGGCGCGCAGCCGGAAGTAAGCCTCCCGCAGCACCAGGCCGGACTCGTACTGTTTGGTGACCTTCAGCAGCCGGGCAAGGCTCATGTAGGCGCTCCCTCACCGGACGGGTGGCACGCAAAAAGAAAGCGCCTTCGACCTACGACAGAGGACGGCGCCGTCCAAGAAGACGGTTGCCGCGCCATGCCGCACGTCGAAAGCGCCAGGATCGGTTGCTAGGTTCTGGCCCGCGCTACTCTCGAAGCGCATGGGGCTCGCGAACAGCGCGGCTCACCACAAGCTCCGGAGTTAGTGTGGGCTGGGCCTGGTATTGACCCGCCTTCGTTGCGTCCAGTGATCGCGATGAGTCTACCACCCAAAGCGCCGACCGGTCAAGCGATGGGAGCTGCCCCGTGTTCAGGCTGAGGGGTAGCCGGCCCGGCGGGGTCGGGGCCACCGCTAGGCGGCCCTGCCAGCCCCCATCCAACGAACACTCGGACAGGCAGAAGTGCGTCTGCCAGCACGTAGGTGATGGCGACAGCTCCCCAGACCTGATGCCCAACCATGGACTCGAGGAGCGCCCACGACAGGAGCGCCAACCCAAGCGCCCAGGCCCACTCGACCCGCCGATCGAGCGGAGTCATGCTCTGCCAACGATCCAGGTAGGCGGGATCGATGAATCTCGACTCCTCGGACATCGCGTACCGGAGCACACGGAACATCACCAGGAAGAAGACCGCGACGCCCGCCGACGCTGGGAGGTGAGCCAGCGAGGGCTGGTGGAATCTGCCGCCGCTGAGCCACCACCCCAAGGCTACCAGAGCAGCCACCAGGGCAGCCAGCCCGTTCCGCTCCACGCGGCTCAGCGGCCTTTGGTCCCCAATCCCACGCACAGGGGGCTCCTCAGGTCCGGTCAGGCTCGTACCACGCCGTCTGCGCCACTCGTGGTTGGCCCAGAGCAGCCCCCAGAGGACCATGACCAGTATCGCTGGAATGCCCGGGTGGTTGGAGAGCAATCCGAACACCCCGTAGTACAGAGGCACCAGGAGGGCTGCGAAAGCCAGCAGAACAAGGGCAGACGCTGGGGACACAGGCCGACCTCTACTCCGTCCAAAGCCCACCCATACCAGGGCCCCCATCACCATGGCACCGGACGCACACCAGGGGAGTCGCGGCGGTGCCGGCGCGAGTACCGACAGCGCGAGGAGGATCACGCCCGTGTTGAAGAACGTTCCGGAAACGGACCAGGACCTATCAGCGAGCCATTGCACCGTGTTGCGCATAGAGCATCCCCCTCGATGTCGTGCGGCCGTGCCTGAGCATCGTGCGCCGGGCTGGAACCCCGGCGCGACAGATCCCGAAGCCGCCTGGAAGGCGGCTGTCTCCTCTACATGGGGTCCGGCAGCGACGCTTCTCTTTGTTCGGAGCCGAGACTGATGGTACGCTCCATCTCCTCCGACAGGCGACCTGAGGAGTGGTGTTCTTTCTGGTTGGCGGCATAGGCCATGACTCGGCCTAGATCGCCTCTCCGGCAGGTCAGCGCGCCGTAGCCACGGCCCCAGTAGAGGACCTTCTCACCACCCTCGCGATGGTTCACGAAGTGGGACGACACCCCCTTGAGCTGCTCCACTGCCTCGGAGACCGCTAGAGAAGGGGGGATGGAGCACACCAAGTGGATGTGGTCCGCGGTCCCGCCCAAGCCATGGACCAGGACCCTCAACTCCTCACACTTCCGAAGCAGGCAGGCCATCACCAAGGGCTCCAGATCAGTCGTGATGGACGGCTGCCGAGCCCTCGTCGACCACACCAGATGGTAGTGCAACTGCGTGTAGGCTGTGACATGAAGCGCTCCCTGGAGCCGAAGTGCCCCAACACGCTCTCAGCCACCTTCCAGGCGGTTTCGGGATCTGTCGCGCCGGGGTTCCAGCCCGGCGCTCGGCGACCCGCTTGTCAGCACCAACCCCACGCACGAGTTCACCGGGACAGAGAGCGTTACCTGCCGCGCTCAAGCAGGGCATCGCCCGGGGAAAGTCGTATGAATAGGCATCCATCGTGAGACCCCGCCGGCGCGCTCCCTGAGGCGGCCGGGGGTGAGCTTTCCCTTGTGCCCTCGCTCCGAACCGCCCACGAGGGAGCGGTCCGGAGCGGGCGCCCTATCTCATTCCGTCATGGAGGGAACCACAGTGAAGCACACGGCACTACCCCTGCTGTTGGTCGTCTCGCTGGGAACAGCCCTGGGAGTTGTGAGAGCGGCCGATGAGCCCGCCACCAAACCTGCCGATACGGCCAAGCCTGCCGTGGCGAAGGCCGCTGGCATAGAAGGCCTCTGGACGATCCGCATGGACGGACCTAACGGCCAGGGTTTCAAGCGCGATATGCTGATCAGCCGCAAGGGCGACGCACTCCAGATAACGCTCAAGTCCGTGGAGATGAAGGCGCCGGAGGGAGCGCCGGGCGGCGGCGGCAGCTTCACCATTCCGGAGCAGCAGGGGAAAGATGCCGACTTCAAGGACGGCGTTCTGACCTTCGCCATCGACTACGCCTTCAGCGGTCAGACGGGTACCATCAAGCACAAGGCAACGCTGAAGGGGGACACGCTGGAGGGGGAGCTTGAGGGCGGGTTCGGCACCATGCCCTTCAAGGCGACCCGAGCGGGAGAGGCCCCCACCGGAATCACCGGCACCTGGAAGCTCTCTGTCCAGATGCAGAACCGCACCCTGGAGCGGGACCTAGTCCTCACCCAGAAGGGTGACGCGGTTACCGGCACGCTGAAGGCTCCGACCAACTTGCCCGCGGACGCCAACGCCAACTTCCGCCCGACGGACCAGGAGATCAAGGACGGCACGCTCAAGGGCGACGTCCTCACCTTCTCCATCACCCGGGAGCGCAGCGGGCAGACCTTCACGACCAGCTACAAGGGAACCCTGAAGGGCGACACTCTCGAGGGCGACGTCACCACTCCGCGCGGCACCTCGCACTTCGTTGCGAAGCGACTCCCTGCGGCCGACCCCATGGGTCAGTGGGACCTTTCCATCGTCACCCCGGACCGCACCTACACCCCCAAGATCACCCTCAGCAAGGGCGAGGGCAAGCTGAACGGCGTGATGTTGAACGAGGACGGGTCGGTGATCACCATGAAGTCGGTGTCCGTCACCGGCAAGACGGTGAAGTTCCACGTGGACGTGCCGATGCCCAGCAGCGACCCGCTGGCGCTGGACTTCGAGGGCACTGTGGACGGGGACACCCTGAAGGGCACCTGCCACAGCACCTTCGGCGACAGCGCCTTCACCGGCAAGAAGGCCAAGGCCGCCGCGAAGGCGTAGGCCGAGAACTGCCCCACCACAGAGGCACAGAGGCACAGAGAAGGGCGTGAGGGGGTGAGGAGGTGAGGGGGTGTAAGAGCCTCAGAAGCTGGCCTGCGCTCGTATGAGCCGCTGGGCTGAGGCTCTTACACCC
>DASXUI010000612.1:0-2888 GCA_036504955.1 Armatimonadota bacterium
GACGGTAGTCGCAGGCTGCCGCAAGCAGGTCACCTGCTCTCTGCTCGGGTCGCCGCAACGCGCTTGGGGCTGAGGGCCCCAGGGGAGCGGCGCTCTCCGAGGCGCCGCGTTCGGAAGGAACCATTTAGCTCCATGCTCCAATCCGCCTCCGAGCCACAGCCACTTGCGGCTGGAGCGACCGCATCCGCCCGGGCGGTCGGCTGTGGCCCGGAAGCCTCTACGGACCGCATCCCCGACGCCTCTGCACTGAGGAGTTCCGGGTGGTCCATGAGGTAGGCTCTGGCGACAAGCTGGGCGACGAGCTTCTCCAGGCGGAAGGATTCCTCAGCTGGAATGGGTTCTACTGCCAATCCCGCGCTGAAGGTGAACCGCCGACTCGTCTGGCCAGATCGTGTTCGTGCCATGCCTGCTCCAAAAGAAAAGGCGAGCTTCCGAATAGCTACACAGGGCAGTCGCTTACCCGGTCACATGACCGGGCAGCATACGCCTGTGATGCTATTCGGAAGCTCGCCTGGGTTCTTCCCTTCGGCGAGTGACCGAGGGCTAGTCTATGAGAGCTGGATCTCCTGCACCAGGACCTTGGTGCTCGCGCTCGGGGGTACGAGGGTCTGCTGGAGCCTCACGGCAGTGATACGGCTCTTCTTTAGGGTAACGGACACCTCGCCGTACTCGATCCTCCTGAGGTTCTGGAGAAGCCAGGACTCGTCAGGGGTCACCATTATGGTCTGCCGAGAGGCCTGCTCCATGGGGGTCGGTCTGCTGCCCTTGACCTTCGCTGGAACTGTGCTCTGCTTCTGTTCGTCCAAGTTTACCTCTTGTGATGGCATACCTTGCTCAAGCCATTCGGCCGCCCTCTGCCTGCCGAACCACCGAGTCTGACATTACGAGATGGGTCCATCGTGGCCATAGCGCGACCCTGGGGATGTTGCCCAGTAGGTCCGCCAGGTCGTGCAGCAGACCCAGCTCGATCATCCTGCGTATCTGTGCTTGCTTGGACACCGCCCCCCTATGCTGTGCCTGGAGGCGGCCCAAGGCCTCGTGAACCTGGGAGCCACAGAGGATCCCGTAGTCACGAAGCGTTCGCTGAATGATCTGGTCACCTTGGCCGGAGTGCCAGCGGAGTGTGTCTTGGGCGACCTTAAGCCGACCCTCGAGGTCGCTGCGGTATTCGCTGGGACAGTGCTTTCGCCAAGCCCAGACTAGTGCCGCCTTCGCCGCGGGAAGGTACCGGTCCGACGGCATCTGAAGGCAGGCACTGAAGAAGGCGGCTTCCTGACTCATCCACTCGGGCTCCTGTTTCACTTCGGACTGTGCCTCGGGGGGTAGCCGGGTAAAGCCAACGGGGGAAGGGCCTGGGAGGCCTATTGGGTGGGACGTGACAAGTACCGCGTGGAGGATGTGGTGGCCGAGCTCCTCGCCGATGGTCTGATTCTCTCGGCCGCTGGGTTGCAGGCCCGCCCTAACGTAGATGACCGGTGAGGGAGGGCAGTAGTAGCCAATGGCCTGTGGCGGGATCCCCAGCGATTCGCGATCCGACTCATTAAAGAAGCAGAGTTCGCAGCCAGCGGTCTCCACCAGGAGTTCGGTGGCGACCACGCACCCTTGGAGGCCCCCACACAGGGCCTCGTGCTTGGTCAGAAGCTCGAAGGCGGCCTGCTCGATCTGTAAGAGGCGCTCAGGCCGCCTTCCCAACTGCCTGCGGTTGGGTGCGGCTGCTATCTGGGTAAGACCCATCTAGTCTTCCCTCTCCTTCTGCCAGCGGGTGAAGAAGAAGCCGGCGGTTGGCGAGACTTTGAGCTTCTCGACCTGCTCCACGGTATAGCGGGCAGCGCTCTCGCCATTGGCTTGGGCTGCGAGGTCGAGGAGCCCCTCAAACTCCTCCGAGGTCAGGGAAAGCGCATCGGAGAGGGCTAGGAGTTGCTCTAGAGCGGGCGGCATACGCATCCCAAGCTCGATCTTGTTCAGCACGACCTGATCCATGCCGGTCCGCTGAGCAAGCTGCCTCAGGGTCACCTGCCGTGACTTCCGTAGCTCTCTTAGCCTTCCGCCGAACACTTGCCGCCCCTCCATCCCCGTATATAGCACAACGACATGTCATTATGACAGCCACGCGGCCGTGTTAGGCACGGTGCACGGTGCCATATTGTGCCGCTGCCAGTCAGCATGCCTGGACAGATAGGCACTGCAGTTCGTACTGCACCGATGTCTGCAGAGAACACGATTCGGCCCGAAGCGGCCCGCCTTGACACACAGAACGGCGACAGGACGTGCAGGCATCGGTGCTCAGGGGCCAGTTACTAGCCCTCCCAGCTGGTATTCCTACAGCGCACCTATTGTGGGCCGTTACGTAGCTGCTAGGCTGGGCTGGCGTCCCTGTGCCCGTGTGCCCACGAGGCCCGTGAGGAGGGGCTGGAGCCCTCCAGAGCGAGCCAGACGACGGATAGGCACCTGGCATCCGCGGTGGCCGTGTTGCGACAGAGCTGGTCCGCCCCCTGAGCCGGTTCCGGAGAACCTTGTGGGCCTTGTGTGACGCCTTGGCTGCGCCTTCCTGAGCGACGGCGCCAAGTGAAACATAAGGGATTGCGCGACCGTCCAACCCATGAACGTGAACCAAGAGGAGTGGCGACGGGCCTATCCGTCAAAGGTCATGCCTACCCTCTGCGGGACGGCAAGGGAGTGGGGTTGTGTGTGAGTGACCATGGGGGCAGAGCCAGGGCACCATTTCTGGGGGTTCCACAGTCGTACGGTGTCATTGACCGCCCTAGACTGTACCAGTAGGAGTCGGGTGGATCTGTACCACCCAGAGTCGCCCGATCTGTACCACCCGGAGTCGGGCGAGCTGGACCACCCCACCGCCGGCGGAAGTCGTTGCCTTCGACCAGCCTCTT
>DASXUI010000613.1:0-10369 GCA_036504955.1 Armatimonadota bacterium
GGGTGTAAGAGCATCAAGACTAGGCCTGGGGGCGGCCACCCCCCTGGAGTGCGGCGACTCCGGCGCCGCTCTGCCTCACGCAACGGCTGCCCCTGCGCTGACCAAGACCACGCCAGCAGTCCCTGTTCCTATGGGCCTGGCCAAGGCTCCATCTACGCCAGTGCCCTCCCGTCGCATAACGCAGAGCGGCTCCAAAGTTGCCGCACGCCAGACCGGCGGCCGCTCCCAGGCCAGGTTCTGAGGCTCTTACACCCCCTCACCCCCTCACCCGCTCACCCCCTCAGTCCCTTCAGTCCCTTCAGTCCCTTCAGCCCCCTCAGTCCCCTTCACCCTCTCGGTGCTAGCAGCCCCAGGTCCACATACTGCCCCCCGGTAGTCTGGTGGCAGTGGACGGCGATAACGTTCTTGCCCGGCTTCAGCGCGGCAAGGGCCTCGGGCTTGATGGGGCGCTCCTCGTAGGCGGACAGATAGCCGTCTTCGGAGAGCGCCTCCACCCCGTTGAGGTAGACCTGCACATCCTCGTCATGGTGGATGGACAGAGAGAGGCTTTTGGGGACCGACTTCAGTTCCACCTCCCGGCGAAGCCAGATGTCCGACGTACGCCACTGCGTGCCCACGGAAGAGCCTGGAGTCATGGTCGTGCCGAAGCCGCCCGGCCCGGAGCGCCAGGCGGAGTCATCGAAGCCGGGCTGATTCCACCCCTGTGCCGGCTGATCCGTCGTGAAGCGCCAGGTCGCCGGGGTAACGGCGGAGGTCGGTACCACGGCCACCGGCGGGGGCGGCAGCTTCGCCCGCCCCAGGTTGGCGGCGGCGGCTCGCTTGGCGTCCACCTTCAGGATCTCGCGGTCGTAGGTGTAGAGGCCGTTGCACTCTGTCTCAACATCGGTAAGCTGCGTGTAGACCGCGGCGCAGAGTCCAGGGTCGTTCTTGAGCTGCCAGGCCCTGGCCAGCAGCGTCTCGTAGCGCTGCGTGAGCTGGTTCTGGTCAGCCATGCCCTGGTACCCCCAGGACTGCGTAGTCCAGGTATGCCCCTTCACCGGCAGGCCCAGCCCTCCAAACTCACCCAAAACCGCCGCGCGGGCAGCTTCCGGCTTCGGAGAGCCCGGACCCGGGTAGTTGTGCATGTCGATGACGTCGCCCACGCCGCGGTCGGTCCACCCACTGGCGTTGTTGACGATTCGCGTGGGATCCCAGCCCTTGGTCATACGGGTGACCCGCTCGGTGTCGTACTGCCCCCACCCCTCATTGAACACGACCCACATGATGATGCTGGGGTGGTTCCAGTGGGTCTCGACCAGCCGGTGGAGCTCCGCCTCATACTGCTTCCTGGCGTCCGGCGTCTCGTTGTCGCAGGAGGGCATGTCCTGCCACACCAGCAGACCCAGCTTGTCCGCCCAGTAGTACCAGCGGTCGGGCTCAACCTTCACGTGCTTCCGCGTCATGTTGAAGCCGAGCTTCCTGGTCGCCTCCAGGTCCCACCGCAGCGCCTCGTCGGTGGGAGCGGTGTACAGGCCGTCCGGCCAGAACCCCTGGTCCAGCGGGCCGACCATGAAGACGGGCTTCCCGTTGAGCATCAGGCGCTGGACCTTGCCGTCGCTGGCAACCTCCACCTTCCGCATCCCGAAGTAGCTGTCGACGCGATCGACCACGGAGCTGCCCCGGCGCAGCGTCACCCGCAGTCCGTAGAGGTAGGGGTCTTCCGGCGACCACAGCCGTGGGCTCGGCACGGGCACGGCCAACGCGTCGCCCGGCGCGCCCTGCGCGGTGCCGACCACCTTCTCACCGTCAAGAGCGGTCGCCTCGAGGGTCAGCCCCTCCGGCAGGCCGGACGTGATGCCGCGCACCGTCACCGACCGCGAGTCCACCTGTGGCACCGTCACCAGCGACTCCAGGTAGCTCTCCGGCACGGGCTCCATCCAGACGCTCTGCCAGATGCCGGAGGTGTCCGTGTACCAGATGCCCTCGGGGTGCCGGGTCTGCTTCCCGGTCGTCTGAGTCCCTCGGTCGGTGGTGTCCGTACACCCAACGATGAGCTCCTGGGGCCCCTCGGAGGCCAGGGACGAGGTGATCTCCAGGGTGAAGGGGTCATACCCACCCCGATGGGTGCCGACCTTCTGCCCGTTGACCCACACGCTGGAGTCGTAGTCCACCGCGCCGAAGTGCAGCAGCAGGCGCTTCCCACGCCAGCGAGCGGGCACCTCAAAGGTCCGGCGGTACCAGAAGTGGTCGTAGTGCTTCATCACTCCGGAGAGAGCCGACTCCACGGGGAAGGGCACGAGGATAGTGCCGGGCAGGGCCTTGCCGATCGGCGGGGCTTCACTGGCCGTGGCCGAGTTGAACTGCCAGAGCCCGTTCAGGCTCTGCCACTGCCGCCGCACCATTTGAGGCCGGGGGTACTCAGCGTGTACGCGTGCGGGGTTGACGTCCTTGGCCCACCGGGTCATCAGAGGGCCCTTGGCGGGCGCCCAATTGGTTTCAGGAGCCGCGCAGGCTGATCCCGCCGCGACCAGTGCCAGGAGGCCGAGTGTCACGGCCCGAGCCCCCCGAGGGGCCGCCCGTAGGCCTTGGGCCAGGCGCCCTATGGTGCCAGAAGCTAAGTCAGTCAAGATGAGGAACCCTCCTTATGCGCGAGCCCTCCGAACCCCGGCGTCGCGCCCCCAGAGGCGGGGCCGGCGACGCGTGGGCGAGGGCCTGGCAGAACTGCCGGCGAGACGAGAAGGCCCAGCATCCGCCCCCTGCAGACGCCGAGAAGGCGGTGGAAAAGTACGCGGCCCTTCCGCGAACGCAGGCGCGGTCCCCGCCCGGCCCGGTGCCAGCCCGAAGCGCCCCCCGTGTCGAGAGCCCCGGCGACCCCGCCGCCGGCAGGAAGCCTGTGGTCATCCGGTTTCACAGTTCGGTGGCCCCCAGGCCGGTTCCCCTACACCCTCCAAGCGCCACCCCCCCACCGAGCCCGTGGCCCATCGCTCTGGTTAGCCGACAGGCCCCACATCCGTAGGGATCGATGGGGCCCAGACCACCTCCCTTGCCCGCGTCACCCACCGACGCATTCTGGGCCGCCGCCATGCGCGACGCGAAGCGCTCCGTGCCTTCCGTTGGACAGCTCTCACCCTCTGCGTCCCGATGACCCGCCCCATGAAGGAGACTCAGCCACCCATGCTACGCCTGACCCCTCTCGCCGTCGGCCTCTCGCTGCTCGCGGGCTCCGCCTACGCCGCCTCTGTACCCGTGCGCTACGGCGATCTCAATGCCGACGCCAAGGTCACCCTCGCCGACGTCCAGCAGTGCCTGAGGGGCCTCGTCCTCGGCTTCGAGCCCTCCGCCCCCGAGGCCGCCGACGTGGCGCCGCTCCATGCCGACGGCACCTTCGGTGACGGCCGGGTGGACCTTCAGGACCTGGTCCGGCTGCTGCGTCACGTCGGCGGCGTGGATCAGGGCGCCTTCCCGGGCGTCTACGGCACCGGCTTCGAGCAGGGACTGGAGGGCTGGGAGCCCGGCGGAACGGACCTGACGGATCCCGTGGTGGAGTGGAGCATCACGCCAAGCTCGGAAGCAGCCTTCGCGGGCACCGGCTCCGCCCGCTTCTTTCTGGACAACATGAACGACGCCGGGAAGATCTGGCTCCAGCGCCCCTTCGCCGTTCAGCCGAACACCCGCTACCGCGCCACCGTCAGCTTCAACCTGCGCTCCACCGACATCGGCGACATGAACCTGTGGAAGGTGATCGGCTTCGCGGGCCCTTCGGCCCCGGGGGACAACTCCACCCTCCAGCGTTTCGAGGAGACGGGGATCGGTGAGCAGCAGCCCCCAGTCTGGCTGAGCCGGTCCTTCGCCATCGAGTCCGCCTCCGGCCCCGACGGCGTCCTCTGGGTAGCCGCCGGCCTGTGGGGCACCTTCGAAGTCGCCCGCACCTACTACATGGATGGCCTGCGCGTCTCCCTGGAACCCCTCCCCGGCGAGCCCAACGGCGGCACCAAGGGCTGACGGGCCCCGCCCCAGCCGCCGTGGGGCATCGCGCGTACAGACCACCGACCCACTCAGTCAGCGGCAAGGGACCACTTCATCACCAAGACACTATCAAGGGCAGTGAGAGCCCTCCCATGAGGGAGACGGGCGCAGCGAGGCTCACAAAGATGGAACCGACGTAGGCCCCCTTGGTGCCCCGGCGCTCTGGCTGTGGAGCAGTCTGTAGGCGCTGGCCTAGCCGTACGGCATGGCTTGGCCGTTCCGCGATGAGGATCATGCCGAGCCCCGTCCGACTCCTTGGAATGCGAAGCCCCCCCGGGCAGACCCTCGCCTCCGCACAAACACTGAGGCACTCCTCTTCCCGTCTCGGGAAGAGGAGCCGGAGGAGATAGGCAGGACAGCTCCGCCCGCTCGGTGTACCCTACCTCCGGTGACCGCCCGCACAGGAACGGACGGCTCGCGGACCGGAGGACCGATGCGACCAGAACCGAGAGACTGGAGTAAGCTAAGGGTCTTCCCGCTGGCCGAGCGGGAGAGCATGACCACGGTGGAAGACATCCTGGTCCAGCCGGACTCGCCCCCACCCTCCTGTTCACCCGAGTCGGCGGAAGCGGCGCGTCGGTGCGCCGACGCCGTCCGGCGCGCGCGGGAGCGCGGCGCGGGCGTCATCCTCCTCTACGGCGCCCACCTGCTGCGCAACGGAGCCGCCCTGATTCTTGACCGGCTCATGGACCAGGGCTGGCTCACTCACCTGGCCACCAACGGCGCCGGCACCATCCATGACTGGGAGTACGCGTGGCTGGGCCGCTCCACGGAGAGCGTCCGCAAGAACGTTCCCACCGGCACCTTCGGCGCCTGGGACGAGACGGGCCGCTTCATCCACCTCGCGCTTATGGCCGGCGCCCTTCGGGGTGACGGGTACGGCGCCTCCCTGGGTCGCTTCATCGCCGAGGACGGGGCGGGGCTCCCCTCGACAGAGGAGCTGCGCGCGCTCATCTCCTCCGAGCCCCAGCACCCCCTGACCGCCGCTCGCGCCGACCTCCTGCAGGCGATGATCAGCCACCACCTGCCCGCCGGGCCCGTCAGCGTCACCCACAACTGGAAGCATGCCTCCGTGCTCGCCAGTGCCTTCCGGCGGGGCGTCCCCTTCACCGTCCACCCAGGCGTGGGCTACGACATCATCTCCAACCACCCCATGTTCAACGGCGCCGTCATCGGCCGCGCGGCCACCACCGACTTCCGCCTCATCGGCGACTCCGTGGAGACGCTGGACGGCGGCGTGGTCCTCTCGGTCGGCTCCGCCATCATGGCGCCCCAGGTCTTCGAGAAGTCCCTCAGCGCGGTCAACAACCTCCGCCTGATCAAGGGTCGGCCCATCGTCTCCGGCCACTCCATCTACGTGATAGACCTCCAGGACGGCGGCCGCTGGGACTGGACGCAGGGCGAGCCCCCCAAGACCAACCCCGCCTACTACCTCCGCTTCTGCAAGAGCTTCGCTAGAATGGGCGGCGAGATGCACTACGTCCAGTCCGACAACCTCGCCTTCATCCACAACCTCCACTTCGCCCTGCGGCAGAGCGAGGGGGCGAAGCCCTGAGGGGGTGGAAGGGCCTCAGCGGGTGAGGTAGTGGCGCACGCCTTGGCGCCGTGGGTGCCACCCACGGCTGACACAGAGTCGCCCCTCCGGGTCTGAAGTCGGCCGGAGCAACTTCGGCGTTGCGGCTCCTCTGACCGTGGTTAGCCCCGGACGGGCGCCTCTACGTCAGCCGGGAATAGCATTCCCGGCGCCACCGGTCGCACCCCCCCGCCATCGTCTGAGGCCCTTACACCCCCTCAGTCCCCTTCAGCCCCCTATCCTCTCCCCTGGCCCAATGAACCTCCCCCTGCCCCACCTCGTTGGCTGAAGTGGAGGGACGCCCATGACGAAGCTTGCTGCCGATGACGCCCTGGCATACTCCGCCGCTCGCGGCGATGAGGAGGCCTTCGCGGCGCTACTTCGGCGGCATCGTGGCTGGGTTCGGTCCCTCCTGACGGCCTTCACCCACGACCGCGATATGGCCGAAGACCTCACGCAGGAAGTCTTCTGCCGCGCTCACCGCGCCCTGCCGCGCTACGCCGCCAAAGGGTCCTTCGTGCCCTGGCTGAAGGGGATCGCGGTGAACCTGGGCCGCGACCACCTGAAGTGCGCCCGCGAAGCGCGGTACCGGTCCGAAGAGGGGGTAGACGTGGACGAGGTCCCCGCGCCTGTCTGGGACCCCGTTGACGCCCTCGCCTCGGAGCAGCTCCACGGCGACCTCCGGACCGCGATACAGGGACTCCCCGAAGATCAGCGGCTGGCGCTCATCCTCTTCTACTTCGGGGCGATGAGTCTGAAGGACGTCGCGTGGGCCCAGCAGTGCCCGGTGGGAACGGTGAAGTCCCGGCTCCACTACGGGCTTCGCCAGGTGAGGGCAAGCCTGTTAGCTCTGTGGACTGAGGAAGGAAGGGACTCCGATGACGGATGAAACGATTGTGAAGATGCTCCGCGAGACCTGCCAGGTCCTATCCAGGATGGAGTTCTTCGAGCCCAGCAAGTACCTGCTGCCCAGCTACAACGCGCTGCTCACGGCCGCTCGGGCCAACCACCCCAATGAGCCCTTCCTGTCAGTCCTGCCTACGCTCGAGGGTGGCGAGGATGAGGAGGCCTTCAACCCGCATACCGCCTGCATTCTGTTCAGCCAGCTACGGATCGCCCTTGAGTCGCTGTCCGGGCAGGCGGCGCCGAGCATCCAGGCCCCACCCCCTGCGCGCCAAGAGCCGTCCGGCGTCTAGTACAGAAACACGGCGGCCCGTGGAGAGGACCGAGGGTGCGCCGGGTCGTTCACCGACCCGGCACCGGGGCCTTCGGCCAAGCCAGTTGCCACAAGGTGCCGAGGACCGAGGCCCACTCAGGAGCGGGAGACTCCCACAGGCTCCCTCCCGGATTGGCCGCAGGCCCCCTTGCCGGGTCGTTTACCGGCCCGGCATACCCTGGGTCCTCTCCACCTTGTGGCAACTGGCTTGGCCGAAGGCCCTCGTGCCGGGTTGTTCACCGGCCCGGCACACCCCCGAGCTAGCGAACCCCCGTGCGGCGACCAGACCTACGGGTGAGCCATGGCCGCTTCCACAAGGGGGTCGGACCGCAGGCGGGGCAGGAGCGCTTCTTCGCTGGGTGGAAGGCGGGATTATGATGACTTTCCCCCTTCTCTCTCTGGTCGCCCTCTTGGCGGCCATCTCTACCGCCTCTTCGGAGCCCACTATGCAGGACCCACGCCAGACCGAGGAGCGCACCGCGTTCCAGACCGGCGGCCCCTACCGTGACGAAGTGAACTCCCGCGCCGACGTTGCCATCGTTTACGGCATCGACAAGGGCATGCCCGAGCGCGTGAAGACGTGGCGGGACCGCGGCTACCGGGTCCACCTCATGACCGGCGTCGCCTGGGGCGAGTACCAGGACTACCTCTACGGCCGCTTCGACGGCATCAACCACGAGGACGAGGCCCAGACGGAGCGCGATGGCCGCAAGATCGGCCACGGCGGCGACGTCTGGTATATGTGCCCCGGCATCAACTACGGCAAGTTCCTCTGCGTCGGCGTTCAGCTCGCGCTCGACGCTGGGGTGGAAGCGGTCCACCTGGAGGAGCCCGAGTTCTGGGTCCGCGCCGGCTACAGCGAGGGCTTCAAGCGCGAGTGGAAGGACTACTACAAAGAGGACTGGATCGCGCCCCACACTTCGCCGGACGCCCAGTGGCGCGCCTCCAAGCTGAAGTACTACCTCTATCGCCGAGCGCTCCAGCAGGTTTTCGCCTACATACAGGACTACAACAAGCGCACGGGCAAGAAGGTCCGCTGCTACGTCCCCACCCACAGCCTCATCAACTACGCTCACTGGAACATCGTCAGTCCCGAATCCAGCCTTGCCCAGATCGACGGCTGCGACGGCTACATCGCGCAGGTCTGGACCGGCACCTCCAGAACACCCAACGTCTATCGCGGCGCGCTGAAGGAGCGCACCTTCGAGACGGCCTTCCTGGAGTACGGCACCATGCAGAACCTGGTCCGCGCCACGGGCCGGGGTGTCTGGTACCTGAACGACCCCATCGAGGATAACCCCAACCACGACTGGGGCGACTACCAGCGCAACTGGGAGTCCACCCTGGTCGCCTCTCTGCTCCAGCCGGAGGTGTGGCAGTACGAGATCATGCCCTGGCCAGACCGCATCTTCCTGGGTAGGTACCCCGACCCTAAGAACACCCGGGTCCGCATCCCCATCCCCGCCGGCTACGCCACGGAGCTTCAGACCGTCTTCCGCGCCCTAACCGACATGAAGCAGCGAACCAGCAAGTGGGACGCCGGCACGCAGGGCATCGGCGTGGTGGTCAGCGACAGCCTGATGTTCCAGCGCGGCGAACCGAGGCCCCTCAGCAGCGACGGCAACATGGGCCACTTCTACGGCCTGGCCTTGCCCCTGGTGAAGCGCGGTATGCCCGTGGAGCCCGTCCAGCTCGAGACGATGGGTCTGCGGAACGCCCTGTCGAAGTACCGCCTGCTGCTGATGACCTACCAGGGCCAGAAGCCGCTCTCCCCGGAGGTCCACGCCCCGCTGGCCAAGTGGGTGAAGGACGGCGGGGTCCTCTGCTTCCTCGACGACGACAAGGACGCCTACAACCAGGTGCGTGACTGGTGGAACCAGGGCTCCAACCACTACGCCACCCCCCGCCAGCACCTCTTCCAGGAGCTGGGCCTCGGCGTCGACGCGGCCCCCGGCCTCTATCAGGTCGGCAAGGGCAAGGTGCTGCTGGCAGCGGTCAACCCAACCACCTTGGCTGGAGACCCGAAGGGCGACCTGACTCTGATGGAGAAGCTCCGCGAGGCCACCAAGGGCACCGGCATCCGCTGGAAGGAGTGCAGCCATCTGCTCCTGCGCCGTGGCCGCTACATCGCCGCCGCAGGGATGGATGAGTCCGTGGACGTGCCCGCCAAGACCCTCCAGGGCCGGTTCGTAGACCTCTTCGACCCGGAGCTGAAGCTGGAGAAGAGCGTCACGCTGACGCCCGGCAAGCGAACGCTGCTGCTGGATGTGGACAAGGCGAAAAGCTCCACCCCCCAGGTGCTGGCTTCCGCCTGCCAGGCGCTGAAGCTGCCCAACAAGGCCGGCGCCTACCGTTGGCAGGTAGAGGGTATGTCGAAGACCAACGCGACGGTCCTCCTGAGCTGCAAGTCAGCTCCCAAGTCCGTCACCCTTGACGGCGCGCCCGTCTCCGACACCCACTACGACGCCCAGGAGCACCTTCTCTGGGTCCGCTTCCCCAACGAAGCCCGCGCCAGAGAGCTGTCCATAGCGTTCTAGTTCGGCAGACCGCCCCACCACAGAGACACAGAGGGCACAGAGAAACACAGAGAAGGGGCTGAGGGGACTGAGGGGAAAGGCCCAAGGCGCTGATCTGAGGCCCTCCCCCTAAGCCCCCTCAGTCCCTTCTCTGTGTTTCTCTGTGCCCTCTGTGTCTCTGTGGTAAGGCAGTCTGCCGAACTACGGCATATACACCGTCACGGCCTGCACCATGCCGTCCTCCGCCATCATGCGGACGGTGCGGTGGTGCCCCTCGTGGGCGGTCGGCTCCGTGGCGGCGCAGGGCGTGCCGAAGACCGGCGTGGCGTAGGGTAGGTGCGTGGCGCCCCGAGCCAGGATGTGGCACTGGTTGGCGGCCTCACCCTCGTAGGGCTGTCCGTGGTTCCAGGGCACCCACGAGCGCGCGTTGCAGTAGTGCGAGACGAAGGCGCGGCGCCAGCGATTCTGGGTCCGGTTCGGGTACGAGCGATGCAGCAGGTGGCCATGGAAGAAGACGACGTCCCCGGGGTCCACCTCCACCGGCACCGACTCATAGGTGAGCGCCACCTGTGACAGGGTGTTCACGCTGTTGTCCAGGTGGCTGACGTTGCGCACGGGGTGCAGGTTGGCGAAGGCCCCCTGGGCGTGAACGAAGCCCTCGTCCGGGTCGGGGCTGGGGTAGACCGTCTCGCAGTGCGATCCCGGCGCCACCCACAGGCAGCCGTTCTCCTCGTCCGCCGGCTCCAAGGCCAGCCAGACCCCGATGAGCGTGTCCGGGTAGGTGGTGATGTAGTAGGAGTCCTGGTGCCATCCCTGTCCGCCCTTCCCCGGCGGGTTGAAGAAGAGCATGGTCTGCAGCGCCAGCACGTCCGGCCCGATGAGCGCCTCCAGCACGTCCAGTATCCTGGGTTGAAGGAAGAAGCGTTCGGACACCGCGTCCGCGCGATGCAGCATGTGCACCCGCGTGAAGCGCTGGAGTAGGTCCGCCTCCGTGGAGCCCTCGGGCGGCGGCTCCAGTCCCTGGAGCGGCACGTCGCCGCGCAGGATGCCATCCGCGTG
>DASXUI010000614.1:0-9885 GCA_036504955.1 Armatimonadota bacterium
ACCCGCTCCCCTCGGTAGAGCGCGCCGGTCTGCTCCTCAGAAAGCCCCTCCAGGAACAGCCCCAGCCGGTGAGCGTGGGGTCCGCCGGAGGTGGCCAGGTAGCCAATCCGGTCGTACATGCTCCTGTGGTCCTCGAGGAAGCGACTCCGCTCGTCGTCCTTCACATGACCCCACTGGCGCCACAAGTCCATCCCCCGCCTGAAGACGGCCATGTCCTGGTCCCGCAGCCGGGCTTCCAGCTCCCGGTTCGCCTGGGAGCGCACCAGGCGGTAGCCGCTGCGGGGCGGCGCCGCGCTTGCTGTGCCTACCTGGCTAACGCGTACGTTGAGCCCGAACAGGCTGCTCAGGGCCAGGAGCACCTTCCGAGCCTCCACACCGTCGAGGCCGACCACCACCTTCTGTTCCCCCACCTCCTCGGTGCAGCTCATCCTAGCGCCGGTGGCCCTGGCCATCCTGTCAAGAAGCTCCTTAACGGGCACTCCCAGACCATGGAGGGTTACGGTCTTGTCGAGCCGCGAGTCGGAGGCGAGGGGGTCTGGTCTGGGGGACGCGCTTGGGATGGTGGCGGCTTCGGCGCCAGCGAGAAGCGCGAGGGCGAGGAGAGTGACGGCCAGCCGAAGGCATAGGGTCCGCTGCATGGTAGAGACCTTTGCGCCGGGCGGGAGAGGAGAGCCTTCGCGGCACACGGGTACCGGTCCTGTACCCAGGAGCGCGCCCACTCCCGAGGGGACGGCAGCTCGGCATGCCGCCCCCTTGTAGGTACAGGTACCGTACCGTGTGTCTCAGACTACCAGCGTCTCATCACTCCTTGAGACGAAGACAGGGCCTGTTTGTTTACAAGGAAGGCGCAGGATCGCCAAATGGCCGGTCCTGAATCCGGTGACCAACGGGGCGACGGCGCGCGTCGGTCGGCGAGCGGCGGCCCCGACTCCGGCCTTGAGCCTCCCCGCCAACCGTCCGCGGGGCCGCTGGCCGGCATGGCGTTCGGCCGAGCCCAACAATAGGCCTCGGGCGCTTGCAGGCCACCTGAGAGCGTCTGCCGAAGTCTCGCTTACAGCGTTGCCCTCACCCGCGTTCTCCGCAAGAGGCGTACCGAAGCCCGCGCCCTGTCATACGCGCGAGCGCCTCTTGCGCCACGCGGGCCAAGCCGCTGCCCTGGCCCTGGCGTTCCACGACGAGCTTGCGGGAACGCGCCTTGAGTGCTGCTCGCGCTTGCCGCGAGCCACCTCGCGAGCCGGGGATTGGGAGTGCCCCGTGCTCAGCCACGACCTGCCATGAAGTCGACCGCTCCTCGGCCTTCCGCCGCGGCGGCCCCCGACCGCCCGGAGGCCCCGGCACCGGTTCCGGCCGGACTCTCCGCACGCGCCCTGCTGCTGGGGATCTTGGCCGTCGCGGCGGTCTGCCTGGTCATCGGCTACGCCGAGCTGGTCATCAAGTACATCCAGCTCGGCATCCTGCAGCTTCCCCCCGTGGTTATCGGCTGCTTCCTGATGCTCACCCTCGCCAACCGAGGGCTTCAGCGCGTTTCGAAGCGGTGGGCGCTCTCCTCGCAGGAGCTCACCATCATCTACGCGATGATGCTGCTGGGCGCCATGGTGGCCTCGCGAGGCCTGGTGGAGAAGGTGCTGCCGCTGCTGGTGACGCCCGACTACTTCTCCAACGAGGCCAACCAGTGGCAGGAGACCTACTTCCCCTACATCCCCCGCTGGTGGGTGCCCTTCGACCCCACGGGTAACTCGGGACAGTGGGTCTCCAAGCGCTTCTTCGAGGGCCTTCGCTACGGGGAGAAGCTGCCCTGGGGGCTCTGGGTGGTGCCGTTGGCGGCGTGGTCGCTGCTGGCCCTCTCCGTCTTCGGCATGTTCTTCTGCCTGGCCGCGCTGCTGCGGCGTCAGTGGGCGGACCATGAGCGCCTGAGCTTCCCGCTGGTGCAGCTTCCCCTGGAGATGGTACGCCAGGAGACCGGGTTCCTCAGCAACCCCTTCACCTGGATGGGCGCCGGGTTGGCGGCCTCCGTGTTCCTGGTCCGGGGCCTGCACGCCTGGTATCCGCAGATACCGGACATTCCCCTGGACGGCTACGCCCTCAACGACTGGTTCACGGAGCCGCCCTGGCGATCCATGTCCTGGACGCCCATCTTCGCCTCCCTGGCGGGCGTCGGGTTCCTCTACCTGCTGCCCAGCGAGCTGCTCTTCAGCCTGTGGTTCTTCTACCTCTTCACCCGCGTGCAGGACGTGATCCTGGCCTCCTTCGGAGTGGAGACGCAGATCATGCCACTGTACGGCTGCAGCATCCAGGTGGGCCACCAGATAATGGGCGCCTACGTGGTGATCGTCGGCTATCTGGTCTACAGCTCCTGGCCCTACCTGAAGGGGGTGTTCGCCCGCGCGCTGCATGGCAGCTCCCAGGAGGACTCGCGGGAGCTGCTGACGCCCCGCGCCGCGCTGGTGGGGTTGGCGGTGTGCTTCAGCGTGGCGGTCTGCTGGTGCATCGCGGCGGGAATGACGCCCTGGCTGGCGGTGATGGTGCTGGGGCTCTACGCCTTCTTCATCGCGATGCTGATGACCCGCTCCACGGCGGAGGCGGGCCTGCTGATGACAGAGACCTCCTTCCGCCCAGTGGACATGTTCCGCCTCTTCGCCCCGACCCACGCCCTGGGCCACACCAACATGACCCTGCTTGCCTTCCTGGACCCGGCGCTGTTCCGGGACCAGCGAGGCCTGGTACTGACCGGATTCCTGGACGGCCTGAAGCTGGGAGACGGCGTGGGCCTCTCCCGCCGAAAGCTGGGCGTCGCCTTCGTGGTGGCGCTGCTGACCGCGCTGCTGGTGGCGGGCGCCTTCGAGCTGTGGCTCCCCTACTCCCAGGGCAGCGTGACGCTGTACGACTACGTCTACCGCGCCAACAATCAGTGGGGCTTCCAAGACTACTCCGCGCCAATGTCCGGCCCCATCCCCTACAACTGGACGAACCGCGTGTGGTTCGGCGTGGGCATAGTGGTGACGGTCGCCCTGGCCATCCTGCGCACGCGCTTCGCTTGGTGGCCCTTCCACCCTCTCGGCTACGCCCTGTGCGGAACGTGGTCGATCCTCGTCTTCTGGTTCCCCTGCCTGATCGCGTGGATCCTGAAGACGGTGATCCTGCGCTACGGCGGAATGCGCACCTACGTCCGCCTGCGCCCCTTCTTCCTGGGTCTGGTGCTGGGTGAGTTCGGGATGGCGGTCCTCTGGACGCTGGTCTCCGCCGCCTTCCAGGTCCCCGCCCCCAACTTCCCGTGGCCGTGAAGGCGGGTCGTTGGGTCGTGGGGTCGTGGGGTCGTAGGGATGGGGCCTCAGAGGGTGTGCTTTGGTCCCTTGGGTTCCTTACGTCCCTTGGGTCACTTCGGTGAGGGACTCAAGAGACCAAAGGGACCAAAGGGACCAAAGTACACCCCCAAAACCCTTCGCCCGCTGCCCTACGGCCTTGCTTCTGGGTGGGGCTGACCTGTCGGATGGTGAAGGCCCGTTGGAGGGGGATCGGCAGTTCGGTATGGGGGAGTTGCACAACGCTTCAGTGAACTAAGGGGCAGCAGGCCAGCCACCGGACGCCCAAGATCCGCCCCAGGAGGAACACCAATGTCATGCCCAGAGCCAATCAACCCCAAGCAGGCGCTCTACATCAAGCTTGGCTACGGCGGAGCGCATGCGGACGAGTGCATCCGTGAGGGGGTGCTGTACATTGGCTACGGGGAGATGGAGCACTCGTCGTGCCTTGCTGGCGACTGGGACGCTGCCAAGGAGCAGCTTCGAGCGGCCCTCAACTGCAAGCCTGGCGCTCTCGCTAACCACGTGCGCCAGGTCAAGGAGTTCTACATCGCTGACCGCGACACGCTGTGGGTGACCATTCACAACCGCCACCTCTACTGGTGCTTCGCCCAGCCTGAGGTTACCCAGTATGACCAGGGTGTCAGACTGCTGGACCGCCAGCGCGTGCGCGGAACCGTGGACGGCTGGCGAAACACCGACATCCTCGGGAACCCCCTTGCCATCGATGGCATCAGCAGCCTGATCACTCGAACGCACGGCTATCGGGGCACCATCTGCCGCATCAATGATGGCGCCGCGTTCGAGTACCTGGTGCGGAAGATCAACGTGCAGGAGACGGAGGCCCTGAAGCACGTACGTGCGGAGAGAGAGAGCCTTGTGACCTCCGCACAGGCCCTGATTGGGAACCTTCACCAGTCTGACTTCGAGCTATTAATCGATCTTTTGTTCCGGCAAGCGGGATGGCAGCGGCTCAGCGAGGTTGGTGGGCAGATGAAGGACCTCGACGCAGTGTTTCTGGCCCCCGTCACGCAGAAGCGGTACGGCGTTCAGGTGAAGATGAGCGCGGACGGAGGGACGCTGGCCGACTGGCAAACAGCCTGCGAGGGCATGGACGACTTCGAGCGCCTGTACTTCGCGGTCCAGAAAGAGGTAGGGGACCTCGGCCGGAAGCTGGTTGGTGAGCGCTTTGAGTTGCTGCTCCCTGACTCAATCGCGCGGAACGTGGTGGACTACGGACTGCTCAACTGGCTCATAGAGAAGTCGACCTAGCCCCGCACGCTCTGTCCCGCCCTGCGTGAACGACCGGCCCCCTCCGTGCGGCGGGGCCCCTCGTCGTCAGGGTGGGGACAGGTCGGGGTTCAGGTGCTACTGAGCTGCGTTCAGGGATGGAAGTAGAGGTGGCGCCAGAACGGAGTCCTCTTCCCGCTTCGGGAAGAGGGTTGGGAGAAAGGTCAGTGCGGGGAGGGCTTGGGAGAGCAGGAAGCCTACACCAGATACAAGCGTCGGAGCCAGCGGCCCTTGGGCATCAGGTTCATGGAGGCGGGGGCCTTGTTGGAGGCGGTATTGGGAGAGGGGAGGCCTGGGCCGGGCGTGGCCTTCGGGTCGGGCGCGGGGGCGGGACCGCCTTGCAGCACCCTCTTCACCACGGCAACGGCCTGGTCGGCGGTGCCGTGGAAGCTGCGGCGGAGGTAGGGCTCGAAGTGGACGAACCGCCACGGGCCCTGCGGCTTGGGGGCGCTGAGGCGAACCCAGGCGTCGCCCAGGCAGGCCAGCACCATGGACTCCTTGGGCGCGGAGGAGTAGAAGACCACCATCTTCTGACCCGCGCGAAGGCGGCTAAGAAGCAGCCGGTTCTGGTCCGACGGCTTAGCCTGAAGATTCACGTCCACTTTGGAGAGGGGTGACTTCCCCTTCAGGGTTGCGGCAGGACCGAGACGGACCAGGTCCGGCTTCCGGACCGACTGCACGGTGACGACCGCCACCGACTGCGAGCCGCGAATGATGTCCCCCAGAGGGTAGACCCGCTGCATGACGGCGCTTGCGGGGCGTGGCGCGAGGGGACCTACCGCCAGGGCTCCCAGTACCACCAGGACTCGCCACCTCATCGGATCTGCCTCCTTCCTCTCGCCGCACTCTAGCATACCTGGGCAATCGAGGGCTCGCGCCGGGATCCGCTTGCTTCCCACCCCCAGGGGAGATGGGGGGCGCATCCACGGCGCGGGCCCCCGGCCCGCCGATCCGTCTTGGCTCCACGACATCTGGTGCCGGGGGCTCCCCAGCACCCTTGGGCTCGCCGCGAGGAGGTTCGAGCCCGTGGTTTGTCGTCCATCGGCGCAGCAATGGCAGCGCTGTCCCTGGAGCCAAGACTAGTCGGCGGCTACCCTTGCCCGGCGGAGGTCCCCCGGCTTGCTCCGAACTGCCCTCCGGACCAAACCCCTTATCCACCGAGTTTCGGGAATCCTGGAAAGGCAGGTCGTAGGGTCGGAGGGTCGTACGGTCGTAGGGGAAGGACCTCAGTGGGTGTCCTTGGGTCCCTTTCGTCCCTTCCGTCCCTTAGGTCACTTCAGCCAGGGACTCAAGGTGGACCCCCTGAGGCCCTTCCCAACGACCTAACGACCTAACGACCCTACGACCCGCCCTTCAGCCTACTGCGCGCCCTGGCGGCGACGGGCGGCGCCCTGGGCCTGGACCTGCGTGCTGGTCTCAGGTAGTGCCGCCCTCTTCAGAAGGGTGAGGCCGTCGGCCTTGAACTGGAACAGAGTGTCGCCCTTCACCACATAGACGTAGTCGGCGGTAGCCGCAATCACCGGGGCGCTGCCGCCACCCATGCCGCCCATCATGAAGGGGGGCATGCCGCCGGGGCCTCCTGGGCCGCCAGGACCGCCGGGGAAGCCGCCGCCCTGGTCGCCCTGCTCCACGATCCGGTCGGGCCCCTGGGCCACGGCCCGCTGCAGGAAGGGGGTGGCACTAAGGGCCACCACCGCCACCAGTCCCGCGACAAGAAGCCGAGCTTGTCTCTTCATTTTGCTGTCCTTCCTTGAATCGGGCGCGCGGCGCGCGCGGCGGAATGCCCCGTCCGCGATGCGTAGCTCACGGGGCTGATCTTGACGGAGCCAAGGTGGGCCTCCGGAACGTAGCCGTCTGAGACGGCGCCCAAACCGAAGGCCGCGCAGAGCGAAAGCTTGTCGTTCTTCACCGACTGGGTGGGCAGGTACACCTGGGACCGACCGCATTCCAGGCTGTCTCCCCGGTACGCGGTTACCAGCACGAAGGCTCCGGCAGAGCCCGAGGCGCCCGTGTAGACGTCCACTCTCAGGCGCACGGTGTCGGGGCTGCCCACCAAGGGCTCTACCTTGAGCACCTGGGCCGGTCCGCCTACCGCCTTGCCCTGGCTGTCGGTGAACTGCACTCCGGCGCCCAGGTAGCGGGAGGGCCGCTGGATGTAGATGAAGCCGTTGCGGGTCTCGCCGACCTCATCCATGTGGTCCGGTACCAGTACCCGCGCCTCTATGAGGTAGCTCGCGGCCTGCCGTAGGTCGATGGTGACAGCGCCCTTGCTCCAGTAGGAGAGTGGGCTGGCCGCGGGCGTAGCGGCGCCTCCACCGAAGGGGCCACCGGGGCCGCCGCCAGGGCCGCCCATGCCAGGTCCACCGCCCCCAGGACCACCCATGCCGGGACCGCCGCCCCCAGGACCGCCCATGCCGGGGCCGCCCATCCCCCGACCATCACGGCCGCCACCGCCGAAGGGGCCGAAGCCACCCTGGTTCACGGGGCCTGCCGCCGCCGTGAGCCATGCGCCAGTCTGCAGGAGGGCCTTAGGCGCCGCGCAGGCCATAACGGTTCCGGAGGCGGCGGCTGTCTTCAGCGTGGCGCCGGTGGAGGCTCTGGAGGGCTTCACCGCCACCGCACTGGTGCTGCAAGGCTTCCACCCGGCGCTCAGCGAACGAGCCGTTCCGCTGGCCGCCAGGGGCGCCCGCGGCGTCTCCCCAGGCCCTAGTGCGGCGGGCCGGAGGCTGGCCTTGCGCTCCGCCTCCCATTCGTCCAGCGAGAGGGAGCCGAACTTGGCGGCCATCAGGACCGGGTCTGCCTCGTCCCAGTTGGACAGCTTGCGCAGCCGAAGGATCTCACGGGCGCTGTCTCGAGTGGGCAGGAACATCTCGCCGGCCCGCATCAGGCCGCCTCGGAGGTCGCTCCAGGTGAGCCAGGGATCCGACAGCTTGGTCCTCAGGATCTCGGAGGCCTCCCGGCGCATGCCCCGGCTGCCGCCCCTCCCCATGGCGCGCTCCAGCGACAGGGTCCACCGAACGTCCGTCCAGTTCCCCTTCGCCTGCTTCAGCAGAGCCGCCAACTCCTGGCCCGACTTCCAATAGGCCTGAGCCAGCTCCAGGGCCATCGGCAGGTCCTTGGCGGAGGCTCCCGCGGCCGTCAGCGCCTTCTCGTCGGCGGCGGAGAGGGTGATGCCGCCCGGCGGCAGCAGCACCAGGGCGTCCAGGGAGATCTGGTAGCTGCCGCTCTCGGTCTCGGGAGCGAGGCGCAGCTTGTGACCACCCTTCGTCAGCGTGACCGGCCCGAAGCGCACGGTGGTCGGGTCACCCCGGTAGGTGTTGGGCCCCTCGGCGGCGGGTACGGGCCAGGGCGTCTGAGCCTTCAGCTCCGCGCCATCGATGGTGACGACGAGGGCGGACAGGGTCCGCAGCCCGGAGGCGCTGATCGCGAGGTCGTAGGTGCCGTCGGTGGCGACGGGCAGGGAGAGCTCCACGTCCTGCCCGCTCTGGCCGCCGCACTGAACCACGCCGCAACTGCTGCTGAAGAGGTAGGTGCCGCCGATGTAGCGGGCCATCACCCAGGTGGACTGCGCCTGGCTCATGGTGCGCGAGAGAATCTGAAGCCCCTCCACCTCCAGCACCGGGTAGGCCTCTGAACCAGCGGACGAGGCCAGGAAGGACGGGAGCTGCGGCAGCGGGCTGGTAGGAGCGTAGTTCGCGGCTACCTCAGGCCCGTAGGAGCCGTTGACGAAGTTGGATGGCGCCGGCAGCTCCTTGCCTTCCTTCAGGTGCGCCCGGAGCAGCGTTTCCAGCTCCTCGGTGGTGCCCGCGAAGGAGCGCCGGAGCATCACCTCCAGGTTGGTGAAGGACCACCGCATGCGGTCCAGCTCCTTCTCCGGAGCTGCCGTGACCTTGAACCAGGTCCCGTTGGTGTAGCCGACCGCCATATAGCGACCCTGCGCCTGGTTCACGAAGAGGATAGCCGGCAGCCCGGGTGCCACTCGCCGCATGAGGATGGGGGGATGTCCCCATCCGCCGGACTTCACGTCCGTGGCCATCCAGGTGAACCCTTGGTGCCCCTTCAGATACTCGTCGGCGATCACCACGAAGCGCATCGCGCCGGGGTCCACGGAAGCGACTCGGCCGACCACCACCGATTCCGCGTCGGCCGCGATCTCCTTCAGGGGGTAGACCCTCTGGTTCAGGGCGGAGCAAGGGAGAGCCGCCATCAAGGCCAGGGCGCAGAGCCCCAGAAGGGCGCTCCACCGCCCGGTCCCGCTATGGCCGTCCGGGCGGGACCACGCGCCGTTTCGGCCTATCAGTCGCCCACAGGGAGCGCCCACGCCAGCTTCCTCGCTCACCGGCATGATGACCCCTCTCCTTCCTACTGGTTCGCTTCGATCACCTCTTGTTTGTGCGCTGAAACTATCGTACACTTACTTGTAGAATCAAGCGGCAAAGAGTATGGACACTAATCCAGCAGAGCGTAGAACCTAGACCGGCCGTGCCCTCCGTCACCGCAACTTTACTAAGGGTTTGTTAAGAAACCGCTAAGGGTGCCGCGGGACACCGGAGCACCTGTGGGGTTGGAGGCGCGGGGCGATGAGGGGGTGAGGAGGTGAAGAGGTGAAGAGGTGAGGGGGCCCCAGCCCGGTGGCTCGGACGAGGCCAGGCAAGCTTCTGGGGCTCTTTCACCTCTTCACCCCTTCACCTCTTCAGTCCCTTGGCCGTCTGGAAGCGTGGAGCACTGACTGGTGAAGATACTCTTGGTGGAAGACGACGAGGTCATCGCGCCCATCGTGAAGGCGGGCCTGGAGGAGGCGGGGTACTCTGTCGAGGTCGCCGTGGATGGCGAGGAGGGCCTCGACTACGCGCTGCTAGACCCGCCTGACCTGGTGATTCTGGACGTTATGCTCCCCAAGCGTGACGGCTGGTCGGTGTGCCAGGCCTTGCGAGAGCACCGCGTCACCACGCCGATCCTGATGCTGACCGCGCTGGACGCGGTGGAGGACCGGGTGAAGGGACTGGAGACCGGCGCCGACGACTACCTGCCCAAGCCCTTCGACTTCTCCGAGCTGGTGGCCCGCGTTCGGGCCCTCCTCCGACGGGACAAGGTGCACAAGGCCGCCGTGATCCGCATCGCGGACCTGGAGGTGGATACGGTGGCCAAAGTGGCCCGGCGGGCGGGGACGCCGGTGCCCCTCACCAACCGCGAGTACACGCTGCTCGAAGCCCTGGCGGCGAACGAGGGGCGGATCCTCACCCGCGAGGCGATTCAGGAGCGGGTCTGGATGGACGAGGAGAGCTACTCCGACACG
>DASXUI010000615.1:0-4261 GCA_036504955.1 Armatimonadota bacterium
CGAGGCCCCCTCACCCCCTCACCCACTCACCCACTCATGCCCTTCTCTGGGGCTCTGTGTCTCTGTGGTAAGGCAGTTCCTGGTCCCTTCGTGTCTCCGTGGTGAGGCAGTTCCCAGCCGCCGACTCAGCGGGGCTGAAGGGCCTGGAGTACCTTCTCCATCACCACGGCGTTCGGCATCTGCATCGTGTTGCGCACCTTGGCCGGCACGCCGGTCACCTGAAGCTCGGCGGGGTCGTTCACAACACTCGTGCTGCCGGAGCGGAAGCCATGACGCCGCCAGGCCTTCTGCTGAAGCTCAGGGTCTCGCAGCGCCTGGAGCAGTTGCTTGC
This sequence comes from Armatimonadota bacterium, assembly GCA_036504955.1. Taxonomy (GTDB): domain Bacteria; phylum Armatimonadota; class DTGP01; order DTGP01; family DASXUI01; genus DASXUI01. The sequence goes on from DASXUI010000615.1 coordinate 332, forward strand.
CCTTGGGCGTCAGCACGATCAGGGGGTGCTGGGTCCACACCGTCGGCCTAGGGTAGAGCGTGCGGATGCTGTCCTTGAGCTGGGGCACGAGCTGGGGCTGCGTAAGGCACACCTCCACCAGTTGCGACTCGTACCCTACGATGATGGGCTGATCGCCCACGTTAAGGAAGTTCCGGAAGATGTCGTCACTGGACGTGGGCATGAAGCCCTGAACGCTGAAGAACTTCTTCAGGCGCGGCAGGAGCGGTGAGATCCGGGTCTCGTCCACCACGTCGCCGCCGTTGAGGAGGTTAGCCAGCAGCCCGCTGAACATCATCCCGGAGTTGCTCTGGTTGGGATCCGTGGAGAAGACGGTCACGCGGCCATTGAGCTGCGGCAGCCCAAGGTCCTTCCAGTGGGCCTGCTTGACCATTAGGTCGATGAGCCGGGGCATGTCCACGATGTAGTAGGTGCCCTGCTCCACCCTCACGATCCCCAGCCGCTGAAGCGCACCGGTCACCTCCTTGGTGCTGTAGAGCACCACCGGTGAGTTGAAGATCGTTTCAGCGACGGCGGACCCGCCGTGCCGGTTCCTGTAGAGCTGAAGCGTCACCTGGCTGGAGGGCCACAGCGCGTCCAGCCCATCGGTCTTGCCCTCCACCATCGCCACGGAGCCGGCCTTCTGGTAGTCCACGGCGAGTCCGTAGCGCCGCGCCAGGAAGTCCTTCACCTCAGGATCCTCCAGGAAGCCGATCTTCTCGCCTCCGACCCTGAGCTTGACGATGGTTTGGGCCTGGCCCGCGTTTCCGCTCGCCGCGTCCCTGGGGCCCGCGCCGGGCTTGCCGCCGTGCCCCCGAAGCTGAGTGAAGGCCAACACGATCAGAGCGGCCAGACCTAGTAGCAGCAGTCCCGTGTTGCGCGGCTTCATGGGTTTCCCCCTCCCAGGTACTGGTAGGTCTGGCGGATTGCTTCCTGTTCCCTGCCCATCGTCTCGATCAGATCCGTCATCTCAGCCCGGTCCTTCGCCAGAAGCCGGGAGTGCAGCTCCTCCAGGAAGTCACAGGACTGCTGCAGGTACCCCTCCAGCTTCAGGAGCACCTCCTGGTTGGAGTCCTCGTCGTGGCGAGAGAGGCGCCCGTACTGGCTCACCACCTCCTGAACCGCCCTCAAGCTGTCGATCACGGCGGGCCGGTACATCCGGAAGTCCTCTTCATTGTCGCTGAAGTACTGCCCCATGCGCCCTGCTTGGGTGCAGATCGCGTCGATCTTCTCCTTCACGCTCGCCCTGCGCACAGAGGCCTCTAGCGACGAGATTGAGGTCACCAGGTCCGACAGGCTGGGGCCCTGAATCTTACCAGGTCCCTGAGGGGCGGCGAGCAGGTTCACAACACCCGCATAGACCAGGACCGCGAGGCCAAGGGAGACCAGGAAGGGCAACCCAAGGGGGAAGGCGCAGACCAGAAGCGCCGACACCGCGGCGATCCCCGCCCCCAGCTCTGACTTATCTCGCCTCAGCATGGGTGGTCTCCTGGCGACGCAGGGGTAGGGTCCTCAACCCGCGCACTTCTCGCGAGTAGTGTACGCAGAGTCACTGTCCACGAATACTTCACCACCAAGCCACCAAGACATCAGGAGTACCTAAGCTGGGCCACTCTCTGTGTCTCTGTCGTGTGGCCCTCCCTGCCCTTCTTGGTGTCTTGGTGGCTTGGTGGTGAGGAGTTCGTGGACAGTGACTAGGGCGTCAGCTCGACGATCCCCCTGCCGGGGCGGGCGGCATGGCTCCACCGTTCGCCGCCCCTGGTCCGGCGGGCGCGGGGTTGTCCGAGGCACGGGTTCGGCGCACCTGCTCGCTAGTTGTAGCCCTTCACCTCGCGGAAGGCGCTGCTGAGGTCCTTTGTGTCTCCGAAGAACCTGCCGGAGGTCCAGCTTACCAGGTCCTTGAGCTGCGTTTCCGAGGCCTCTCCAATCCTCATGGCGAAGATGGGCGGCATGCGGGTGAAGCCCAGGTTCCGGGCATGGGCCTGAAGCTGCTGGAAGGAGTCGCCTTGGTTGGACTCTCCATCAGTCAGCAGGATGATGGCCGACAGGTACTTCTCGCGATCCCGATAGGTCTGAAGCGTGTCCAGAGCCTTCTCCACCGCTGAGTAGAGGGCCGTTCCCGCGCTGGGCGCTTCGCGGTTGATCCTCGCCAAGAGGTCTCCGAGCTGGTCGGGGTTGTTGCCCCTCACGGACCAAGGGCCCCTGGCCGAACTGCTGAAGGGGATGACCACGTTCACGTCTCGGGACGAAGCCTGTAGGAAGTACTGCCCGGCCCTGCTCTGGTCCAGAATCCTTCCCATGGCAGACTTCAGGCTGTCGATCCGCTCGCCCTCCATACTGCCGGAGTAATCCAGCACGTATATGTTGAGGGACGGCTTGCGGAACGCCGTCTGATAAAGGTCTAGAGCCTGTTTGATAACGGCGGCTTCGGGGAGCCGAATGGGGGATAGGGTCCTGCCCGCGTCGATCCCCCAGGAGGGGTTGAAGACAGCGGGATCGCCGCCCACGATCTTGGCGCCCAGTCCGACCCGCCGGCCCTGGGCCAGGATCTGCCGCTGGGCCTCCGCGCTCAGTAGGTAGGCCTGAAGCTCCTGGAAGAGCTGCTCCTTCGCCGCGTCCCCCTTGCTGATGAAGCCCAGGGGTGAGTCCGCGAAGGTGAGGCCGTCGGTCGGGTACACGGCATACAGCGGATCCTGAGTCTTCCCCTGCATCGCCTGGTTGGTCTCAATCAGCAACGCTTCGTAGGTGACCATGCCGTCATAGTCATCGTAGTGCTCTACGAACAGGTCCTTGAGGAAACCGGTGCTCCCGGCGCTCCGGTTCACGCTGCCGAGGATCGCCTTCGTCTTCGCCGCGGTCGCGGGGTTGTTGATCTGCGCGACACTTAGGACGTCCGGCTGGCCTGAGAAGGCGTACAAACAGCCCAGGTAGAAGCAGGCGCCGGAGTTGGACTGAGTGGCCGAGGTCATCATCCAACGAAGGCGGCCCCCCTCCGTCTGCTTCAGGATGTCCTCGACGCGTACCGGCTTGCCCACCCATCCGAACCGAGTGGCCAGCGACTTCTTCACGGCGAACACGATGGGGCTTCTCATGATGCTCTGGCTGTGCTTCACCCGCTTGTGGGTGTCGCCCAGAGAGATCCAGAGGGAGTTGGCCGGCCAGACCGCGTCGTAGGGAGTGTTGGTGTCCTGCAGGGCCAGCATGATGTCGACGGAGCCCTTGTACTCCACGGCAATCCGCACGTTCTTGCTGGCGGCGAAACGCTGGATCAGGGGCTCAAGCGTCTTGTTCTCAGAGCCCGAGACGATAGTCAAGGCAGCCTGCGTCTCGGGGGGCGCCGTGGCGCTGGTGGGAGCCGCCTCCCGCGGAGGTCCGCAGCCGGGCACGAGGGTGAACATCAGGAGGAGTGACGCAAGGAGTAGGACCCGGCTCGTCATGGAAGGCTCCTTTACCTGGCGGTAGCTACTGTCTTGCGGATGCTCAGTGGCCCAGGGCCTGAGGTAGTATGCCAAACCCAGTTCCACCTGTCAACGCGGCAGGGCCTTCACGGAAGTCTTGTTGAGCCAGACGAGCCAAAGGGCCTGCCGGAAGGTGTCCGGCAGGCCCTTTGGCTCAATGCAAGTGCGGGGTCAGCTTCGCCCCACCCACGCTCTCGCGGATCAGGCCTGCGATGCGCCAATCCCCTCCACGCCGGTACCGGAGCTGGTGACATCCGGTACGGGGACCCCGAGCAGCGCGCAGAGCCTTCGCTCCTCCGCCTCGCTGATACGACCCGGGGCCTCCGGCTGGGTGCGCCGGTTGAAGCGCCGCCCGAAGAGCGTGTAGGTATCCCGGTCCAGCACGATCTGCTCGAAGTTTCGGAACTCGTAGCGCAAGCCGCTCCAGAAGGCCTCCGAGGCCGCCCGGCTGCGG
>DASXUI010000616.1:0-2956 GCA_036504955.1 Armatimonadota bacterium
CAGCAGGTGCTGGATGCCCTTCCACCGCTTGCTGCTTGTCCAGTCCTCGGGCTCCGGGAGGGCCACGTAGACGGAGTCGCACAGCCTCTGGCGCTCGGCCGCCTGGACCAGCAATGAGGTGGAGAACCCGCGCTTCAGCTCCACGACGACCAGCTCATCCTCGCGCCGGGCAACGATGTCGCAGCCCCTCACCTCGCCGCGCACGGTGAAGCCCTGCTCCCTGAGGCACTGGCTGATGGGCTCGTACAGGTCCGTCTCCAGTGCCACCTTCTCTTCACCCAACCTACGCTTCTCCCGTGGAACTCGCGGCGGCACAGCCTTCACCCCCTTGGACGCAGACTCCGGCCCTCTCGTGGCACCCGAGTGGCCGGCCAAGCGCCACCGGCCGAGAGTGCCAGCGCGGGTAGGCGGCAAGAGTGGATGCCCGAGGCGGCGAATACCGAGGCGTACGCGGCGCACGTTCGGATGCGCGCCAGCCGAAAGGAGAGCCAAGCTTGACCCCCTCGACACGCAGCGGCAGACCCGAGGCTTCGCACAAGGTCAGCCGGATTCTGAACCGCGCCCTGCTTCCGTGCCTCCTGCTCTCCTGCCTTACTCTTCTGTGCGGCCAGAGGGCCGCCCTCGCCAATGACTCCGCGCTGATGGGGGTGGGGGGTACGCTCAGGCCGATGCGAGAGCACCCCTCGGTCCGGATGGTCTCAGAGCGGGTGGTCGCGCGACTGGGGGCCAAGGTGGACCGGGTGACGGCCACCTTCGTGCTCCGAAACGTTGGGGCCGCTACCACCGTCCAGGTTGGGTTCCCAGAGCGCGGCTGGGGAGACGTGGGCAGGCAGAGCGCGGAGTTCCTCAGCTTCAGCAGCACCGTGGACGGCGTGCCCACCTCGATACGAACCACCCCATGGCAGGGCGAGGAGAGTCAGGACCTGTCCCGCTACCGCGTGAAGAGCGTGCGCTTCGCGCCGGGCCAGACGCGCACGGTTGTCGTGCGGTACACCGCGCGGCCCGGCGAGAACAGCATGGGTTCCAGGCTGTTCACCTACGTCGTCACCACGGGTGCCTCCTGGAAGGGATCCATCGGCTCGGCGGACATCCAGGTGGACGCCACGCGGCTCAAGGGATACGTGCCGAGGTCCGCCGAGCCCCGGGGATGCAAGGCCAGGGGCCTCCGCTTCGCCTGGCGGTTCCGCGACTTCGTACCCAAAGAGGAGATCAGCTTGGAGCTTGGCCGGACGAAGGCGGTGAAGTCGTGAACCACGTTGAGCGCTTCCGGGCCCTGATGACCTTCCAGCCGGTGGATCGCCTGCCGCGCATCGAGTGGGCCACCTGGTGGGACAAGACGCTGGACCGCTGGCGGGGGGAGGGGCTGCCCTCGGACCTGGGCGGCACCTTCGAGACCGCGCGCTACCTGGGGCTGGACCCCTACTTCCAGCACTGGTTCTCTCCGCGCTCCCAGACCATCGCTTGCGCCGACGACTACGAGGCGATCCGAGACGAGCTGTTCCCCCCTCACCAGGAGGCCATGGAGGGCTTGCGTCCCTGGGCGGCGGCGCAAGAGCGGGGCGACGCCGTGGTGTGGATCACCCTGGAGGGCTTCTTCTGGTACCCGCGCCGCCTCTTCGGCATCGAGAACCACCTGTACGCCTTCTACGACCGCGCCGAGCTGATGCATCGCATCAACGAGGACCTGACCAACCACCACTGTGAGCTGCTGGGGCGACTCGCCAAGGTCTGCCGGCCGACGTTCATGACCTTCGCGGAGGACATGTCCTACAACCATGGCCCGATGCTGTCGCAGCAGCTCTTCGAGGGGTTCCTAGCCCCCTACTACCGGCGGGTCATCCCTCTGTTGAAGGAGATGGGCACGCTGGTGTTGGTGGACACGGACGGGGACGTGACGCAGATGGTGCCCTGGCTGGAGTCCGTGGGGATTGAGGGAGTGCTGCCTCTCGAGCGGCAGGCCGGGGTAGACGCCGCCGCTCTGCGCGCGAACCACCCGAAGCTCCGGATGATCGGCCACTACGACAAGATGGTGATGACCCACGGCGAGGAGGCGATGCGCGCGGAGTTCGAGAGACTCCTGCCCACCGTCCGGACGGGCGGCTTCCTCCCCAGCGTCGACCACCAGACGCCGCCAGGGGTCTCCTTCCGGGAGTACAAGTGCTACCTCCGCCTCCTCCGTGAATTCAGCCATGCCATGGCGGGCGGGTAGGGGGGCGAACTGCCTCACCACAGAGGCACAGAGGCACAGAGAAGGGACTGAAGAGGTGAGGGGGTGATGGGCCGCGCAAGCGCGGCCTTGGGGTGAGGGGGTGAAGGGGTGAAGAGGGGACGTCAATGAGGTGGCCGGCGGCGCCGGGAATGCTATTCCCGGCTGACGTAGAGGCGCCCCTCCGGGGCTTACCGCGGTCAGCGGCGCCGCAACGCCGCAGGCGCGCCGGCCTGGGTTCAGCCCCGGGGGGCGGCTCTTCGTGAGCGGTGGGTGGGACCCACGGCGACGATGGGCGACCAGCTACAGACCCCTCTGAGGATCCTACACCCCCTCATGCCCTTCTCTGTGCCCTCTGTGTCTCTGTGGCGGGGCATTGCAGGGAAACCCCTATGGGCCACGAAGGGTGAGGGAAGTCCGTGGGCCCGCGACCTTTGAGCGTGGGCGACTGGTCACTGGGGGAGGACGGCGATGTCGTACCGGGCAGTGTCTCAGCAGCGGCCGGACCGCTGTCACGTAACCGTGGAGGAGTACTCCCACTTCCAGCGCGAGGGGTGCCTGGTTGTTCCAGGGCTGGTGCCGATGGCGGAGGTGGGGGAGCTCAAGCGTCACGCGGATGGCATCCTGCGCGGCGACGTGCCGCTCCAGGGACTGGAGCCGCCGCCCGAGGGCTCCACGGAGGCGGACCTACTCCAGCGCTTCACGCGGGTGCACATGCTGCATCGCGCGGACGCGGTGTCCGAACGCTTC
>DASXUI010000617.1:0-2754 GCA_036504955.1 Armatimonadota bacterium
CGGCGGGCGGGGACGCCGGTGCCCCTCACCAACCGCGAGTACACGCTGCTCGAAGCCCTGGCGGCGAACGAGGGGCGGATCCTCACCCGCGAGGCGATTCAGGAGCGGGTCTGGATGGACGAGGAGAGCTACTCCGACACGGTGCGGGTCCATATCGCCTTGCTGCGGAAGAAGATCGACACGGGACACGAGGAGAAGCTGATCCACACTGTGCACGGCGTAGGCTACGTGCTGCGCCGGCCGGAGACGGAGGTGCCACGATGATGTGGCGCTCGGTACGCGCGCGCCTCACCTTTTGGAACGTGACGGTGCTGGCCCTGGTGCTGGTTGGCTTCGGCACCCTGGTCTGCTACACGGTCCGCGTTCAGCTCGCGAACGCCGTGGACAAGGAGCTCTCGGAGGCGGCGGGCGGCGCCGCTCGCTGGATCGCCCACGCGGAGCCGCCCCCCGGGCCTCCCGGTCCAAACATCCTCTGGCTGGGCCCCGGCCCGGGGCACGGGTTCGGCATGGGGCCGGGTCCGGAGCGCAGGCGCTTCCAGCCACCCCGGCCCCGTAACGGGAATCGCAGAGGCGGTTCCGAGGGCCGGCCCGCTTTCTTCAAGCCCGATGGGAAGCCGCTCATGCCCTTTGGGTCTGAAAAGCCCTGGGACATCCCGGCGCTGAGGGTGGTTGCCAAAACCGGGCACGAGCGCTTCACGGCCCTCAAGGTCGATGGCGAACCCCATCGGGTGCTCTCCGTGCCGGTCTACAAGGAGGGCAAGCTCCTCTGCATCGTCCAGGGGGGCTACGCCATCGGGGAGCAACTAAGGCTCAACGACCGGCTGCTGAGGGTGCTGATCACCCTGGTTCCGGTCGCGCTGCTGGTGGCAGGGCTGGGAGGGCTGTTCCTGGCCGGCCGCGCCATTCGCCCCATCCGGGGCATCACCCGCGCGGCCGCCCAGCTCAGCGCGGAGGACCTCTCCCGGCGCCTGCCCGTGGAGGGCCGTGACGAGATCGCGGAGCTGGCAACCACCTTTAACAGCATGGCGGCGAGGCTGGACAAGGCCTTCCGGGAGCTGGAGGACGCCTTCGAGCAGCAGCGCCGCTTCACCGCGGACGCCTCCCATGAGCTTCGCACCCCCCTCACCCGCGTGAAGGCCACCACCAGCCTGATGCTCTCCGCCCCGCGCTCAGCCGAGGAGTACCGAAAGGCGCTGGGGGTGGTGGACCAGGCTGCGGAGGTGATGAGCCGCCTGATCCAGGACCTGCTGCTTCTGGCCCGCTCCGATGCCGGCCAGCTTGTGATCGTGCCGCAGCCCACCGAGGTGGGGGACTCCATCCGCTGGGCCGTGGCGCAGGCTGAGTCCTCCGGGGACGCCACCGTCCGCGTCGACCTCCCACGGGGTCCGCTCATGGCGATGGCGCGGGAGGAGCACCTGCGGCGGGTGCTGCTGAACCTGCTCCAGAACGCCCTGCGTCATACGCCTCCGGGCGGCGAGGTCGCCGTGACGGGCCGAACCGAGGGAGAGCGAGTGGTGGTCCAAGTGCGGGATACGGGCGAGGGCATCGCGCCGGACCACCTGCCGCACGTCTTCGAGCGGTTCTACCGGGCGGACGCGGGCCGCGCCCGCGCCCAGGGCGGCACCGGTCTGGGCCTGGCCATCTGTCAGAGCCTGCTGACCGCCGTGGGCGGCACGCTGTCTCTGGACAGCGAGGTAGGCGTGGGTACCACGGTCACCGTCACCCTCCCCGCCGCGGAGCTCCAACTGGAGGACGAGTCGCCGGAGGGAAATGGACCCGTGCCAGACGCGGATGCGCCCACCGAGGCCGGAGCGGCCGCGCGAGATGGTGGGGACCTACCGCTTGCTCGGCACTAGCCGGGCGGGGCGCGCCGCACTGAAGGTCAGCGTTGGCGATCCCCGAGGCCTTCCCTCCGAGCCAGCTTAGGTGACGAGCGACCGCGGCTGCTCGTCACCCGACGCCCGGCGGCTGCCAACGCTGGCCGGGATCGCGTGGCTCCAAGGACTCAGACCCATCACCGCAGGCCCACCAAGAGCAGACGTGTTACCGCTCGTTGTGCCGCGTCCACTCGGCTGCGGAGGAGCTTCAGCCCCCCGGCCGCCTCACTGAACGTCCCCATCCGCACACCCTACCTCTGGAACAGCATCTGGCGGATGAAGGGCGCTTGCTCCGGGCGCGGCTTCCCGTCCTCGCCGAGACAGCCGTTCGGGTTCTGGCCCGTCAGGCAGCCCCACAGCCACCAGTTGCCGCTGATGGGCTGCTGGCCCGGGCTGAACCTGGGGCCGCCCTCCGCCTTGCCGTTCATGTAGTCCAGCAGAGCCTGCCCCCACTCCCTGCTGGAGGCCGAGGACATGGAGGCACCCATCTCCCCGATCCAGACCGGCGCCACGTTCTTCTTCACCAACCAGCCCCAGGTCCGATTCATCCGCTCCACGTACCCCGGACCGGACTCCGGGCCCTTGTAGCCGCCGATCTCCCGCGGGTACTCATGTACGGAGTAGACCAGCTTGCGTGGCCTGCTCAGCCTGACCGGCAGCTTCCGCGCCACGGACAGGTCCCCCTCGTAGGAGTCGGTCTGGTAGTCGATCACCGACTCGCAGATGATCAGCGCGCCCGGATTCACGGCGAGGATGGCGTTGCCGACGCTCTCGTACATCGCGTGGATGTCGGTGGGTCCGCCCCCACCCCACACCGGCGGCGACTTCTTGTAGTGGCCGCAGGGCTCATTGCGAAGGTCGAAGCCGATCACCGTTG
>DASXUI010000618.1:0-5396 GCA_036504955.1 Armatimonadota bacterium
CCGAACGGTTGGGAGGCGACCAGGCGTGGCGAGACACAGTCGCAGGGAGCCAGGCATGGAAGGGGGGAATCCGCCCTCCCGAGGGCGCGAGACAGGGGCCCATCGCCCGAACCGGACTCCGGGCGATGACAACCGCGCCGCAAGCCTCCAAGGGCAGTCTAGGCTTCATGGGTTAAAGCCTGAGGAACCTAAGATAGCCTTGAACCAAGAGAGGATTAAGGGCCGGTGAAGACGCTCGTTCCCTGAGCTCCGGCCTAACCTGCCAAACCCACGAGGCGCTTGCGCGCCGCGAAGGGCGCTGGCTTTCACACACTCTCGTGAATCGAGCAGGCTAAGTGCCGGGAGAGCCCTTCCCAGACGCGCGCCCCACGGCGCTAGAGGCGAGCGCGTATCCCTCGCACGAACCCGTCCACTGTCAGCGGCTTGGGGAGCGTGGGAGGCGAAGTGTCCTCTCCTGCCTTCTTGGTTACCGATTGGCTACGCTTTTCCTGGTTGCTCGCCCAGGCCTTTTTGTGAACGCTCGGCACGGATGAACGCAGGGTTGGGCAGACGAGTGCAGCGGGGGGTCCTTTGGGGCTGGGGGGTGGCCCCGCGGACGCTTCCTGACGAAGGAGCAGGATACGACACAGGCAAACGGGCGGTGCTTACCCGCGGTTGGCCCCCGGGGCGCCACTGACCCCGCCGCGCCCCAGCCAGCCGCAAGGGACCCTCAGCCGCCGGCCCCTCGGGATCCTGACTGCCCGGCGGACAGTGACGCCGCGACTGTTGGCTGAGAAGCCTGCGTGCCCCGTGCCCCAGACCTCCCGGCTTCGGCCACGGGGGACCGCCGGGGGGCGCGGTAGGCGCCGTTCAGGCAGAGATGCAGGGTGAAGCCAACCGATCCGCCTCCGTTGGGCACCTGGGCGCCGAGCACCCATCCCGTCGACGGGCTGCTCTGGTACGCCACGCCGAGGGACCAGAAGCTCTCCCGGCCGCTGGTGTAGTCCGCCATCAGGGTCGCCTTGGTCGTCACGGGCCGGTCCAGGCCCAGGAACCACCGACCGGCACACTCCCCTTTCAGGGCTCCCACGTGGCCCCGCAAGGCTGACCAGCCCTTGGACAAGACCGCGTAGCGGGTAGGCATCGTGCCCTTTCCCACGTTCATGACCCCCAAGGCAAGGCCGAGGTCGCGCTTGTTGCTCCGGGCCGCCACCCATTTGGCGTTCCAAAGGAACACGGGGTTGGCGCCCGGGCTGAGATCGAGGTCGGTACCGGCCTCGAAGCGGCTGCCGAAGCCGAACTGGGAGTTGAGGAGGTAGGTATCCGGCGACAGGGTACTGGCGGAGCCGTCGCTCTGAAGCTCCAGGCCGTACTGCCCGGCGCCGACGGTATCCGCCGTAGGGATCAGCGTCAGGCCGCTGTAGGTGGCCCGCGCGGGGGAACAGAGGGAGCACCACAGTACCGCTAGGGTGGAGGCGCACTTCCAGGCGTGACTGCTTCGCATGAAACTATCCCTTTCAAGGCCGGCCCGGGCGCCCAAGGGCAACCCAACCCGGTGAGGCCGGCCTCATAGGGCCGGCAACTAGCCCCTTCCACGAGCCCATCGCCCGGTGGCGAGGTCTGGAAGGGGGTGTTCGGAACCAGGCGCGCGACTCCGCCCGCGCTACCTGCAAGGGCATGTGGAAGCCCGCACTAGGCACACAAGGAGGCACCTCGTGCGCTACGCGGGCTGGGCAGAACCGGGACGGCCTGCCAGGATTGGTGGCCGCGCGCCGGCCATGCAGGCAGGCGCGAGCCGCTATCAGGTGATTCCGTAGGTGCTGCCCGCACTAGCACTAAAGCGCGTTACCGATTCGCGCGCTCCCGACGGGAGGGGCGGCCACGCCTGTACTATGCATTGGAGCGTATGGACGCCCACGCCATGCAAGAAGCATGATCGCCTGGTGCATGGCGCGGACTGGGGTTCGGGTCCGGCGGCGGAGCTAGACCCTCAGCACCTGGATCAGCTCCGCCGTCTCTCGGTCCAGGGCCAACTGGGTGTGGCCGATGGCGATGATGTAGGAGGGGAAGCGCTGGAGCAGTTCCACCGTGGCGCCGGGCATCACCCCCAGCGACATCAGCTTGCCGCGCTCCCGCGGGGCGGCCGCCGCCAGCGACATTACCTGCGCGCTGGCTCCCGTCCTAAGCTCCGCGAGCGAGACCTGCCCGCTGTCGTTCGCAACCTTCGATGCTCGAACCATCTTACGACCTCCGCCAGCTCAGGATGCGCTTCAGCAGCTTGGGCATCTCCGGCATCTCGTAACCGCACTTGGGGCACTTCACCTTGCGGCATCCACCGAACAGGGTGCAGGCGCCGCAGGCCTTGACGCCCTCTTCCTCGTCGAACTCGTAGTCGCAGAAGCAGCACCTCACCACGGTCCCCTTGGCGACGCTCATAGCCGCACTCCCAGCAGTGAGAGGACGAGGTTCAGCGTGGTACCCACCACCACCGCGAAGGGGAAGATGAAGAGCGCCATGGCCACGGCCATGCGGCCGCCGCACTCCTTCTTGATCATCAGGAACTGCGCCACGCAGGGCAGGAAGATGGTGAGCGCCACCACGCTGATCAGGAGCTGGTTGCCGTTAAGCCCGCCATGCTGCTGCAAGCGGTAGAGCCCGGCAGCCCCGTAGTCACGCCGGAAGAAGCCGAAGAGGAAAGCCTCCGCCGAGGCGTCCGGCAGCCCCATCAAGCGTACCATGGGGCCCAGCGCCTTCACCAGCACGCCGAAGACTCCCGTGAGCTGCCCCAGCCAGATCATGACGCTGGCCAGCAGGAAGAGCGGGAAAACCTCCAGGAAGTACCACTGCATGCGGGAGAGCGTCTTCACCGCCACGTTGGAGAGGCTGGGGAGGCGCAGCGGCGGCAGCTCCATGGCGAAGCGCGCCGTCTCGCCGGGCAGCAGCTTGGAGGTAAGGTAGCCGATGACCACGAAGATGCCGGCCATCACGCCCGCCCACAGCCCGAAGGCCACGGAGTGCCCTGCCAGCAGCGCGGCCATGACGCCGATCTGCGCCGAACATGGGATGGCGAGGGAGAGCAGGAAGGTGGCGATGAGCCGCTCTCTCGGGGTCTCTAGAATGCGCGTGACCAGCGTCGCCATGGTGTCGCACCCAAAGCCGAGGACGATGGGGATTACGGCCTTCCCGGAGAGGCCGATAGCCTTGAACAGCCGGTCCACCAGCATCGCCAGTCGCGGCAGGTAGCCGCTGTCCTCCAGCACGGAGAAGGCCAGGAAGAACGTTCCCACGATGGGGAAGATGAGGGCCGTGGCGTAGGTAACCCCAAGGGTCCACATGCCATACTCGCCCACGAAGAGGTCGGAGAGCCAGCGCCAGGGGATGAGGTGCTGTACCAGGCCCGTCATCCACGGGTTGATGTGGTCGCCGAAGAGGGTGTGCTCCAGCAGGCCCACCAGGGTGCCGCCGCCGAAGATGCCCACGAACTGGTAGAGGCCGAACCAGACCACCAGGGCGAGGATCGGGAGACCCGTGATCGGGGAGGTGGTGAGACGGCTGAGGCGCTGCGCCAGCGGCGTGCCGGTTCGCCCGTCGCGGGTGATGGCCTCCTCGGCCAGCGACCTCGCCGCCGCGTGCCGCTGCAGGGTGATTGCCGTGTCGGCGGAGCCGCCCATCGGCGCCAGCGCCTCCGCTACTGCCTTGGCCACGGCGGGGAAACGGTCGCCTTCGGTCTCGCGGACCTGCCGCTCGATCTCCTCGTCGCCCTGGAGCAGCAGGAGGGCGACCGACCTGCGGCTGAGGCGGTACTCCTCGGAGAGCGTGCCGGCCAGGGCCGAGACAGCGGCCTCCAGGGTGGGCTCGTAACTTGGGCTAAAGGGCCGCGGCCCCGGCAGCAGCGTGCTCTGCGATGACATTGCGCAACTCCTCGAGTCCGTGGCCCTTGACCGCCACGGTACCCACCACGGGAAGCCCCAGCTTCTGGGACAGAAGGTCCAGCCGCAGCCGGAGCCCCAGCTTCCCGGCCTCATCCATCATGTTCACGGCCAGGACCACCGGGAAGCCGGCCTCCACAAGCTGAAGGGTGAAGGGCAGCATGCGGTCCAGGTTCTTGGCGTCCACCACGTGCACCACCAGGTCGGCCTTCTCCGCCAGCATCAGGGCGCGGCCGGCGCGCTCCTCGTCGGAGACGGGGCGCAGGGAGTACATGCCGGGAGTATCGATGATCTCGTAGGACTCCCCGCCGATGCGGGCGCGGCCCCGGGAGACCTCCACGGTGGTGCCGGGGTAGTTGGAGACCACGACGTAGCGACCGGTGAGGCGGTTGAAGAGCACGCTCTTCCCCACGTTGGGGCTTCCGACGATGAGGAGCTTGCGAGAGCAGGGCGCGTCCGGTGTCGTCTCTACCGCGACACAGTCGCAGGTACCAGCACGACGCGCGCCGCGGAGGGCGTTGCCTAGCAGTCTGAAGAAGGGCGCGGTGGGGCGCCTGGAGCTAGTGACCACGGCTTCAGTCATGGAAGGGGCCCCCCGAGCGACCCAGTGGAACCGCCAGACCGGCGGAACGGTTAAGCAAATGCGGCAAGTGAGAGATCATACTAGTGGCTCCTTAGTGTAGGTGCGGCAAACTAAGAGCAGGTGCCTGGTCTGGTGCCACGCGACCGATGGTTGGAGGTCCCCCGGCATCGCGCCGCACTGAAGTACGCCGCTCCGGGGAGACCAAGCCCGCCTGAGCGGGCTGAGCTGTGCCCTAGGTAGACTGAGTGGAAGCCATCTCCTGGTGTTGCGGACAGCCGCACGCCCAAGCCCGCGCAGGAGGGCTTGGCTTCGCCCGAGCGGCGCACTTCAGTGCGGCGCGTTGCCGGAGAACCTCCAGAGCACCGATCACAGAGAACCTGCCTGCCCTCGGCGTATATGCGACCCGGTCGCATATTTCTGCGTCGCTGCACGTTCATTGGCGCTTCTGGCACTCTGGGCAGAGGGCGCGGACCTCCACGCGGATGGAGTCCGGGCGGAAGCCGGTGGTCACCTGCACCTCCGTGTTAAGGCGATCGACCAGATTGGTCTCCATCTCCAGGATTCGACCGCAGCCCACGCAGCCGATGTGGAGGTGGTCCTGGGGTCGCCGCCGCTCATAGAAGTGCTCCTCACCGTCCAGGTGCAGGAGGTCGAGCTCGTCGATCAGCCCCTCGCCCTTGAGGAGAGATAGGGTCCGGTACACGGTGGCACGGTTGATGCTGGGGTCTCGCTGCTGAGCCAGGCGCAACAGATCCTTCGCGTTTACGTGTCCACTGGCGTTCTCCAGCAGCTCCAGGAGGATGCGGCGCTGGCGCGTCATGCGAAAGCCGCGCTCGTCCAGCACCTCCAGGAGGGTAGAGACCGGTCTGGTCGTCATCAGCTCCACCTTTATGCGACCCGGTTGC
>DASXUI010000619.1:0-14325 GCA_036504955.1 Armatimonadota bacterium
AGGGGAACTTCGGGCCCTGGACTGCCTCGGAGGGTGGAGCTGAGAGCGATGGGTCGCGGGACCGCCGGGGCCCCATCCATTCTACCAACTCGTCTCTGGGGAGTGGCAAGGGCTGCTGCTAAGCCCCACTCACTGGTGTACCCTCCTCCTTTCGGCGGCGCCAAGCCGGATCAGCAGGCTGGGGGAGGAACGGCACAAAGTGACACGGGATCCTATCTCCTCCGGCTCCTCTTCCCGAGACGGGAAGAGGAGGGGCGTGAGGGCGACGGGGAGGCAAGGGTCGAGTGCTGGGCGCCGTTGGGTTGTTCCTGGCAGCGGGAGGTACGGCCGCGCTAGGGCGGGGCCCTCTTCCTGGGGCGGGGCTTCCTATCTCCTCCGGCTCCTCTTCCCGAGGCGGGAAGAGGAGGGGCGTGGGGACGATGGGGCGGCAAGGGGATGGCGCCTTGAGGCGCCGAAAGGCTGGCCCCGGCGGCGGAGGGCGAGGCGACGCCAGCCCTCTTCCTGTTTGCGGAAGAGGGTTGGGAGATAGGTAGTGAGCGACAGCGCAACCTCTGCGGGCCTGTTTCGGTATCACTCATGCGTGGAGCTGGGCTGATGGCGGAGCCTGGGGGGTGGTTGAGTCCAATGGATGAGACACAGCGAGCCCTGCTGGAGGGGTGGTTGGGTAGCACATACATTGCCAGGGCAGAGCCAGCTATCGTTTGTTCTCTGTAGCCATCTTGGGCCCGCCCCGCGTCAAACACGTGGTGCCAACGGGCTCGTGGTTCCCGACAGGCCCAGCGACGGCCGCCATGATGCGGTGGAGCGCACCTAGACTTGGAGACCCGAATGGCGACTGCGACCCCTGCCCCAACCTCGCCCGAGGCAGCGCCGCGAGACTACTCCGCTGAACTGAGGAGCGCCAAGGCCGAGGCCGTGCGCCTGGGCCTGCCCTTCCTTGACCTGCGCAGCGAGCGCGTGGACCCCGAAGCCCTGGCGCTGCTCTCCCGCGCCCTGTGCGAGCGGCGCCGACTGCTGCCCGTGAGGCAGACGCCCACCTCGCTGCTGGTCGCCGCCGCGCATCCTGGGGAGCTGTTGGCCGACGTGCTTGCTTGCGATGACCTCCGGATGCGCACCCGGCGGCGGATCGACGTCGCCGCGGCCGACCCCTCCGCCCTGGAGAACTGCATCGCCCGGTATTACCTGGCCCCCGAGCAGGCACCGGAGGCGCGGTCCAACGGGCACAAGCCTGCTAGGGAGCCCGCCGAGACGCTGGACCCGGAGACCCGGGCCGCTCTTGAGGCGGCGGAGCAGGCGCCCGTGGTCCGGACCGCCAACACGGTGCTCCAGCAGGCCATCCGTGACCACGCCTCCGACATCCACATCGAGCTGGACCGGGTCGGCGTGCGCGTGCGCTACCGCATCGACGGCGTGCTGCACGAGGCGCTGACGCTGCCGGTTCAGCTCCACCTACCCCTCGTCTCCCGGCTGAAGATCCTGGCGGACGTCAACATCGCGGAGCGCAGGGTCCCCCAGGACGGCCGCATCAGCATGACCTACGAGGGCCGCGAGTTCGACCTGCGCGTCTCGACGCTCCCCACCCTCGGCGGCGAGGAGGTGGTGATCCGCATCCTGGACCGCAACTCCGAGGCCATCGGCCTGGAGAAGCTGGGCCTGCTCCCCCACGACCTGGAGCGGCTGGACAGCGTGATCGCCCAGCCCAACGGCCTCATCCTCTCCACGGGCCCAACGGGCAGCGGCAAGACCACCACGCAGTATTCCGTGCTGCACCGGGTGAACTCCATGGCGAAGAAGATCCTCACGGTGGAGGACCCCGTGGAGTACCACCTGCCGGGCATCAGCCAGGTCCACGTGAACCGGAAGGCGGGCCTGACCATGGCGAAGGCCCTGCGCGCCTTCCTGCGCCAGGACCCGGACATCATCATGGTCGGTGAGATCCGCGACCGCGAGACGGCGGAGGTCGCCATTGAGGCGGCGCTGACGGGCCACCTGGTGCTCTCCACGCTGCACACCAACGACGCGCCCTCCGCCATCACGCGCCTGGTAGACATGGGGGTTGAGCCCTTCCTGCTCAGCGCCACGCTGGTCGGCGTGCTGGCCCAGCGCCTGGCCCGCCGCGTCTGCCCGGACTGCGGCACCTCCCGGATGGCGCCGGCCTCGGAGCTTCGCCGCTTGGGCGGCACTGCTCGGGACAGGTCGGCGGAACCCCAGGGCTCGCACGGTCTTGGGGCAACCAGTATGCTCACGGAAGCCGGCGCCTCTACCGACGAAGAGAGCACGATCACCCTCCGGCACGGCCTGGGCTGCGAGCTGTGCCGCAAGACGGGCTACCGGGGCCGCACGGGCATCTACGAGATGATGCTGGTGGACGAGGAGCTGGCGGAGCTGATCTCCGCCCGCGTCTCCACCGGCGAGCTCCGCCAAGCCGCGCGCCGGAAGGGCATGCGCCTCCTCCGCGAGGACGGCCTGGAGAAGGTTCGCCTGGGCTGGACCACGCCCGATGAGGTGTCGAGAGTCGTCTTCACCGCCGGCCACTGACGGCCTCTCTCCTCCGGCTCCTCTCCCCGAGTCGGGGAGAGGAGTGCCTCAGTGACACCCCTCGGCCTGAGATCGGGGTGGGCTTCACCCAGCAGATCAGGTCCGCTCCTCTCAGCGGTCAGCCTGCTTGCGGCGCTCAGCGTCGCGGCGGAGGGCGCTGTCCAGGATTGAGCCCCGGATGCGGAAGCTGGTCTGCCTCAGCCTCGCGACCGCCTGAGGGAGGTCCACCAGATCCCTGTCTGCCGCCGCGACCAGGACGCCCACCGTGCCGGTGACCGGTAGGTTGCGCCCGAGCGCCTCGCGGCGCCCTGCATCCTCATCAAGGATCAGCCAGTCCGCTCTCAGCTCCTCAGCCAGGGCGATGGCTTCCCGCTCGCCTCGCTCAAGGTACAGCAGTGAGGAATCCACCGGTGCAACCAGACGCCGAGAGCTCAGCCAGGAGGGCGGCTTCGCCACGCACTGGGCTACAACTGGCGGCGACCGAGGGTGGCGCAGCTCCTGTAGTACTGCGGAGGGGATGACGACCTGGCCGAAGAGCCGAGGGAGGGTCTCAAGCTCCCCGATGAGCGCGAGGTAGTTGATGCAGGTTGTGTCGGAGACCGCGGTCATGTGGGGGTGAGTCTGGGCAGGCCATCCAAGCTCTCAAGGTCCCGCGCCAGATCACGCTCGGAGTACTCCAGGCTGATTCCAGACCGCTTTAGGAAGCCATCGAGCTCCATCCGGGTCTCAAAACCCAGGAGCTCGCGAAGCTGCACCGTGGTAAGCATCCCTGAGCGGAACGACTCGAGCGCGAGGGACTCGAGGACCTGCCGAGGTAGGTCCTGGCTCTTCTCTCTCAGCTTGCGCGCGATCTCGTCGGGTAGCTCTATCGTTACCTGCATGGGGACTCCTGTGCTCTAGCCCGCATAGAGCGCGAGGCGCTTGCGCGTCGTCCTAGGCGCGGAGTTCCGCACGCTCCCATCAACGGCTCAGGCTAGATGGCTTGCTCTGAGTGTAGAAACCGCCCGCCGAGGAGTCAAGCGCCGGGGTACCGAGGGCCATAGGTACCGAACAAGGCGGGAACGGGCTGGAGGCAGGTCTGGCAGCACAGGACCATACACGCCGGGTCTGGATCCGACTCGCCCTGATGCACAGCCCCCTCTCGCCTGGCCTGCCCTGCACCTACCCTCACGCCCCCTCTCCCGCAGGACATCTGGCGCCCTCCCCCCAAGAGCGACCTGGTGCTGCCCCGCGCGTGTGGGCGGCGTGGCGGAGGAGGGGACGGGATGGGGATACGGGCCGTTGTTGGGGCGCTGCTGGTGGGGATGGCGCTCGCGTTTGCCGGGCCGGTGGGGGCGGTGGAGACGGAGGTGCTGTTCGGCGGGGCGCCGGTCAGCCTGTGGGATACGTCGCGAGACGCGTCTCGGCTGCAGGCGGAGCTCTCCCGCAGTGACGTGGAGCAGGCGGATTCCCCCAGGGCCCTGCATTGGCGCTTCGTCTCCAGGGGCGTCAGCTTCAACGACCTCTTCCTGCGCAAGCGCGTGGAGCAGCCTTTCAGCACCCTCCGGCTGCGGGTCCGCAACGACGGCGAGCCCGTGACCCTGGCCGTGAAGGTGCTGGACTCCGGCGGGGCGGAGTGGACCGCCCAGCGGGTGCCCATGCCCCGGGGCTCCGGTTGGCAGTGGGTGGATCTCCCGAAGGAGCAGTGGCACCCGGCTCCGTGGTCCAGCGACCCCGACGGGGGGCTCGACTTCCCTCTGGCGCACCTGGCGCTCATCGCCTTCGATGTGAAACCGGGCGCGGAGTACGACCTCTCCGTCGAGCGGGTGGAGGCGATCCGGCCGGACCCGCCGGTGGCGCGCCTCAGCCGGCTGACGTTTCCGGCGCGCCTTCGGCACGGTCAGCGCTTCCCCGTGAGCCTGGACTTCACGCTCAACCGGCCCTGCGAGCAGGTTGAGGCCTGGCTCAGCTTCCGGCGCGGAGGGGCGGAGGCGTTCCGCGCGCCGCTCCCTCTGCCGGTCTCCCTGGCGACGGTGGCGCCGGGCCGGCGGGTGGCCGTCCGGGCGATGGCGAGCGTGCCGGAGTTCGTTCCGGGCGGGCGCTTCACGGTGGCGCTTCGGCTGGGAGAGGCGCGGGTGATGCCGGCGACGGGCGGGCGGCCCGTGGTCGCGCAGGTCGAGGGCAGGAAGGCGGGAGCGACGATGGCCTCGGTGAAGCTCCACGGAGGAGTGCCGACCCTCTTCATCAATGGCAAGCCGCACAACGGCATGGCCTACGCCGCCTACGGTCCCTCAGTGGAGGTGTTCCGCGACTTCGCTCGGGCGGGCGTCAGCCTCTTCACCTTCTCCGCCACGCCCACGGAGTCGGGCTACGGCCTGTCGCGGACCGCCTGGACGGCGCCGGGGAAGTACGACTTCAGCGAGCTGGACCAGCGGGTGATGATGGTCCTCCAGGCGAACCCGAAGGCCTACTTCTTCCCTCGCCTCTACCTGCACGCGCCCCGGTGGTGGAGCGCCCAGCACCCCGAGGAGCTGGTGATGATGGACCCCGGCGACGGCAAGCCGGTGCCCTTCCTGCACGCGGAGGGCAAGCCGGCGCCGAGCTGGGGCTCCGAGGTCTGGCGGCGCGACACCATCGAGGCGCTCCGCAGGCTGATCGCCCACGTGGAGGCCTCGCCCTACGCCGATCGCTGCATCGGCTACCACCTCGCGTCCGGCTCCACGGAAGAGTGGATGATGTGGGGTGCCAACGAGGACCAGTGGGTAGACTACTCCCCCGCCAACCTCCAAGGCTTCCGCCGGTGGCTGGCGGCGAGGTACCGCACCGACGACCCGCTGCGGGCAGCGTGGCACGACGGCGGCGTGACGCTTGCAGCCGCCGCGATCCCCACGAAGGTCCAGCGCCAGAGCTCCACGATGGGCTCCCTGCGCGACCCCGCGCGGGAGCAGCAGTCCATCGACTACTACCTCTACAACTCGGACCTCGTGGCGGACACCATCACCACCTTCGCCGGGGCCGTGAAGGGCATCACCCACCGCACAAAGATAGTGGGAGTCTTCTATGGTTACCTCCTCCAGCTCTGCGGCGAGCAGCGGCAGCAGAACGCGGGGCACCTGGCGCTGGAGAAGGTGCTGAGCAGCCCGGACGTGGACTTCGTGTGCAGCCCCACCAGCTACGCCTTCCGGCAGCTTGGCGGCGAGGGGACCAGCCACTTCATGTCGCTTCAGGGCAGCGTCCGGCTGCACGGCAAGCTGTGGTTCGATGAGAACGACATCCGCACGTCGCTCTCCGGCGGCCAGGTGGGCGAGTGGGGACGGCCCGCCAACGTGGAGGGGGACCTGATCCAGCAGGACAAGGAGCTGGCGAACGTCCTCACGAACGGCGCGGCGCAGTGGTGGTTCGACGTCGGCGGCAACCGGTACAACAACCCGGCGCTGATGGCGCGCCTCGGGGAGCTCACCCGGGCGGCGACGAAGGTCCAGGCGCTGGACCGCGCGCCGGTGGACGAGGTCGCCATGGTGGTGGACGAGCGAAGCCTGTGCAGCCTGAAGGTCGGCGATCCGATGGGCGCGTGGCTGCTGGTGAACCAGCTTCCCGCCCTGCACCGCATCGGAGCGCCCGTCGGGCACTACCTGGTCACGGACCTGCCGCGCCTGAAGGACCGCAAGCTCTTCCTCATCGCCACCAGCTTCGCCCCCACGGAGGCGGACCGCAAGGCCATCGACGCCCTCAAGCGGGACGGGCACGTGCTGGTCTTCCTCTACGCGCCGGGCCTCTACAGCGACGGCAGAGCGGACCCGGACGCCATGGAGCAGCTCACCGGCATCCGGCTGAACCTGAGCCGTGAGCCCGCCCAGCTCCGCGTGACGGGACTCGCGCCGGCCGCAGGGGGCCAACCCTCCTCCTACGGCGTGGACCAGCGTGTAACCCCAGTGGTGACTGCCGACGACCCGTCCGCCACGATACTGGGCACGCTCGCCGACGGCCGCCCCGGCCTGGTGATGAGGCGCTACCCCAACTGGACGGCGGTCTTCTCCTCCGCGCCAATGCTCTCCACGGAAGCACTCCGCGACCTGGCCAAGATGGCGGGCGTCCACCTCTACCTGCGGGACAGCAGCGACGTGGTGTGGGCCTGCCGGAGCCTTCTGGCCGTCAGCGCCCTGGAGGCCGGCCCGCGCACCCTCCACCTCCCCCACCCCAGCACCGTGACGGACCTGTTCACCGGCGCCACCCTCGCCCGCAACGCCAGCGGCTTCACCGCCGACTTCACCTCGCGGCAGACGAGGGTGTTCGTGCTGGGTGCACCGGGACCATGATCCAGGCCAGCCCGTGAGCGGAAGGGCCCGGGGCTGAAGCCCTCGGGCTACCCATCGCCCTGTCCCCCTTCGGGGACGGTACTACGGTCGGTGGGATCGCGGCTCGGCCGCAGGCCCAGCAGGTCTTGGCCCATCGCTCCGCTGAGTCACACCCGGCCTCCAACCCCCGGTCGAGGCAGTTGGGGGGCAGGCGTCTCGCCTGCGCGATGCCGCACACGCTCCGCCCTCACGGCTCCTCCACTGACCCAGCCGGGTCTGGGTGGCCGGCCGCTGGTCTCAGCGCCCGTTGAGCCGCGCAGGCGGGACGCCTGCGCCCCAACTGCCTCCGCGCAGAGTCAGTGGCCCAGAGGTGGCTCGTTGCACTGGCACGATCGCGCGGACCTTCTCGGTCTGCGGCCGAGTCGCGGGCGGGATGAGGGCGCCGAGTGCGGGCATCTTGCTCGCGTTACCAAGGCTCCAGTCCCGCTGGCCGCCCGTTTTCCGGGCTAGGTTGTGGGCCCACCATTCGGTCTTGCGGCACGGCCCTGGCCGTCTCGGCATCGCCTTGCGGATCAGGCTGGCGGCGGGAGTCAAAGGGGTGAGGCTGAGGTGCTCGGCCCCCTGTCCGGAGATCCATCTATGAGCCTCGCTGCTCCCCTTGCGGGGGACCGTCACGTGGAGACCGATCGCGTACAGGCGCTAGTCAACCAGAGCCGGCAGGGCGATGCTGCCGCCTTCGATGCCCTCGTGGGGCACTACTACGCCCGGACGCTTCGGCTGGCGTTCCGTATCCTGGAGGATCAGGCCGCGGCGGAGGACGCCACCCAGGAGATCTTCCTGAAGGCGTGGGCCAACCTGCCGCGTTTCCGTGGCGCCGCGCGGTTCACCACCTGGCTGCACGCCATATCAGTGAACCAATGCCTCTCCATGGCGCGCAGGCGCGGCAGGGAGCGCGGCCGCAGCCAGCCGATGGAGGAGGGCGAGGAGTGGAGCGCCGACTCCCACCCGGAGGGCGGCGCCGACTGGGACCTTCGCCTCGCCCTCAGGGAGGCCATCCTCCGACTTCCTGAGAAACTCCGCGTCGCTCTCTGCCTTCGCTACTACGGCGACCTCTCGGTAAGGGAGATCCCCCAGGGCCTGGGCGCGCCGGAGCGTACCGTTCACCACTGGTTGGCCCAGGCCACGGCTCGGCTTGGGGCCGCCGTGGCAGACCTGGAGGTACGATGATGGGAATCCGCCGTTGTTCCAGGCTTCAGGCTCATTGGACGGAGCTGGGGCCTGACGCTGAGCCCTCCGAGTCTCTGCGCTCCCACCTCTCCGCCTGCCCAGCCTGCCGCCGCGACTGGAAGGCCCTCGAGCGCGGTTCCGCCATGCTGGCCCAGGCACGTGAGTCGTGGCCGGAGGCACCCGCTCCGCGTCTGTTGGCTCTGGCCCGACTCCGAGCGCAGGTTCAGGCGCAGTCCTCCCCGCCCAGCGGCAGACGTTTCCTGATTCCTGTCCCGCGCGCGGCAGCCGCCGGCCTGTGCCTGGGGGCCGCGGCCTGCGCGGCGGCACTCTACGTGAGCAGCACCCAACACGGGGCGGGCAGAGGCCAGACAGTAGCCGTTCGTACGCCCGCTGAGAAGCCACAGGTGGAGCCTCCCGACGGAGCGGGGTCCGGCCTGGGAGACGGAGGGGGAGCCGAGGTTGCCGCCCGCCAGGCTCAAGGGCCTTCCTCTGCTGTCCCGGTCGCGCCTAGGAAGTCTATAGAGGTCGCGCCCGGTGGTGGCTACCGCGCCCACCCAGAGCAGATAGCGGCACTGGGAGGCAAGATACTCCCGGGCGCGGGTCCGCGAGGGGTCGTGGGAGACCTGGAGTACATCAATGCTCCCTACCACCCCTCTTCCGTGCCAGCCCCGAAGCCCAGGGCCCTGCCTGCCGGGGACGACTTCGTGATCATCGATCTGCCGCAGATCGCGGCCGCGGACAGTCCCGCCACCCGGGCCATCGTGGCGGAGGCGATGAGCGACTACCAAGCCGAGAAGGCCATAGTGGATCCACGTCTGGCCGCGAAGATCGATCTGGACCTGAAGGGCAGCGACCTGGCGGAGCTGGTGCCCCTGCTCGCCCAGAAGACCGGCGCGAAGCTGTTGGTGGACAAGGGCCTGGAGGACCTGAAGCTCACGATCCTCTGCAAGCAGCAGCCGGTCCGGGACGTGATGCGGCAGGTGGTGCGCCTGCTCAACCTGGAGTGGCATCGCCACAAGACTCCGCAGGGGGGCTACTGGTATGGCCTGAGCCAGAACCTGAAGCAGCGGCTGGCGGAGGAGGAGCTTCGCCGCAAGGACCAGGACCAGATGCTTCTGGGCTTGGCCAAGACTATGGAGCCGCTGCTGGACTACAAGGACGCCTCCAAGGAGGAGCTCCAAACCCTGGCGGAAGGGATCAGGCAGAAGATCCAGTCCGCCGCCACCTACCAGGAGCGTCAGCGCCTGATGGAGCAGGAGCGGGTGCTCCTCACGCTGTCCCAGGACACCTGGCGGAACGTGCTCAAGGCGTACGCCGGGCTCTCCTCCGACCGGTTGGTGGCGCTGCGGAACGGCGAGAAGGTCGTTCTGACCTATGGCGATGGGGAGCAGACCCTTCCCAGGGACTGGGCGGCGTCCATCTGCGCCGGCATGGGGGAACCCTTCAACGAAGGCGCGCCGGACTCAGAGCCGGAGGCCTTGAAGGTCCAGTTGGGCTTCTCCCTGGACCACGACCGGCCGGACAAGGCTCAGCTTACGGCGTTCGCAAGGCTGGAGAAGGGAAACGGGACGCACCAGATCGTCCGGCAGAACGGCGTGCCCCTCACCACCGGGCAGCCGGACCTGCTCAGCATCCCGGGGAACGCGGCGCGCCACGCTTCCCTGGCCGGCAAGCCGGAGTGGGCCTCCAGGCTGACGCTAGACCCGCCCGCCTCCGACATGGCAGGGGCCCTGCCCGCCCGCGCGGATCTCGAGCCTGGCCCCGGCCGCTCGAAGCTGGGAGTGGAGAAGCCCTCCGCTGACCGGAAGGGTTGGGTCCGCGCTGCCGACATCCTCGCGCTGCTCCGGCAGAAGACGGGCCTGGACGTGGTCGCGGACGACTACACGCGAGTCTACCCCAGGTCGCTCTTCAGCTTCTCCAACGCGAGGCGGCTGGACGTGGTGAATCAGGTGGCCGACGCCCTCGGCAGCCAGTGGGAGCAGGACGGCGGCTTCCTCCGCTTCCGAAGGGTCAACTACTACTCGGAGCGGCTGATGGACGTCCCCAACCGGCTGCTGCGGCGATGGAAGGCCGCCCGAGAGCGGCAGGGCTACCTGAACCTAGACGACCTGGCGGAGCTCGCCGTTCTGCCGGGCGACGTGCTGAAGCACAGCGACCTCACCCGCGCGGTGTTACTGGAGTACGGCCTGCAGGAGTGGCGTCTGCTCCCGAGCGGCGCGCAGTACCTCAACCTCTACTCAATGCTGAGCCCCTCGGAGCGGCAGCAGGTACGGGCTCCGCAGGGATTGGCGGTGGGTGACCTTTCGCCAGAGAAGCTGCAGGCTCTGATAGCCCTCAGGCCCACCTTACGCCCAAGCTTCGGCCCCTCGTCTCCGGACGAGATCCGAAGGATCGGGCGCCTCTACATGCGCGTCCGGGAGCCGGGGCACTACGAGTGGTTCGACCGCAACGCGCCGGCCGACATTGCGGTTCCCGTAGTGGCCCAGTTGAGGGGGCAGACGAAGGAGGAGGTTGCGGCGGCGATGCAGGCCGCGATGAAGTTGATGGGGATCCCCCCTGAGCAGGCTGCCGACCAGGCAAGGAACATCGCGGGGCCCGGGGCCGCCATCTTGGTGCGCGTCCAGGTGGGTGATCTGTACTCCGGCTTCCAGGTAGAGCACACGGGCACCAATGGGTGGACCACCGGCGGGAGCTTCGGTGGAAGCTCTGGCGGAAGCTCCGGTGGGGGCTCGGGCGGAGGCTTCGGCTTCGGCTCTGGTGGTGGTACCAACGGGAGATCCAGCGGCGGCTCGGGTGGGGGCTCCGGCGAGAGCTCCGGAGGAGGGACGGTGCGGAGCGGGGTTCGGTAGGTTGGCTTCGGCAGGTCTGGGCGGGACTCGCCAGAACCGATTGGCGGTCCGCAACCCACCCATCCCTGCCAGGACCACGTCTAGCGGGGGAGGTCAGCCTATCGACCTCCTCCGCGTCTGCGTTTCGAGGTCCGGGCCATCGCCCGCGACGTCATGGGAGGATGGCCCCTACCTGCGCCGCCCCGGTCCAGCTCCGGCGAGGCGGGCGGACCAGCGTGCCTGTGGCGCTTGGGGTGGGCTGCCCGGTATGCTATGAGAACGAGCGTATCCTACTGGCTCGATGCTCACTTTGGAGGGTAGGCCATGGCTGGTCCTGCATCGCGGGGTGCTTTCCGCACCCAGATCACCGCAACACTCTCTGTCCGCAGTTGGTCGGCGGCCGTGGAGTTCTACAAGAGGGCCTTTGGAGCCGAGGAGCTGTTCCGAGTCGAGGGAGGAGGCGTCGCCCAACTCGCGGTTGGCGGCGCGGAGTTCTGGGTGGCCCAGGAGTCATCGGAGCACCTGAACTCAAGCCCGGAGTCGCTGGGCGGGTGCTCCGTTCGGATGCTGCTGATCGTGGAGGATCCGACGGCGGTGTGCGCCCAAGCCGTGGCGACGGGTGCCACGCAGGTGGTGCCAGTAGCGGATGAGCACGGGTGGCGGCTGGGGCGCATCGTTGACCCTTCCGGCCATCACTGGGAGGTTGGCCGGCCGCTCTAGTGGAGGGCCCCGTTCGGCGTCCGCTGGTCGCGCGGCAGGAGTTCCACCGGCTGGCTAGTACATAGATATGCTGGCAAGCGTGCCCGATGGCCCGTTTGCCCGTTAGCTGCTGCCTGTGATCCACTCCCCTGCCACGACGAAGTGGCAGGTCCCGCATCCTCCGCGCGCCCGAGTATCGTTGGCGCGGCGGGATGCGCCCCGGCGCAAAGGCGCGCCAGACGAGACCGATGCCGGTCACCCTCCCCCTGCCATGCGAGTTCCGACGCCTCCCGAGGCGTTCCCTCGGTGTGCGGGCCAGGCCCTCCTCTCCGGAGGCGCCATGGCCGCACGCTCCCTGCCGTTCGTTCGCCTTCCACGCCCCCCGCTGCCGGCCCCTTCGTGCGTCACGCGGCGCGGCGCCCGCGCCCAGCCAGTTCGGGACAAGGCGTTCGGCTGCTGTTACCCCCTCGCATCCCTTCGGGAGGTCCCCCCACAGGCCCCGCTAGAGAAGCCATCGCACCCAGGTCTGCCCAGGACGGCCAGGCCCACCACGGGAGGAGCGCCCGCGACGCCGCGGCGCTTCGGCCCAGGAGACTAGTATGAATCTACGACGGCCTAACGCCAACGAGGCCACCAAGACCTCAAACCGCTCCCGCAGCGTTGTTCGCATGTCCGGCCTCTGCACCACCTGTCTGGACGGCTGCAAGGGCAACTGCGAGGTATTCCTCGCCTCCTTCCGCGGACGAGAGGTCCTGTACCCCGGCCCCTTCGGCGACGTTACCGCCGGAGCGGACAAGGATTACCCGGTCGATTACTCCCACCTGAACATCCAGGGCTACGCCGCGGGCGCCAAGGGGCTCCCCGAGGGAGTGGAGGCCGGCCCCGATACCGCCTTGTTCCCCTCCGTGAACACCGAGACGGAGTACGGCTGGGACAAGAAGGTGAAGATGCGGGCGCCGATCTTCACCGGAGCTTTGGGCTCCACCGAGATCGCCCGGAAGAACTGGGACCACTTCGCCACCGGCGCCGCCATCGCGGGCGTCACGCTGGTCTGCGGCGAGAACGTCTGCGGCATCGACCCCGGCCTGGAGCTGGATGCCAACGGTAAGGTCAAGCTCTCCCCCGAGATGGACCGCCGCATCACCACCTACAACCGCTACCACGAGGGCTACGGCGAGATCCTGGTCCAGATGAACGTGGAAGACACGCGGCTGGGCGTGGCGGAGTACGTGCTGAACAAGCACGGCCTGGACACCATCGAGCTGAAGTGGGGCCAGGGCGCCAAGTGCATCGGCGGCGAGATCAAGGTCCCGTCCCTGGAGCGCGCCCGCGAGCTGAAGCGACGCGGCTACATCGTCTCCCCCGACCCCACGCTGCCCGAGATCGAGGCCGCCTGGAAGGACGGCGCCATCAAGGAGTTCGAGCGCCATTCCCGCCTGGGCTTCGTCACCCGCGAGGGCTTCCTGGCGGAGGTGGAGCGGCTGCGCAAGGTCGGCTTCAAGCGCGTGACGCTGAAGACCGGCGCCTACTCCATGGTGGAGCTGGCGCAGGCTCTGGCCTTCTGCTCCGAGGCGAAGATCGACCTGCTGACCATCGACGGCGCCCCGGGCGGCACGGGTATGAGCCCCTGGTCCATGATGAACGAGTGGGGCATCCCTACCATCTACCTGCAGTCGCTGGCTCAGGAGTTCGCGGATAAGCTGACCGCCAAGGGCAAGCGGATCCCGGACCTGGCCATCGCGGGCGGCTTCTCCGGCGAGGACGGCGTGTTCAAGGCCCTGGCCCTGGGCGCCCCCTACGTGAAGGCCGTGTGCATGGGCCGCGCGCTGATGATCCCCGGCATGGTCGGCAAGAACATCGACGCCTGGATGAAGGCGGGCGACCTGCCCAAGACCGTCAGCAAGTTCGGCGCGAGCGTGGAGGAGATCTTCGTCTCCTACGAGGAGCTGGCCGGCAAGTACGGCGCGGAGATGAAGAACATCCCGCTGGGCGCCCTGGGCATCTACACCTTCAGCCAGAAGGTGCGCACGGGCCTGCAGCAGCTCATGGCCGGCAGCCGCAACTTCCGCCTGAGCACCATCTCCCGCAAGGACCTCATGTCCCTCACCGAGGAAGCCGCCAAGATCACCGGCATCCCCTACGTGATGGACGCCTACCGCGCGGAGGCCGAGGCCATCCTAGACGCCTGCTAGGCGATCGGCGGCAGGGAACTGCTCCACCACAGAGGCACAGAGGGCACAGAGAAACACAGAGAAGGACCTACAGCACTGAACTGCCTCACCACCAAGACACAAAGAAACGAAGAGGGGCCGGCTGGGTGTAACCTGGCCGGCCTCTCTTCTGTTTGCGCAGGCTTTGAGGCGCGCCGGCAGGACCACCCGCCTCGCGCTGCTGCCACCGGCTTGATCCCCGTGGCCGCCAAACAAGTGTTGCTGGGCCAGCAGCGCAGAGCCGGTCCCTGGCCTAGGGGCTACCGCCCAGGGCAGTTGGGGCGCAGGCATCCTGCCTGCTCGACACTCCCCAACCTGTGGGCAGTGGGCTGCCGCTGGGTCGCAACCTGGTGGCGCGAGCGTCCCGCTTGCGACTCGGCCAGAGGCCGAGAAGGTCCTGAGCCAAGTCGCTGCCTGCCAACGCCTACCTCCCCTACCCCAAGCCCCCACCGGAGGCAGTTGGGGCGCAGGCATCTTGCCTGCGCGGCAGTGCCGCTCCTCCTGCCCGACCTGTCGGCGCCGCTCCCCACCGGCCGTGGCGCAACCCCT
>DASXUI010000620.1:0-3089 GCA_036504955.1 Armatimonadota bacterium
GCGCTCCTCTCTCCCCCAGGAAGGAGGCTCTCCCTCAGCTCTGACTGAGTCCTAACCCACTGCCTGGCAAGGACTTCCGCCAGCCCAAGTGGTACAGATCCACCCGACTCTGGGTGGTACAGATCGGGGCGGCTATTGACACTGCGCCAGCCCGCCTCAGCCCCGGAGGGGCGCCTCTGCGTCAGCCCGGGATGGCATCCCGGGCGTTGACGGGCACGCCCGGCGGGTCCCCCCCCACCTTCTGAGGCTCCTCCCCTACGATCCTACGACCCAACGACCCCACGGCCCTACGACCCGCCCCATCCTAGAGGCCTCTCACTCCCCACCGATGAAGGAGGTAGGGGCGCCGTGCCGGCCCGCCTGACCTTGGAGACTGCCTGCCGTGAGGAGCAACCTATGAGTGAGCCCGTGACCTTCCACGTTATCTCCCACACCCACTGGGACCGAGAGTGGTACCTGACCCACGAGCAGTTCCGCCTTCGGTTGGTGGACCTGGTGGACCACGTGCTGGAGCTGCTGGCCCGCGACCCGGAGTTCAAGGTCTTCCACCTCGACGCTCAGACCATCGTGTTGGAGGACTACCTTCAGATCCGGCCCCACCGGCGGGCGGTGGTGGAGCGCTTCGTGCACGAGGGGCGGCTGCTCATCGGTCCTTGGTACCAGCTCAATGACGAGTTCCTCACCTCCGGCGAGTCTACGGTTCGAAGCCTCCTCATCGGCCATGCCATCTCTCAGGAGTTCGGCGCCACCACGAAGGTCGGCTACCTGCCGGACCAGTTTGGCAACATCTCCCAGATGCCGCAGATCTTCAGGGGCTTCGGCATCGATAACTGCATCTTCGGGCGCGGACTCTCCCTGGTGGGCGACCGCAAGGTGGAGTTCTGGTGGGAGTCGCCGGATGGCTCCCGCGTGCTCACCAGCCTGATGGCCTGGTGGTACAACAACGCCCAGCACATCCCGGAGGACCCGGAGCAAGCGGAGGTCTACCTCAACCGGCTGAAGCAGGCGATGGGCCCGAAGGCGCGCACTTCCCACCTGCTGCTGATGAACGGGGTGGACCATCTGGAGGCGCAGCAGTCGCTGTCCGGGGCCATCGCGGGGGTCGCGCCTCGGGTAGCTCCAGACCAGGTGCTGCACAGCACCATGCCCGACTACATCGACGCCATCCGGCCCGGCTCCGAGGCTTACGCGGTCATCCGTGGCGAGTTCCGGGAGGACCGCGGCGGAAGCATCCTGGCGGGCACACTCTCCGCGCGCCTCTACCTGAAGCAGGCCAACGAGCGCTGCCAGACGCTGCTGGAGCGTGTCGCGGAGCCCTTCGCAGCTTGGGCCTGGACCGAGGGCGGCGACTACCCGCACGACACCCTCACCTACGCGTGGAAGCTGCTGATGCAGAACCACCCGCACGACTCCATTTGCGGGTGCTCCATCGACCAGGTGCACCGCGAGATGGTGCC
This sequence comes from Armatimonadota bacterium, assembly GCA_036504955.1. Taxonomy (GTDB): domain Bacteria; phylum Armatimonadota; class DTGP01; order DTGP01; family DASXUI01; genus DASXUI01. The sequence continues at coordinate 1,458 of DASXUI010000620.1, forward strand.
GCGCTTCCAGCGGGTCCAGCAGGTGGGCGAGGAGCTGACCGAGCGCGCCCTGGCGTACCTCTGCGGCAAGGTGAACACCGCCTCCATGGCGGTGGTCGCCGGCCAGGGAGGGCGCCTGACGAACCTTGTCGTCTTTAATCCCGTGGCGTGGGCGCGGACCGGCCCCGTCGAGGCGACGATTGACTTCCCGCTGGGCGACCCCGCCCGCGACGTGCCTCTGGCGAACGACGCGCTGGACGTGGACGCGCTGGAGCTCCTCGGAGCGGACGACGAGCGAGTGCCCTTCACCGTGCTGGAGAGTCGCCGCTGCTTCCGCCGAGTGCTCTCGCCGGTGGAGCTGCCCATGGTCCAGGCCGTCCGCCGCTTCCGCGTCTCCTTCGTGGCGGAGGCGCCGGGCCTGGGCTACGCCACCTACAAGGTGGTCGGCACCCGCGGCCGGCTGGCTTCCACCGGCACCCGCCTGCTGGCGGGGCATAACTCGCTGGAGAACGAGTTCCTGCGCGTGGACATCCAGCCCAACGGCGCTCTGTGGCTGACGGACAAGCGCACCAAGGCGGAGTACGGCGACCTCAACCTCTTCGAGTGCGGCGGCGACGTGGGCGACGAGTACCGCTACACGGCGCCGGTCGCGGACCGCGTGGTCACCTCCGCCGGCTGCCCCGCCAGCATCTCGCTGGAGCAGTCCGGTCCCGTCACCGTCGCGCGCATCGACCTCACGCTGCGAGTCCCCGCCTCCGCGACGCCGGATGGCTCCGGCCGCTCCGAGGAGCTGGTGGACCTGCCCATTACCTGCCGAGTCCGCCTGAGCGCGGACAGCCCCGTGGTGGAGCTGGAGACGACCGTCACCAACCACGCGAAAGACCACCGTTTGCGCGCCCTCTTCCCCACGATGCTGGAGGTCGAGTCCTCCGTGGCTGAGGGGCAGTATGACGTGCTGGAGCGCCCCATCGGCGTACCCAGCGAGTGGGGGCCCGATGCCTCGCTCTTCCATCCGCAGCAGAGCTGGTGCGACGTCTCCGACGGCGACCAGGGCCTGGCAATCCTCAACCAGGGACTCACGGAGTACGAGGTCTACCCCACTCCCAGCCGCGCCATCGCTCTGACGCTGCTGCGCTGCGTGGGCACGCTCTCCGGCGGCGGCGACGCCCCCGGCGCGGAGCTGACTCCGGAAGCTCAGTGCCAGGGCACCTACACCCTCCACTACGCCATCCACCCGCACGCCGGCACGTGGGACAGCGCGCATGTCTGGCGCCAGGCCCATGGATTCGTCGCCCCGCTGCGGGCCGTCCAGACCGACGAGCAGGATGGGGAGCTCGATCCCACGGACAGCTTCCTGAGCCTGGACCCGCCGGAGCTGATCCTGACCGCCGTGAAGCGCGCGGAGGCCGGCGACACCCTCATCGTCCGCTTCTACAACGCCTCGGAGGTCGCTGTCACCGGCACCCTCACCGTGAAGGGCCTCACCCAGGCCTTCTCCGCCAACCTCCTGGAGGAACCCGGCGACGAGTTGCCGGCTGTGGATGGCGCCGTAGAGCTCACCGCAAGGGGCCGCGAGATCGTGACGGTGCTGGTGAAGGTCGGGTAGCAGCAAGGAACTGCCTTACCACGGAGACACAGAGGGCACAGAGAAGC
>DASXUI010000621.1:0-9411 GCA_036504955.1 Armatimonadota bacterium
GGACTGAAGGGGCTCAGGGGGCTGGGGGGAGAGACCGGCGGCGCCCATCTGAGGCTCCTCCCCTCAGCCCCCTGAGTCCCTTCAGTCCCCTGAGTCCCCTTGCCGTCGATCAGGAGTGAGTGGGAATGTTGAGGAAGCGACGAGGGGCGGGGCGGGGGTCGGCGGTGGGGTTTGCGCTGCCGGCGGTGCTGGGGCTGGTGTGGTTCACGGCGTACCCGGTGCTGGCGTCGCTCTTCTACAGCTTCTGCAACTACCGGGTGCTGAAGCCTCCCACGTGGATTGGGCTGGCGAACTACCACCACCTCTTCGGGGACCCGCTCTTCTACACGTCGCTGTGGAACACGGTCTACTACGCGGCCTTCGCGGTTCCGCTGGGCATCGCGCTGGCGCTGGGGCTGGCGATGCTCCTGAACACGGGCGTCCGCGGGCTCTCGGTCTACCGCACGTGCTTCTACGTGCCCTCGGTGGTCCCCATCGTTGCCAGCGCGGTGCTGTGGGTCTGGCTCCTCAGCCCGCAGGAGGGCGCGGTCAACGACCTGCTGCGGATGGCCGGCATCAGCCGGGTGCCGGGGTGGTTCCAGAGCCCGGAGTGGAGCAAGCCGGCCATCATCCTCTGGAGCCTGTGGAACGTGGGCGGCGGGATGGTCATCTTCCTGGCGGCGCTGCAGGACGTGCCGAAGGAGCTGCACGAGGCCGCGCTGCTGGATGGGGCGCGCCGGTGGGACTCCTTCAGGAACGTGACGCTGCCCTTCATCAGCCCGCAGATGCTCTTCGTACTCATCATGGGGCTCATCGGGGCCTTCCAGTTCTTCACGCCGGCGATGGTCATGACCAATGGCACCGGCGGGCCCGTGGACTCCACCACCTTCTACAGCCTCTACCTCTTCAACGTGGCCTTCAGCGACTTCAAGATGGGCTACGCCTGCGCCATGGCCTGGGTGCTGCTGGTGCTGGTGCTGGCCGCCACGGCTCTGGTGATGAAGACGAGCGCGCGCTTCGTCTACTACGCCGGGGGAGAGCACTCATGAGCCTGGAGACTCCCCTGAACGGCAGCCCAAGGAAGCCGGCTTCGGCCGAAGGGACGCCGGGTCCGACTTCGGCCCCGGTACGGCGGAGGGCCCGGCGGAGCCGGCGCCGTGACTGGCCCACGCACGCCGCGCTGCTGGCTCTGAGCCTGCTGTTCCTGATGCCACTGTACTGGCTGGTGAGCTCCTCCCTGAAGACGGACTCCCAGATCCACGCCTGGCCGCCGGTGTGGGTGCCGCATCCCATCACCACCCAGAACTACGTGAAGGGGCTGCAGTTCATCCCCTTTCCCAGGATGCTGGCGAACACCCTAATCGTGGCGGTGCTCTCGGTGCTGGGGACGCTCATCTCCTGCTCGCTGGTGGCCTACAGCCTCACCGCCACGCGCTGGAAGGGCCGGGACGCGCTCTTCTACACGCTGCTGGGCACCATGATGCTGCCCGGCCAGGTGACGATGGTGCCGCTCTTCGTGCTCTTCACCAAGATGGGCTGGGTGGACACCTTCGCGCCGCTGACAGTGCCCAGCTTCTTCGGCTCCGCCTTCAGCATCTTCCTCATGCGGCAGTTCTTCTTGGGCATCCCCCGCGACCTGTCCGAGGCCGCCCGAATCGACGGCTGCGGCCTCTGGGGCGTCTACGCCCGAATCATCCTCCCCCTCTCCAAGCCGGTGCTGGCCACGGTGGCCCTCTTCACCTTCATGGGCGCCTGGAACGACTACCTGGGCCCGCTGATCTACCTCGCAAGCCCGGAGCGCTACACCCTCTCCCTGGGACTGGCGATGTTCAACAGCCAGTACGGCTCCTTCCCCGGCCAGCTCATGGCGGTGACTACCGTGATGACGCTGCCGATTCTGGTGCTCTTCTTCCTGACCCAGCGCACCTTTGTGCAGGGGATGACGACTTCGGGGATCAAGGGGTAGGGCAAGGCAAAGGGACCAAAGGGACGGAAGGGACCTAAGAGACCAAAGAGAAGCAGACTGTAGCATACAGCCCAGGGTTCCCTTAGGTCTCTTTGGTCCCTTGGGTACCTTCCGCCTCTTTGGGGGTACACAATGCCTGAAGGCTTCATTCCAGCCCACGGCGGGTACCAGAAACTGCTCACCTACCAACGCGCGGAGATCGTGTACGACGCAACGGTGCGGTTCTGCGAACGATGGTTTGATCGCCGGGATCGCACCGTAGACCAGATGGTCCAGGCCGCAAGGTCGGGCAAGCAGAACATCGTGGAGGGCAGCGTGGCCTCTGGAACCTACAAAGAGACCGAGATCAAGCTGACGAACGTGGCCCGCGCGAGTCTTGAGGAGCTTCTGGAGGACTTCCGGGACTTCATGCGAGCGCGGGAGATCGCGGAATGGCCTAGGAACCACCCTCACGCCCGCCGCCTATCGGCGCTGCTTCGCACCGAAGGGGCTGACTACAGCACTCTGAGGCGGGGCCTGGAGCACCCGGACCCGGCAATCTCCGCCAATGCCATCGTCGGGGTCATCAAGGTGACCACTTACCTGCTGGACCTCCAGATACGCAAGCTGGAGAGCGCCTTCTCCCAGGAGGGGGGCCGCAGAGAGCGGATGACAGCCGCGCGGCTGAGTCACCGTGGGGAGAGAGGCCGGCGTCAGTCTCCCTAGCCTACCCCCCATCCCCCACGCTCCCCTGCTTGTCCAGCACGTCTCTCACGCGGCCGGCCAGGGCTTGCGGGCTGAAGGGTTTGGCGAGGAAGTTCACGCCCTGCTCCAGCACCCCGTGGTGGACAATGGCGTCCTCGGTGTAGCCGGACAGGAAGAGCACCGGTAGACCGGGCAGCTCGTCCTTGAGGCGCTCCGCTAGTTCCCGACCGTTCATGCCGGGCATCACCACGTCGGTAACCAGGAGATCCGGGTGCAGGCCACCGTGGATGCACAGGTCCAGCGCCTGATCGCCACTGGCGGCCTGAAGGACGTGGTACCCCTGGGCTGTCAGGACCTCGCACATGAGGCTTCGCAGAACGTCCTCGTCTTCCACCACCAGCAGCGTCTCGGAGCCACCGAGACGCGGGCCGTCAACGGGAGCCACGTCCTGGGACCCCTCAGTGGGTTCGGCGGGCAGGTAGACCCGGAAGGTGGTCCCGCTGCCGGGCTCACTGCGGATCCAGAGCGAGCCCCCGCTCTGTTTGACGATGCCGTAGACGGTAGAGAGGCCCAAGCCAGTCCCCTTCCCCTTCTCCTTCGTGGTGAAGAAGGGCTCGAAGACGCGTGGCACGAGCTCAGGAGGAATGCCGCAGCCCGTGTCCGTCACCGAGAGCATCACGTGGGGACCCTGGCTACTCTCCGGGTGCTGGCGGGTAAACTCCTGGTCGAGGTGCACGTTGGAGGTCTCTATCAGGAGGCGGCCGCCTTGGGGCATGGCGTCGCGGGCGTTGACCACCAGATTGAGCAGAACCTGATCGATCTGGCCTGGGTCTGCTTTCACGCGCGCGAGTCCGGGCTGGAGCCGGGTCTGGAGCTCGATGTGCTCGCCGATCAGGCGCCTGAGGAGCCTCCCCATCTCCGCCACGACGGAGTTCAGGTTGAGGACACGGGGCTCCAGGATCTGCTTCCGGCTGAAGGCGAGCAACTGCTGGGTGAGCGCGGCTGCCCGGGCCGCTGCCTTCTCAATCTCTCGGGCGCTGCGCCGGCCGCCACTGTCCGGATCCAGGGACTCCTGAAGGATCTGGCTGTAGCCCAGTATGGCGGTGAGGAGGTTGTTGAAGTCGTGGGCTACGCCGCCGGCAAGCTGGCCCACCGCCTCCATCTTCTGAGACTGCATGAGCTGGGCTTCCAGATGCCGCTCTTCCGTGACATCGCGATCCACGCCCATGATCAGCTCCTGGCCGCCCACGGTCACGAGGCAGGCCACGGTCTCGATATGGACCGCCGAGCCATCCTTGTGCCGGTGGATCCCCTCGCCCGACCAGTGGCCGTGCCGCCGGAGCTCCTCAACAAACGCCTGGGTGGAGCTCAAGACCTCCTCCCGGCTGGAGCGGGGGACAGAGAGGTCGGCAACGGAGGTCCCCAGCAGCTCCTCCCGCGTGTAGCCGTTCATGGCGCAGGCGGCGGGGTTGCAGTCCACGATGCGGGATGGGATCTCGCGGTCGTGGGGATCCATCAGGAAGACGGCAGCCGGCATGTTCCGAAACAGAGCTTCGAAGCGGGCCGAGACCTCGCCGTGCGCCGCCTCTCGGGTGCGGCGGTCGGTCAGGTCCTCGATCACGCCGATGCTGCCGGTGACCTCGCCGGCAGAGCCGCGCAGGGGCGCGGCCCAGAAGCGCAGGGTCCGGCTGGCCCCATCCTTCCGTACCCGAACGACCTCCACGTCCGACAGGGCCTCGCCCTCCATCACGCGGCGGAGGAAGCCCTTGAACTCCTCCATGCCGGGCCCTTGAGCGAAGGGAGGAGGGCCGCCAAGGACCTCCTCGGCGGTCCAGCCGAAGGTCCTCTCGGCGCCCGCGTTCCAGAGAGTCAGGCGTCCCTCGCCATCCATCGCCACGACAGACATGGGGCTGGCATCGATGAAGGCGTGGAGCCGGCGGTTGGCCTCCTGGAGCCCGGTCTGTACCGCCTTGAGGGCGGAGATGTCACGGACCGACTCGATGGAGCCCACGATGTTGCCGTCGTCGTCGCGAAGGCGGGTAGCCTTGGCCCAGACCGGGGTCGCTCTGCCCCGCAGCCGGGGCAGAGTCTCGTCGGCCACCAGGGCATCCCCCTCCCAGTGCAGGCCAGTGTAGCGGCTGGGGAGAGTAGGCTGATCCTGGAGGCAAAGGTCCGCAAGGATAGGGACGCGTTCCCCCCAGAAGGCCAGTGCGGCCTGGTAGTCGCCCTTCCCGACCATTTCGGCGGAGGAACAGCCCGTCATCGCCTCGGCGGCGCGGTTCCAGGCAAGGATTCGGCCTTCCCTGTCCAGCACGAAGGTGGCCTCCGGCAGGGAGTTGACGATGTTGGCAAGGTGCCTCTCAGAGGCCCGCAGCCCCTCCTCTATGCCCTTGCGTTCCGTCAGGTCCACGAAGGAGGAGACGAGGTAGGGCGCCCCCCTGAGGTTCATGCGGACCATGGATATGAGGAGCGGAACGATGCGGCCGTCTCTCCTGCGGAGCTGCATCTCCGAAGAGAAGGGCTCGCCGGACTCGGGTACCTGGGAGATCAGCTTCACCCGATCCCCCGGGGTCAGCCACAGCGCCAACTCCAGCGTCGTCCTCCCCAGCACCTCCTCTCGGCTGTATCCGAAGAGGGACAGGGCGGCGTCGTTGACGTCCACCAGGGCTCCGCTGGTAAGGCTCGTAACCGCGACAGGGCCCGGGCTGGCGGCGAAGGCGCGCACGAAGCGCTCGGCTCCCAGCGTTTGCTCGCACTCGCTCGCCAGGGAGGTACGGATCAGGCGCCGGAGCGCTACCGCTCCCGTGAGGAGCAGCAAAGCGGAGATGAGGGTGGGAAGAGCCACCACTCCCCTCGAAAGGGCAGCCCAACCACCTCCGCCGGCGACGAGGTGAGGGAGCACCCAGGGCAAAGGAGCGAGGAGCAGCCCCCCGGCGAGAAGCGGGCTCACCCGGCGGCTTCCGGAGGGGCTCTTGAGCCCGAGGCAACAGACAGCCGCCGCAAGCTGGAGGATGAGTGAGAGGGCCAGCACGGCAAACCAGAGCAAGATGTATCTCCAATAGGGTTTGGTTGCTGCAGGGGACGCTGGGGCAAATCCCTGCAAACCCCGTGCCACCAGGAGGCAAAGGTTCAGGCGTGGGGGCGGCCGAAGGGGTTTCGTGAGGGGCTGCTCAAGGGGGCCGGCGCCCCCGCGCCCCCTGTCGCCCGGCGGTCCCCAGCATTGCCGTGCCACCGCTTGTGCGATCGGAGGTCAGCCGATGACTTGGGTTCGCCCCCTCTTGACGACTCTCGCCCTCGTGGCCGCTACGATGTCAGTCGCAGAGTCTCGTACTCCTACCTCGGCCCTTCTTCGTCCGGGGACGCGGAACGCATCAACCCAGGAACGCGCCCAAGCGCGGCGCACCAGCATCGCTCCGAGGTGTGGGGAGGGAAGCATGAAGGGCAGCAAGGACGCCGCGGCGCCTCTCGTGATGAAGGTGTGGCCGGGGCTGGCCCCTGGCGAGCAGACCAGTGAGCCGGGCAAGGGGATCACCAACGATCAGGACCACATCACCCGCTGGGAGAACGTTACGGGGCCGGAGTTGTTCATCTACCAGCCCAAGGGCAAGGGCCCCCACCCCGCCGTTCTGGTGTGCCCCGGTGGCGGCTACGCCATTCTGGCGACCGACCTCGAGGGCAGCGAGATTGCCGGGTGGCTGAACTCGCTGGGCTACGTGGCGGCCGTGCTCCACTACCGGGTGCCGAACAAGCGGGACGGCGCCTTCCAGGACGCGCAGCGCGCCCTATCGACGCTGAGGGCGCGGGCCGAGGAGTGGTCCATCAACCCCAAGCAGATCGGCGTCCTGGGCTTCTCAGCGGGAGCCCACCTGTCCGCCCGGCTGTCCGCCAACTACTCCCAGCGCGCCTATGCCCCAGTGGACGCCATGGACCAGGCGAGCTGCCGCCCGGACTTCACGGTGCTGATCTACCCCGCCTACCTGGCGGACCCCAAGACGGCGAAGGTCTCGCCGGAGGTGCTGCCCCACGCCGGTATGCCGCCCATCTTCCAGGTGCAGACCCAGGATGACCCCATCCTCTGCGCGCCCTGGTACGCTCGGGCGCTTCAGGAGGCCGCCATTCCCAACCGCTGCGTCATCTACCAGGCCGGAGGCCACGGCTACGGCCTGCGGATGGGCCCGGAGACGCCGCTCAACGGGTGGCCCCAGGAGGCCGCCGAGTGGCTGTGGGAGCAGACTCAGTTCGGGCAGAAGCCCAAGCCCCCCGCGGCCGCCAAGGGCGCGATCGCACCACTCCATTATCAGCCAGCCTTCGCCCGTGTCGGCGACACCATCCCCTTCTACTGGAAGGACGAGTACCACATCTTCTACCTGCGCTCCCTGGAGAAGGTGCCGTGGGAGCACATCGTCTCCCAAGATCTGGTGAACTGGACGGAGCTACCCACCGCGCTGATGGCGGACGGCGACCCGCTGGGGCCCGACGGGCGCCACATGTTCACGGGCAGCGTGATCGAGCGCCAGGGCACCTTCCACCTGTTCTACACCGGCTGGAACCCGGAGAACCCCAAGGGGCGGGAGTTCGTGATGCACGCCACCAGCCCGGACCTGATCCACTGGACGAAGCAGCCTGCCGACCTTCTGGCGCCGGACGGGGTTCACTACGCCGCGGACCACGACCGGGACTTCCGCGACCCCTACCTCTTCTGGGACGAGGGGGCCGGTGAGTACAAGATGGCCCTCTGCGCCCGGGACGCCGAGACCAAGGCCTGCGTTACGGGAGTCGCCGCCTCCAAGGACCTGCTCCACTGGGAGCAGCGGCCCGCCATCGCCGGAGGCACTCCCCTGCCCGCGGAGTGCCCGGACCTGTTCAAGATCGGCGACTGCTGGTACCTCATCACCTCCCCCAGTGAGAACGTGACTACCTACCGCGTAGCCAAGAGCCTGGAAGGTCCCTGGCGTGACGGCGACCCCAAGGAGATCGACACCCCCATCCTCTACGCGGCCAAGCGCCTCTGGGATGGCAAGCGCCACATCCTCACGGGTTGGCTCCGAGACCTAGACGGATCCACCGATACCGGGGCCCTCCTCTGGGGCGGCAAGCAGTCCATCCCACGGGAGATGTATGCGGACTCCGAGGGCCGGCTCTGGTCGCGGCCCGTGCCGGAGGTCGTGAAGGCCTATAGGGAGACCGTGGTGGACCTGGCCGCGGAGCCGAAGCAATCGGCCGCCGCGGGCTGGTCCCGGAAGGGCAAGGCTCTGGTGTCCGGGGGCAGCGAGGCAAGCGCGCGGGTGGAGGTGCCGGCGGACTACCTACTGCAGTGCCAGGTGAAGCTGGAGCCCTCGTCCACCTTCACGCTTGCCTTCCGCCTTGGCGACAAGGGGGAGGCCTACCGCCTCATCCTTCGGCCGGCGCAGCAGCAGGCGGAGCTGAAGGGGCCGCACTACTCGTACGTTCGAAAGTGCGTGGTCGACACAGCCAAGCCGGTGAAGATCGAGGCGTTCCTCGAGGGCACCGTCCTGGAGTGCTTCGTGAACGATGCCACGGCCCTGAGCTGCCGGCCCTACAACTTGAAGGCGGGTGCCCTGGGCCTCGAGGCCACCGGCCCAGGCGTGGAGGTGAGGAAGCTGACGGTGAAGGCGCGAGGCGCGACTTCCTAGCCCACGGAGAGCGCGCTAGACCCCTCCCCAGGACTTCCCGGTCCTCGGTGGTCCCCTGTCAGAGGGATCTAGCGCGCCACGGCCAACAGGGGCTCAACAGAGGGTGACTCCGCCCGGCTCGGCCGCGGCGCCTGAGGCGCTGTCTTGCCCGCGTTTGCCGGGGAGAAGCCCGAGGGAGGCCTTACAGAGATGGAAACGCAGAACCGCCGCGGCTTCACGCTCATCGAGCTGCTGGTCGTCATCGCCATCATCGCGATCCTTGCCGCCATCCTCTTCCCCGTCTTCGCGAAGGCGAGGGAGAGCGCCCGAAAGTCCTCTTGCGCCAGCAACCTGAAGCAGATTGGCATCGCCTGGAAGCAGTACGCCGACGCGTACGACGGTGCCTACCCCCAGAACCGCTACACCCCGGAGGGAGCCGCCGCCTACACTTGGAAGACGGCCATCCGCCCCTTTGTGAAGATGAGCATATTTAGGTGCCCCTCCAACGACTTCTACGAGGACAGCTACGAGGGCACCGAGCCCGGCCGCTCCTACGCCATGAACGGCGCCGCCACCCACGACGGCTCCACGGACAGCGACATCAAGGACCAGACTTCGGTTATCAATGTCTGCGAGTCGCGCTACCGCTATCCGGACGTCTATCCCGCAGACCAGGCGTGGTCGTCCTTCCTCTACTCCAATGAGGACGCCCCCACGCCGAACAGCTCCCTGGGCGTGATGCAGACCCACAGCGGGGGGATGACCAACTTCCTCTTCTTTGACAGCCACGTGGCCAGCCTGAAGCCGGTTCAGACCCTGGACCGCGGCGACTACACGATGTGGCTGCGCAGCCTCACGGAGCCCCAGGTGATCAACGACCTGAAGGCCTGGCGAGAGCGCCGACGTAAGGAGCTTCTGGCTCACAAGGAGTACTTGTAGAGACGGGTCGTTGGGTCGTAGGGTCGTTGGGGCAGGGCCTCAGAGGGTGGGGGATGATGCGAATGACGAGGGTCTATCCCAGCGGCCGTCCGCCCGGCGGTGAATCGCCGGGCTCCGAGGCGCAATCCCGCTGAACCGGGGTTCTGAACCACAGGAGCACCTTGGGGTCAGAACCCTCCTTCTAGGAGGATTGAGCCCCTGAGCCCGGCG
>DASXUI010000622.1:0-3651 GCA_036504955.1 Armatimonadota bacterium
CGTGAAGCAGCTTCGTGAAGATGCCGGGCTTCTGCCGGGCGCCGATGGGCCCCTTACCGTTGAGCGTGATCTGCGCGTCCGCGACCTGGGTGGAGTTGACGGTGTTGTCCGGCTGGATGTCGGTGGGCCGGACCACCCCGGTGAACACCATCTCCTCCTTCTCTTTGTTGGTAGTGAGGCTGTGGGTCCCTTCGAGCAGTAGGTTGCCGTTAGGAAGGATCGCCTTCACCTTCACCGTCATTCGAGCGACCAGGCTGCTGCTGCGAGCCGTTGTGCCGGCGGCGCTGGAGGAGTCGGAGCCGCCGAAGCTCATCGAGGGCACCAGCCCCATCACGAGCCCCTTGCCACCCGTCACGTCGACGGTGGACTTCTTGGAGAGGTCCGTGGTGGCCTTGGACTGAGCGGTGGCAGACTCCGAGATTAGCACGGTCACCAGGTCGCCCACGCCACGGGCCTTCACGTCGCCGAAGAGCGTTCCCCCCTTCGGCTTCCACAGAGAGTCAGCGCGGCAAGCCGGCCCAAGCAGCACGGTGAGCCCTACAGCGGAGAGACCCAGCAGCGTCGCAAGCTTTCTCATCCCTACTCCCCCAATGCAGCCTGGACCGTCTGGCTGTCCAGGATAGTGGCCTTCAGTTCCTTGTTGGCGGCCTTGTTGAGCACGCGGATGGACTGGCCCTTGCGGCCCGCCTCCAGCGTGGTGGCGGCCGTGGTGACGCGAATCGCGCCGGCCAGGGCGACGAGAGTGACCTCAGCCCGAGCCTCCACCAGCGGCTTCCCCTCCAGCATCACGCGCGTCAGCACCTGACCCGCCGCGACCGCCGAGCGAACCTGCAGGCCCTTGGCCTCCGCCAGGCTCCGCAGCGCGTCCTTCGGCAGCGTCGTTAGATCACGCTTCTCCGGGTGAACGCAGTCGGACTCCACGGTTGACTTACGGTCGAGCTGCTTATCCGCCACCAGGACCTCCCCCAGCCGCTGGAGTTTGAACTGGACGGGTACCGAGGCGATGCAGACGCCGCTGACCTTCAGCTTCACCAGCGAGGTGGCGGTGCTGCCCATCATGGACCGGTCGCTCACCTGGACCTCCGCCTCGTAGGCGCCCAGGGGCGCGGTGACCGGGTTCGGCACATGCAGCAGGTCCAGCTTGATCTCCTCCGAGGACCCCGCGGCGGGCTGAAGCTTGGCCAACAGCGCCTGCTGGGCCAGACGGGCCATCTCCTCGCCGGCGATGGTCTGCGCGGCGCGCGAGACCTGGATGCGGGTGGGTCCTTGCAGGGAGACGGTCTCGGGGTTGATCCCCTTCTGGCGCAGACGGATGACCAGGGTTGACATGTCCACCGGCCGCTCCTTGCCGGGCAGCGGCGCGGGACCGAAGTCCACCTGTCTCAAGGTGGCAAGCAGCGCCGGGTCCGACGACTCCAGCCGGGCCAGGTCGCCCAGCGTGATGGAGGCGCCGGTGACCTGCACCGCCGGGTAGGCCGTGACGGTAGCCAGGGCGGGCTTCGGCTGAGGGGCGAGGATCACCGCGTGGGCGGCGGGGCCGCAAAGGAAGGGGAGCAAGCCCAGGGGCATCAGCATGCGTCTCATCGTTAGCGCCTCAGGTTGTTCGCGACGTTGAGCATCTCATCGGCGGCTTGGATGGCCTTCGAGTTGATCTCGTAGGCGCGCTGAGCCACGATCATGTGGACCATCTCCTCCACCACCTTCACATTGGAGAGCTCCACGTACTTGCTGCCGATGGAGCCGAAGCCGTTGACGCCGGGCGTACCGAGAGCGGGGTCGCCGGAGGCGGCGGTGGGCCGGTAGAGGTTGCCGCCCTGAGCGGCTAGGCCGGCGGGGTTCAGGAAGCGGGCGACCTGAATCTTGCCCAACTCCTGGGGCTGCGTCTGGCCCGCGAGGGTTACGGAGACAGTTCCATCCTTGCCCACGGAGATGTCCACCGCGTCGGCGGGGACCGTGATCTCCGGCTGCAGGGGATAGCCGTCGGAGGTGACCACTCGGCCCTGGCTGTCCGTCTTGAAGGCGCCGTCGCGGGTGTAGCCGGTCTGGCCGTCGGGCTGAAGGACGGCGAAGAAGCCGTCGCCCTCGATCACCATGTCGAGAGGGTTGCCGGTCTGCTGGAAGTCGCCCTGGGAGAAGTTCCGGGAGACGGCGGCGGTGCGAGTACCGAGGCCCACCTGGATGCCGTTGGGCACCTGGGCGCCGGTGGCGACCGTGGACCCAGCGGCCCGCATGGTCTGGTAGAGGAGGTCTTGGAAGTCGGCCCGGCCCTTCTTGAACCCGGCCGTGTTGACGTTGGCCAGGTTATTGGACACCACGTCCAAGTTGAGCTGCTGGGCCTCCATGCCTGAGGCGGAGGTGTAGAGCGTGCGAATCACGGAGGGACCGTCCTTTCCCTGCTGCCTGCGCCGCTGAGGGCTCAGGGGTGATGCCGGTGGTATCGCCCCTCCGTGGGCTTGGTATCTTGCGGAGCGCCATTCCCGGCGCCCCGATGACCTTCTGGAGCCCCTCCCTGGGCCCCAAAAACTGGGGTACTAGACTCTGCCGACCTCGTTGACGGCCCGGTCCAGGGTCTGGTCCTGCACCTGAAGCAGCTTCTGGCCCGTCTCGTAGGCTCGGGTGGCCGTCATCAGGGTGGCCATTTCCTGAATCGCGTTCACGTTCGAAAGCTGTAGGAAGCCCTGCTTCACCTTGGCCGAAGCGGGCGCCGCCTGAGGAGTGGTGGAGGCGAACTGCGCGCTGCCCACCTTGGTGGCGGATCCCGGCGCCAGGGCGACCAGTCGGAGCTTGTCTACCCGCTTGCCGTCGACGGCAACAACCCCATCCTCGGACACCTGGAACTGCGTGCCCTTCATCTGAATCGGCCCGGCGTCGCCTTGAACGAGCTCCCCGCTAGTGGTGGCGAGGTAGCCGTCCGGCGAGACCGTGAAGTTGCCGGCCTGGGTGAACCTGAAGCCCGACTTGCCGGCCACCACAAAGAAGGCGTCACCGGACAGTGCCAGGTCCAGATCCCGGCCGGTCTTGCTCACCTGACCCTCCGCTCGGTCGGTCTGCACCATCGGCACGGGGAGCTGCTCCATCGGCAGCAGGGGCGTTGCGGCAGTAGCCGTGGCCGTACCGGCGGTGGCCGGCGTGGGAACGGGCTGGGCGGGCGCGGTGGCCTCGGAAAGCATCCAGTGGAAGGAGCGAGTACCCGGAACGTCCCGGTGATAGCCGGGAGTGTTAACGTTGGCCAGGTTGTTTGCCAGCGCGTCCAAACGCTGCTCCTGGGCCTTCATTCCGGCTGTTGACAGGTACAGACCTCGCGTCATCGCTTCCCTCCAAGAGTCACATCGGCCCCGGAGGAGTGATCTTAAGGGCCTAGCGAGGGGCCAGGATCCCGAGGAGGCACACAACGGCACTAGCCCGGCACAGAAGGGCACTTCAGTCAATGGGGAGGTGAGGAGGCGACAAGGCCTCGGTGGGAGTGAGGGGGGGACTTGAGGGGCATCCGCGCCGGACGGGCCGTGGGTAACACCCCATAGGCGTTAACATAAGCAGCTGTGAGCTCAGACAGTGGCCCGATACGCTTGTTTCAAGCCACCGATCTCGGTGATCTGGAGAAGGCGATAGTACGGTCGGTCCGCGCTCAGCTTCGACGGTCGCTCATGGCTC
>DASXUI010000623.1:0-5341 GCA_036504955.1 Armatimonadota bacterium
TTGGATTTGAACCAACGACCTTCGGGTTATGAGCCCGACGAGCTACCAGGCTGCTCCACCCCGCGTCTTCGCTGACATTGCTATTCTACACTCCCGGCCGAGGGGTGTCAACACCTTTTTCGGCCGCTCGCCGGGTCCACCACCGTCGCACACTGGCTCCACCTGGGAGGCGCTCGTCCAGCGCCCCAACTGGGCGGGTGCCGCTCCGGGCGCGACGCCGCGGTGCCAACGCTCACGTGCAGTGGGGCTGGCGGCTTGCGCCAGACTGCGTCCCAGCAACGCCCCGCACTGGGAGCCCGTGACCGCAGCGCGCACGAGGCGCTCGCGCGCCGTGAAGGGCTCGGGTTTGCACAAGCGTGCTGTAGGGGATGCTGGCGAGGGGAGCTGTCCTCAGGGGCACCCCGAGCGGCTAGCCCCGTGCCGCGGCGAGGCCGTGGTCCTCTGCTGGGGCGGACCACAGGCGGCTGTTCTCCGCGCGGACCTTCAGGCCCATCCAGCGCTTCACGGCCGCCTCGAGACGTCCTGGGTCCGCGCTGGCCTCGAACTGGTGCGGCGCGGGAGAGCCGTGCCACTGGAGGTCGCGCTCCTCCAACACCCGGGCGAGCTGGGCCGTGACCGCCTCGGCGGGGTCGACCAGCACCGTGGTGGAGGGCAGCGCGGCGCGGAGTATCTTGTCCAGGAACGGGTAGTGGGTGCAGCCCAGGATGACCGTTCTCACTCGTGACTGGATCAGGGGGAAGACGTACATCCGGGCGGCGGTCAGTGCCTCGTCGCTGTCGTAGCGGCCGGCCTCCACCAGGGGCACGAAGTTGGGGCAGGAGACCTGAATCACCGGACGGCCGGGCTCCAGAGCCTGGATTGCCCGGGCGTAGGCGCCGCTGCGGACGGTACCCTCCGTGGCCAGCACGCCGATGGGTCCGCCGGAGCTCGCTTCCAGGGCCGCGCGGGCGCCGGGACGGATCATGCCGATGAGGGGGATGTCCACCTCCTGGGCCAGATCCTCCAGGGCCACCGCGCTGGAGAGGTTGCAGGCCGCCACAACCGCCTTGGCGTCTTGCCGCACGAAGTTGCGCACGATGCCGCCGGCGAAGGCTCGAATGTCGGAGTCCGGCCGGGGACCGTAAGGTACGTGGAGGGTATCCGCGAAGTAGTGGATCGATTCCTTGGGTAGCTGCTGGGCGATCCGCATTGCCACGGTAAGACCGCCCAGCCCAGAGTCAAAAACGCCGATTCTTTCAGGAGAAGCCAAAACTAACCTTCTGTCTCCGCCCCAGGGAGGCTGCGCTCCAGGGGCTCCGTTAGGTCTACGTGGCCGCCCAGGTCACCGATGGGCCGACCTTCTACTAGGAAACGAACACGCTTGATGCCGGGGAACTGCGTCAAGGTGTCGACCACCGAGTAGAGCACGATGGCCTCCCAGCGGGAGCCGCCGGGGAAGTTGTCCACGAACTCGCGGCTGAAATCGACTTCCGCGGTCCCGTCGGCCTTCACGTCGATGCCGCGCAGTCGGGTGCCGGGAGGCATGGTGCCGTAGAGGTCCCCGCGCTGCTTGGGGAACTCGATGAGCTGCTCAAGAGCCTGCTCCGGCGTGCTCGCGGCCACGCGATGCTTGGAGGCCACCAGATTGAAGTCCTGGTTCTGCTCCTCCGCCACGTAGAGGGCGATGCGGTGACGGGTCGTCCGCTGACGGGCGGTCTCGGAGGCGGCGCGAGGCGCCACGGCGACTCTCTGGCGAGCGGCGTGCTCGGGAGGCACGGCGGGAATCTGGGGCCGCTGGCGCATGCCCAGGTACAGCCCCGCGGTGCAGCCCAGCGCCACCACCAGAACCAGCAGGAACCGGTTACTCATTCGGTCTCCTCCACCGCGCTGTCGGTCGTACTAGCCGGCACCGAAGTGGCCGCCACGGCCGTGGGCGAGCCCTCTCGGAAGGCCTTCAGTCCCTCGAACACCCCCTCCGCCGCCTTCTGCCGGTACACCGGGTCGCTCAGTCGGGATGCATCCGTCGGGTGGTTCACGTAGCCGATCTCCACCAGCACCGCCGGCATGCGGGCGCCGCGCAGAACGCCGAAGCCCATGCCGGGGAACCTGATCCCATCGCTGCGGATGCCCCGGTCAGGCAGCCCCAGGGAGCCGACCACGTGACGCTGCATGATGCGGGCAAACTGTTTCTGTATAGCGCTGTTGTAGTGGAAGTAGGTCTCCGTGCCGCTCCAGACACGCGGGCCGCCGGTGTCGTTGCAGTGAATGCTCACGAAGAGGTCGGCCCCCAGACTATTGGCCATCTGGGGCCTTCCTCCCACAGTGATATAACGGTCATCGCTGCGCGTCATCACCACGCGCACGCCCGCGCTCTCCAGCAGAAGCGCCACTCGCTTGGCGACATCGAGGGTCACGTCCTTCTCGCGCAGGCCCAGGTGGGTGGCGCCCGAATCTCTGCCTCCGTGGCCGGGATCCAGGACCACCGTGCTGCCGCGCAAGCTGCCCGCGACCATCGGCACGGTGGGCGCCTCGGGCTCAGGCATGCTCGGGGAGACGGGGCGAGGGGGCTTCGAACCTGTGTCCGAGACCGGCACGCCCTGGCCGCCCACCCGGAGGATCACCCGGAAGGGGTCGTCCTCAACTATCTGCTGGTAGTAGGCTTTCTGAGATAGGTTGAGGACCACTCGTGGGGTCTTGCCCTCGAAGAGGCCCGTGTGAACGCGAGTCACCAGGTCCTTCACCGGCGCGTCAATCTGCTGCTCCCTGGGCTCCAGGCTAGCCCCTGGGAAGTCCACCACGATGCGCGGCTTGGCGGGGTCGCTGAAGAGGGGGAAGGAGACCGGGCGCAGAGCGCGGGTCAGCTCCACCACCACGTCCACCACGCCGTCCTTAGGGGGCAGAATGGAGATCCGCTGAATGGAGGCGCGCGCGCCAGAGGGGTCCACCGGCTCCGCGCGAGGGGTGTCGGGCCCGTCGCTGGGGGGCTCGACGGGAGCGGGCGGGGCCACCCTCGGCGGCGAAGCTGGGGTGGGCTTCAGCCTGGGCGCCGCCGGCCGGGTATCCGGCGCGGTCACCCCTGGGCCGGGGCTGATCACCAGGCTGGTAGCAGGGGACTCCGCCAGCACCTCCGGGCGAAGGCCGGGACGCACGTAGAAGACCAGGTGAAGGGAGTCAGTGCGCTTCTCCACGCGGACGTGGTCGTACCAGTTGGTGGTGGAGCGGATGAGCTGCCGAGACAGGCTGCCAATTTCGCAGTCGGCGAGGTCCACCACCAGCCGGTCGGGAAGCTGCTCCCGCTGCCAGGTGAACTTAGCCGGCTCCGAGAGAAGAAGGGTGACTTCGCCGCCGCGCAGCAGGAAGTCGTTTACGTTAGAGCGTGCCCAGGCCTGCCCGCAGAGGCTTGCCAGGGTTCCCAGTAAGAGAAGAAGCTTCAGGTGAGACAATGGGATACCCCCAGAGACGGTCCGCGCTGCTGAGACTGCTCCCCCACCCCACGCTAGCCTGGCTCTATGCGGCAGGCCTTCGACCCAAGGCTCTGGGTCCGTGGTGGGGCGTGGATGGGACACGGTCCTGTGGCAGGGGTGTGGAGGGTTGCGGCAGCGGAACTGCAGCCTGGGGAGGGCGGGACACGCGGGGTCGCCTCTCACGGGAGCGAGGGGCCATCGCACGCCTCAAGAAGGCACGAAGCCGGGAGCCACCCCTGGCCGTGTGACCAAGGGCAATGGTGGAGGCGCCGGGAATCGAACCCGGGTCCAAAGAGAGATTGACAGAGACTTCTACAGGCTTAGCCTATGCTTTGGATCTCGCCTCCTCGACCCCCATAGGCAGGGTTCTCAGAGGCCAGCCTATCCTTTGGTCGCTCTCGGTTCCTAGGCGCTACGAGAGCCAAGCCGGCTTTTGACGCCTACCCTAGCTCCCCCGGCGGGGTCTAGGAGGCGCGCTGCACATTTAGGCAGCTAGGGCGTAGCCGTAGTTGTTTGTGTTCGCGTTTGTTGGTTTGCCGCTTTTTACGAGGCCAGCGGCGCCTCGGCCTGCGATCTGTGCCCTTCGCCTCTCTGTCGAGACCTTTCGCCCCCACTTTCCGGCCACAGAGTCGTTCTGTCCCAGATAGCCTCGTAGGGAGGCCCCTGGGGCAATAGCTCTGCGCACCCCCTCATTATATCAACCCGCGACCTCCGGTCAAGCCAGGGCTCCGCCCCGTGGACGCCACACCGACGCCGGTAACTCAGCACCACTGATCAGGAGGATCGGCTCCCAGCCGCTGAGCCAACCCCGATGCACTACTGGCGCCCCGCCGGTCGTCGTCGCCGGAATGCCCAGGGTCGCCTACTCGCGCCCCGACAGGGCGCGCTCTAGATCTCGCCGCTGCTCACGCTCGGCGATGGCTTGTCGCTTGTCATGGACCTGCCGACCCTTGGCGAGTCCGATCTCCACCTTGGCATAACCCCGCTGAAGGAACAGGGTCAGCGGCACCAGGGTAAGACCCTTCTGTTTCACCTTCCCGATGAGCCTGTTGATCTCCCGTCGATGCAGCAGCAGCTTCCGAGTGCGTCTTGCCTCCACGTTGAAGCGGCCGCCTTGCTCGTAGGGGCTCACGTGCATGTGATGAAGCCAGGCTTCGCCGCGCTCAACGGTGGCGTAGGCATCGCTGAGGTTGGCTTTCCCCGCGCGGATGGACTTAATCTCCGTCCCGGTCAGAACCAGGCCCGCGTCGTAGGTCTCCTCGATGTCGTACTCGTGCCGCGCCTTGCGGTTCTGCGCCAGCACCTTGCGACCTTGCTCACTGCTCATCCGGCCCTATCTCCCTGGATCATCGGCTGTTCAGTTCACTTTCCCCAGGGTGCAGTTCGCGTGCCAGCCCGCGAATCGCGGCTCGCCGCGCGGCCCCCCGAGGCACCTCGTCGGCCTCCCCATGGTACACTAACTGACGCGCGGACGTCTGCCCCGGTTGCGGCACGCCAGATGCCGGACCGCGCCCGCCCTCCCCCAGTGCCTCCGCAGCGTCACAGCCGACTACGCCGATACCTTGGTCAGCAGCCGCAGACAGCGTCACCACCAAGACACAGGGAACGGCAGGGGCAAGGGGGCTCAGGGGACTGAAGGGGCTGAGGGGATGGGCCTGAGACGGACGCCTTGGTGGGTTCCCCTAAGCCCCCTGAGTCCCCTCAGTCCCCTCAGTCCCCTTGCCCCTCCTGGTGTCCTGGTGGTGAGGCAGTCTGCGGCCGCTGACTTAACTGGTGAGAGCTCTCGGTGGCCGGTGGTCTGAGGGGGACAGCGCGTGGACAGATGGACCCCCAGGGAGTACAATCCAAGTCGATGCCTGGCCACGACGAGGGACCATGCGGGCGCGCGGCTTGCGGGA
>DASXUI010000624.1:0-7849 GCA_036504955.1 Armatimonadota bacterium
CGGCCCGGCACGCCCGGTCCTCTCCACAGGGATGCTGTGTTCCTACACTAGGTGCCTCTGTGTGTGCCCCTGGGCCCTCTGTGTCGGGGCTTCCTTCCTTTCCTTGTGCCTTGGCGTCTGGGTGGCTAGGCGGCCTGTGTCCGCCGACTAAGCCTACAAAGGGATGATAGCTCATTGGCCGCCCGGACAGCACGCCCGTGAACGTCAGACTCGATGGCAAAGCAGACGGGGGGTCCCATGGATCATTGGTTTCGCACGCACCTGTTGGACGAGATACTGCCCCGGTGGCTGGAGGCCGCCGTTGCGCCCAATGGCGCCTTCCTGCCGCGCCTGGACCGCTGGTGGAGGCCGAAGCCCGACCAGGTGGTCACTCTTGTCTCTCAGGGCCGCTTGCTCTACTGCTTCGCCCAGGGCTGGAGGCTCACCGGTAGCCAGGCCTACATCGAGGCCGTAGGCTCCGGGGCTCTGTTCCTGCTCCAGAACCTCTGCGACTGGGATCTCGGCGGGTGTTACTGGTCCTGCGACGCCAAGGGTAAGGTCCTGGATACTCGCAAGGACAGCTACGGCCACGCCTTTGCTCTGTTCGGCCTGGCACATGCCTGCCGGGCCACGCGCGATACGGCCTTGCTGGAGGTCGTGCACCGGACCTGGGCGGCGTTCGCATCTCACCTTCAGGATGCGCGGGGCGGTGTAGTGGTCGGCATGGACAGGGACTTCACCAACCCTCGTCCGGGCCGCTCCGCGAACCCCCTCATGCATCTGCTGGAGGCACTGCTTGCGGCCTCCGCCCTTGATGCTCAATACCTCGCCGAGGCCCGTCGCGTCGCGGAGCTAGCCGCCTCGCTAGTGCGGGAGGACGGGCTGCTGCCGGAGTTCTACAACGACGACTGGGCTGCACTCGCGGGCCCCGAGGGTGGCGTCATCGACCTGGGCCACCAGCTCGAGTGGGCCTTCCTGCTGTCCAGCGGCGTAAGTCTGGGCCTGCCCGATCCTCTGCTGACTACGGGACAGGGCCTGCTGAGAGCCGGGCTCAACCTGGGCCTGGACGCCGCGACCGGCGGGCTGCGCTCCGTGGCCACTCCGGAGGGGGAGCTGCCCAGGCGCGACTGGATCTGGTGGACGCAGGCTGAGGCCCTTCGGACCCTCCTGCACTACCGCTGGGAGCGCGGTCAGGCCGAGCTGGAGCCGGCGGCGGACCGCCTGCTGGAACTGATCAAGTCCCGCTTCGTCGACCCCGAAGCCGGGGGCTGGTACGCCTCCCTCGGCGAAGACCTGCGGCCCCGCGGCCAGGACAAGGGCAGCGAGTGGAAGGTGGACTACCACGTGGTTGGCCTCTGCTGTGAGGCCCTTCGCCTCGCTCCACGATCCCTCTACGGGTAGTCACTGAACCACACGCGCTACAGCTTCGGCAGCTACATGTTGATGTACTTGTCGATCTGCCCCGAGTACACGCCCGCCATCGCCAGGATCTGCCCGATCATCATCGCGGCGAACACCAGCCAGATCAGCAGGGGGAGCACCGCCATCGCGGCCCCGCTGCTGGCCTCAGCCTCGGCCTCGAGGTACTCCGCGCCCTTGCGCATCATCGAGTCCATCTGGCCTGTGGTCTCCCCGGTGCGGATCAGGTCGACCAGTACCACGGACAGGACCCGGCTGCTCTCCAGGGCATCAGCGACGCCCATCCCTTGCTCCATCTGTGGCGCCACGCGCTTCAGGCGCCGCGCGATGGGCCGGTTGCCGCAGGCATCGGAGGCCAGAATCAGCCCGGTTGCCACGGGTACGCCCGCGTCGAAGAGGTCGGCGAAGGCCCGTAGGAAGCGGCACAGGCAGACCCGCCGAGTGAGTCCCGCGACGAAGGGAAGGACAAGCTTCATCTGGTCCCAGGCATAGGAGATGGCCGGTACCTTCAGCAGCAGGTACAGGATGTAGAACTCGAGGACAAGGCCTCCCAGGAAGCGCACGGGAGAGAGGACTACATCCAGTAAGGAGCCCCCGCTAAGGAAGTAGTGGACGACGGGCAGCACGAGTGAGGCCACAACCAGAGCGCCGATGGGGTAGGCGGCGGCTCGCATCACCTTCAGCCACATCCTGAAGCTCGACTCGGCTAGGTCGGCAATCCGGTTGCAGGCGACCTCCATGCGCCCCACACGCTCGCCCGCGGCAAAGAGGGCCACCTGGAGGGGGGAGAAGACCTGCGGGTGCCGCTGCATGGCAAGGGAACAGGGGCTGCCCGCCTGGGTGGTCGCCTGCATATCGACGAGGGCGCGGCGCAGCAGCCAACCCCGCGAGGTTCGGCGGAGCGACTCCAGAGCGGCACTCAGGCTGACGCCCGCGGTGAGCAGCGACGAGAGGCGGCGGAAGAAGGCCGCCTGCGCCTTCGGGGTGAGACCCGGCACGAAGAAGAGAAGCCTGCTCGCGGGAGATGGGTCCGGGGGGCCCGCCGCCAGGGTGGTGGTTGCCGGACCGGCCTGCCGTGACTCCACCCTGGTAGGGTAGAAGCCCTGGTCCTGAAGGATCGCGGCGGCCTCTCTCCGGTTGGTGGCGTCAACGGTGCCGGACACTGTCCGCCCACTCCGGTCCTTCGCCTGGTACTGGAAGAGGGGCATGGGTCCACGCTGTCCTTTCGTATGGCGCAGGGCGCGGGCGGGCGCACGAGCAAAGCTGCCGTGATCGCCCGCGGGCCGCTGCTTCTGCTGACGGCCTATCAAGAGCCTGGAAGTGGTGGCGATGGCCTGCCTGGTACTCCATCCGCCGGCTTGACCCAGAGAAGCGCGCTGAGGTATACTGGCTGCGTCCGTCACTGCTTCCGCGACAGGCTTCAAGCGGACGGGCCGGGAAGGCCAGCAGCACAGATCGACTGGCCCCTACGGTCCCGCCACCAGGGTGTGAACGGGCTCTGCCCGCCACCCTCGCGCGGGTTCCACCTGGGCGCCGCTCCGGTCCGCCTTCGTTGGCCGCGTCCTCGCGGCCCAGCCTGAAGGCTTGCTGCTTCCTGACCGGAAGCCACTCTCCGCCTGGCCCGCGTGCCAGCTCGCTGCCGGCGGCATCCGCTTTTTCACTCCGCTAAGAGCGCCTCGTAAAGGGGTCAAGTTAGCACTGCTCTGGTCGGCTGGAGGAACCCTCTCTTGTCTGGTCACTCTAAATGGCATAATATCCGGCTTCGTAAAGGCAAGCAAGACGCTGAACGGGGCAAGATCTTCACCAAGCTCGCCCGTGAGATCATCGTCGCGGCTAAGGCGGGCGGCGGTAACATTGATACCAACCTGAGGCTCCGGCTGGCGGTTCAGAAGGCCCGCGAGAACAGCATGCCCCAGGACAACATCAAGCGCGCCATCGAGCGGGGCTCCGGTACCGCCGAGGGCGTCAACTACGAAGAGATCACCTATGAGGGCTATGGGCCCGGCGGCGCCGCCGTGATGGTGGACTGCCTCACCGATAACCGCAACCGCACGGTCCCGGAGATCCGCCACATCTTGGGCCGATGCGGTGGGCAGTTGGGTGAATCCGGATGTGTCGCCTGGAATTTCGACTCCAAAGGCGTCATAACTGTTCCTGCCGAGGGCTTGGATGAAGACGCCGTGATGTTGGCGGCACTGGAGGCCGGCGCCGAGGACGTCCGCGCCGATCCCGAGTCCTTCGAGGTGATCACCGCCCCCTCGGAGGTGCAGTCCGTTCGCGAGGCCTTGGAGACCGCCGGCATCAAGGTTGCCGAAGCGGAGCAGACCATGCTGCCCAGGACCACCGTGAAGCTAGAGGGCAAGGAGGCGCAGCAGATGCTGCGGCTGATGGAGCACCTCGAAGATCACGACGACGTCCAGCGGGTCTACGCCAACTTCGACATCTCCGAAGAGGAGCTAGAGGCGGCGGCTTAGCCTGCGTCTTCAGCGCATAGACTGTGGAAACCCGCGCCATGCCCGACGCTCAGTCGCTGCATGCCCCGTGCGGGCTGAGGGCCGCGTAAGCGGCCCTTACTGCTTGTTAGGACAGATAACGTGCTGGAAGAGCTCATAGAGGTACAGGTTCCGATCCGTCTCGCCAGGCCCGAGGACGCGATGCAGATCCACCTGCTCATCGAGCAGTTCGCCGACCGCGACGAAATGCTTCACCGAAGCACTGAGGAGGTGCTCCAGAGCCTGGGAGACTACTCCGTCGCTTACTCGGGCGATGAGGTGGTGGGATGCTGCGCCGTCCAGGTCTGCACGGATGACCTGGCCGAGATCAAGGGTCTGGCCGTGGCTCCGTCACAGCAGGGGAAGGGCCTGGGCAGGCGTCTGGTGGAAGCTTGCGAGGAGCAGGCCCGCCTTCAGGGGGTCCCCAGGGTCTTCTGCCTGACCTACGTGCCGGAGTTCTTCGGCAAGATGGGCTACCACCTGGTGGACAAGGTATCGCTGCCGCATAAGGTGTGGAACGAGTGCCTCTTCTGCAACAAGTACCCCATCTGCGGCGAGGAGGCGATGGTGAAGCGCTTCGATGGCGGCACGGATCCGCTGGTGGCCATGCACAGCGTGGGCGCGGATGGTAGGCCGGTAACGCTGCTGAGGATCCTGGGCGTAACGGGGCATCCCATCATCCGCCGCTAGAGGCCCGGGCCAGAGCCGTTGGCGCGGGCGGCCGGGCGCACGGTCTGACGGCCAGGGGGATTCCCGGGTGCGGCAGTCAAGACTAGAGTGATGCTCGGCTGGCCCATGCCACCGCGGCTGCTACGCGACACCGGGCGGCGCGCCGCGGCTCGCACTTAGCACAAGCCGCCTCGGCCCAACACGAGGCGGTCAGACCGCTTACCCGGGTGCCGGGACGCGGTTCACCCGTGGCCAGCATGGCACCGGCGGCGCGCCTCTCAAACACGCCGCCGGCCTTCAGAACCGGCTATCCCTCTCCCACGCCGTGCGTACAGCGTACGCCGTGCGCTCCTGACTCGATCAAGTCCTTGGGCCCGCGGCGCCTTTGGAGCGCTGCCGGTAGGCCCTCAGCCCGAGTCGCCATTCTCTCCTGTGGGGACAGCCCTACTCCAGAGGGCTAACGGCCTTCTGGTCCTCGACATGGACGCATCCTGCGAGACTGCAGTTAGGCCGGCAACTCATGTAGCAAGCAGTGAGTCTAGGGCGCGATGCCGGCTCCAGAGGCTCCGGCAGTCACCGGATAGCGGGAAAGCTCGCCCCGCTTCGGTGGCGCGGCCGCCGGCCTGGGCGGCAAGGGCTATGAGGCGTAAGCCCGCCTGCCCTGCAACCCAACCCGAGGTTGAATCCCTATTCGCCGCCGGTAGGGCCAGATCATTCCGGCCACCGGGCAGCGATCCTGGGAAGTGGGATGAGCTGTTCGCCCCATGGGATCCGCGGGCCTTCACAGGCGGACATCGGGCCCTGTTCATCTCCCGTCAGGGGTACTCGCCGGCCCAGGATCAGCCGATAGCAGGGGGAGCATGGTCCCTCCCGCCGCGCGGGCGACGGTATCTGGGCGTCAGAGCTCTAGCCTGCATTATTCACGAGAGCGGGTGGAAGCCCGCGCCATGGGCGACGCGCAAGCGCCTCGTGCATAATGCGGGCTAGAGGTGGGCAACCACATACTCGTCCTCCGCCGGTTCGAGTAGGTGGCGAGGGCCGGTGACCGCTCGGTAGAAGTCCCAGGCGGTCTCCCTCTCGCCAGGGCCGAAGCGCATGAACTCGGCCCCGCAGGAGCAGCGGTCACCCTGAACCTGTGACACGACAAGGTGAGCCCCACAGAAGGGGCAATCCAGCTCCACTCTGCCTGTAACGGCGACGCCCTCTCGGGGCTCCGGGGTGCTGCGCATGAGGCCGATCCTTTCCTGAGATGAGGGGGCTGCAAAGGGCCTGGTCGTACAAGGGGACGCGCAGGCCTTGCGGTTGACAGACGAGGGCGCGAAACGTATAATCTTAAGGTCAAACGGTCTATCGAAAGGGATAGAGGAGCGGGTCCCTCACCCAGAGGATCTCTTCTCCTGACCCCTTAACGGTTCATTCCGAGGGATTCCCCCAGAGTTCCTGCGGGGACGCGCGGCAGGACGGTGCCAGGCTCATCCGGGCGCCGGGACCGGCGTCCCTCAAGCAGGCCCCGGGATGCGCCGAATAGCAGGCCTGAGGGGAGGGATGAGGTCAGTGGCACAGGTCCAGGTTAAGCAGAACGAGTCGATTGATAGCGCTCTTAAGCGGTTCAAGAAGCAGCTTCAGGAGACGGGTATCTTGAAGGAAGCTCGCGCGCACGAGCACTACGAGAAGCCCAGCGATCGCCGCCGGCGCGCGGCAGCGGCACGACGCCGCAAGCTCCTGAAGAACGCCGAAGCTAACAACTCCTAACCCGCGGCGCCGCTCCGAAGCATCGGGGCTCGTGCAGGCCGCGGGCTACCCGAAGCTACTGGCGCGTTAGCCCGCGTATTCACCAGAGCGTGAGGAAGCCTGCGTCATACACGACGCGCGGCTTCTTCGCGGATTATGGGGGTTAGGGCTACGCTCTCTGGCGGGACCATGAGTCTGCTCAGTGGGGTTCCTCTCCCGTCGGAAGCAGTGTGCCGGAGGTACGATATCTTCTCTGGGACGCGCGTCAGGCACAAAGGCGAGCTCAACCTGGGATTCGTGAGGGCAACCTCCGGACCCGGGCTGGGCGCCTCCGAGCGGCTGCATAGATGAGAACACCCACCTTGGCGGGAGCGTGGCATGCGCTTCGCTCTCGCCTGGGGGAGCCCAGGCGCGTCATGCTGGGCGTCGGGCTCACCCTGGCCCTCACCCTCCTACTCTCCACCCACTTCCTCCCCGACCGGGTGAAGCTGGACCTTGGCGACGTCAGTCCCGAGGAGATCAGCGCCCAGCGTACCGTCGAGTACGTCGATAGCCTCGAAACGCAGCGCAAACGTGCCGAAGCGGCCGACCGCACTAGCAACCGGTACGATGAGGTCACCTTCGCGGCCTCCGACGCCCTGGGCGCGCTCAGCACCCTCTTCTCCCAGGCTCAGGCCGCGCGGCAGGAGTACCCCTACAACCCCCTGCAGGCTTCGCGCCAGCTCCAGCGCGCCAGCGGGCCGCACCTGACCCGAGGCACCGCCCTCACCCTGGTCCAGAACACCCCCGCGGAGGCGGAGCGCCTTCAGCGCGCGGCCAAGGACCTCCTTACGCAGGTGATGGACCAGGGAATCCGCGACCAGCCTGACGACCGTCCCCGGGTCTACCGAGAGATACCCCAGCTGATCCCGCCGGACCGCTTCGCGCCGCCCCAGCGCGCCGCCCTGGAGGAGGCCGTTCGGGTCTGTATTCGGCCCAACCGCCAGCTCAACCTCACCCGCAGCCAGGAGGCCCGAGAGGAGGAAATGGCGAACGTCGTGCCGGTCCGCGGCCAGATCCACAAGGGCGAGACCATCCTCCGTAAGGGCGACCGCATCAACCAGACCCACCTGGACAAGCTCACGGCTCTAGGTCTGAGAAGCCCGGACGTGGACTTGGGGCGCATGCTCAGCATCGGCGCCCTGATCGCTCTACTTGTTGGCTTCGTGACCTTCTACCTTCGGGAGCACCAGCCGACCGTTCACAGCGACTTCCGCCGGATGTCTCTGCTGGCACTGGTCGTCTGTCTGACCGTGCTGGGTATGAAGATCGGCACCACGACGTTGGGCATCCGCCTGGACAGCGTGATCATCGGCTACCTGGGACTGCTGTGGATCCCCGCGGCCGCGATGATGCTCTCCGTGCTGCTCTCGGCTCACACAGGCGGACTGGTGGCAACGCTGCTGGCCATCGGCACCGGGCTAAGCCTGGATCTGGAGCTGCGCTACGTGGCCGCCACCATCGCCAGCAGTCTGGTGGGCGTCTACGTCGTGGCCCACATCCGCGACCGTAATGGGCTG